>JAUXWY010000441.1 GCA_030681235.1 Pirellulaceae bacterium | reverse complement strand
CATCAACGAACCCCTGGCGCGGCACTACGGAATCCGGGGCGTTACCGGGCAAGAATTTCGAAAAGTCCCCCTCAGCTCCGAGGTCAACAGCAACGGGGTCAACCGCGGCGGCCTCCTCACCACTGCTGCCGTCCTCACCATGAATTCCACCGGTGTTGATTCCAATCCTCTCAAGCGGGGAGTTTGGCTCCTGGAGAGAATTCTCCACGACCCACCGCCACCACCGCCACCCAATGTTCCCGAGGTGGACCTGACCGACCCCCGGATTCTCCAGATGACTCCGAAGGAACGTATGGCCGATCATCGCAACCAGGCCGCCTGCCGATCCTGTCACGCCAAGATCGATCCCTGGGGGCTTTCCTTAGAAAATTTTGATGCCATCGGTCGCTTCCGTACCACCATCAATGACCAACCGGTCGATGCTACCGCCGTTCTCTACAACAATCAATCATTGGACGGAGCGGCGGGATTGAAACGTTACCTCATGGCCGACCGACAAGACCAGTTCGCAAGAGCGATGGTTCACAAATTGAGCACCTATGCCTTGGGTCGCCCGATGTCCTTCGCTGACCGAAGTGAGATCGACAAAATGGCAGCCGAACTCAAAGAACGTGGAAACGGTCTGCATGACCTCGTTTCCATCGTCATTCACAGCAATTTGTTCAGTCAAAAAATCACGCAGGAAACCGGCGATGACCAATAACCGATCCCTCATGAAACGACGTACGTTACTTCAATGCGCTGGCATTGGCCTCACCTTGCCCTGGATGGAGACTTTTGCCGCCACGAAAGAGCCACGGGAAAAGATGGTTCGCTTTGTCAGCATCTACCATCCGGACGGAGTGGGTCTGCCGCGGAAGGATGACCCGGCCTGGACGGACTGGAGCTGGTTCCCTGTAGGAGGCGAACGCGACTTCCGCCTCACCAAGGTCCTCGATGTTCTCGAACCGCTGCGCAACGAGATCACGATTTACTCCGGACTCTCCCATCCAGCCGTTCGCAAAGTCATCGGCCACGCCAATGCCGACCAATACCTCACCGGCGCCGATACCGGAAGCGATGGACCTTACAAGAACACGATCTCGCTGGACCAGATCATCGCCGCTCACGTCGGACGCCACACCCGCCACTCTTCCCTCGTCTTATCCACCAATGCCGGGACTGGCGCTCCCCGCGCCACTCACACTTCTTCCTTCGATCAACAAGGCCGCCCCATCCCATCGATCAACCGACCCAAAGAAATCTTTGATCTCCTGTTCGTCACTCAAGGCAGGGAAACCCGTGACAAACTTGCCCGCAGCAAAAGCGCGCTCGACCTCCTCATCGGCAACGTCAACACGCTCAACCGAAAGCTCTCGAGCCACGACCGCGAAACGCTCCAGCAATACCTCGACTCCGTACGCGATACCGAGATCAAGTTGCTCAAAGCCGAACAATGGATCGATACGGCCCTTCCCGAAGTCGATGCCGACCACTTGAATCTTGAGGTCACCGTCCGCGACAGCCGGGCTTACATTCAGACCATCTACGAACTCATCTTCCTGGCCTTCCTCAGCGATTCTACCCGTGTCGCCACCTACATGATGGGCCGGGAAAACACCGGGGGACCGCAGGATCTTCTCGCTCGGGCCGTCGGTCTCAACAACGCCCATAGCTTGACCCACGATGTCAAGAAACTCAACGGCTGGCGCAACCTCGGAACCTACAACCGTTTTCAAACAGAGGAATTCGGTCGCTTCCTTCAAAAGCTCAAGGACACCCGCGAGCCCAACGGAAACGGTACGCTTCTTGACAACACCTTCGCGATGCACGGGTCGGCCTCCAGCAGTTACCACCTTTCGCGGAACTACCCCATCATCTCCGCCGGCGGCAAAAACCTCGGCTTCCAAAATGGCCGCTACCTCAAGTTCGGAAAAGGAAACGAAGACAACCAGGCCTATGCCGGAATCGCGGAAGACACAGTTTGGGAAAGCGACCCCAACAGTCATGAACTCCCTCTCGCTCATCTCTTCGTCACCATCCTGGAACGAATGGGAATCGAAACCAACGAGTTCGCCGGCTACAAAGGCGGTCTTGATCGAGTGTAACCTGGGGCGTCTTTAAATGGACTCAGCAGTCGAACACGGAAGGGCATGGAGGGAGCGGTTGTAGGGAACCTGTGGAAGCAATCGCTCGTAGTGGTTAATCCTCGCTCCACTGGCGTGTTTGTAGTCGAATCGAACGATTGGGCGGCAAGTTTCAGTGTTGGTCGACGAGGAGGGAAATTGTGTGCCAGGGGTAAATCGGGTGCCGCAAGTTACGCAGTCGCCACACGGTTGACGATGATGCCGACTGCGGTCCGAGCACCTTTTGCAAGTGATGTCGCCTCGGTGCTTGCATGGTTTTTCTCGCATCCACTTTCCTACCTCCCTTCGCTCGCATCGGGTTTGGTTCCCGTTGGTCAACGCTACTATGGAGGCTTTGACTCCTCGGCTGAGTTTCGAACGTCTGCTGCTCGCCGAGGTCTCCCTGCTTATCTCGATTGAATTTCCGAACATTCCGTCTCCAACCACCGCCCAAAACTAAGTTAGAAACAGGGCATTTCGCTCGCCTCAGTTTCACACGTTACCTAGTTCAGTCACCGTGCAAGCCGATCTACCGACAGTCCACCGCAGTGGACAGACCCAGCGGTCATCACTGTGCCGATGCGTAGATTCAGGGGTTCGCCATTTACTAGGAAGCTCCCCGACAGGTTTGGCCGAATCGAGTTCACAATACAAATTCATGATTCTTGGCAGTTCCGGAGCCAGAACTAAACATCCCATCAGCATCAAGTGAAACGAGAACTGCTTGACGGGCACGTCGTAACAGAAGTTCAACAAGAAAACGTTTGCCATCACGGCAATGGAGGCCATGGCCCCAAACGTTGCCGTACGGTGGAAAACCAACAAAACTGCTGGTACGACTTCTTCGGATAATTACAATCACTCGATTTCACAAATGTCTTCAAATCCCCTTGTCCCAAACGCGGGCCGCCGCAAATTGGGCAGTTAGAATTATCTTTCAACGCC
>JAUXWY010000411.1 GCA_030681235.1 Pirellulaceae bacterium | reverse complement strand
CAATCGCCTTTTTGCTAACAAAACCATCGAAGTTCGCTTCGGGGCTCAACGGTCGGTTGAGGCCAAGCTTTCGCATTCTTTCAGGTAACCCCGACAGATCTCGATCAACCGAGCTACGTCCGCGTCCGCTTGGTGTTCGGCTCGCGTTGCTTGATCGACCAACTTCTTCAAGTGACGATGCGCGTCCTGCGGTTTCTCGCGTTCGATCAATTCAGCAAACTCCTTTAGCCCCGTAGCTAATCGAGCGATCCGGAAGTTCTTTTGCAGATCGGCTGACTGAACGACCGAAGACGGCGATCGTCCCAATTCGAGTTCTTGCTTTTGCGTCACGCTTTCGCCAGTAACTTCGTCAATGTAAGTCAACTTGACCGATATGTTTCGAGGCTTGGAAGCTTCCGAGTCCAAAATCTCGCCCACAATGACCTGGGTGGCATCGTGGTTCAGATCGTCCAGAGCGAACAGATGCTTTTTCTTCGTCGTTTTTGGCTGGTATCCAAAAAAACGAACTTTTTCGCTTTTGGTATCGATCCGCACGTCGACTTGTACTTCTCGAGCCGCCGACGATAGCAGGCTGTCGATCTCCCGCACGAACACCTTGGCGATGTCTTCATCGTCACCGATAAAATGCAGCAGCCCGCGACCCGCATCCGACAAACCTCGCAACAGATCTTGGTCCAGATCGTGGCCCAGACCGATCGTCGATAGGTCGATGTTCTTTTCGTTGAACTTTTTCGAATCGGCGGCGATCTCGGCCGGTGCTATGACGCCGGTGTTGGCGATCCCGTCCGTCAACAGAATGACTCGATTCGTGCGCTCCGAGTCAAAATGTTTTTCGGCTTGTTGATACCCGAGCATCAAACCCGCGTGCAGATTTGTGGATCCGCCCGCGCGGAGTTCGCGGATCACTCGGTCGATTTTCGCGACATCCGTTTTGCAAGCAGCCTCCAAAGCGACACGTGGTGTCGATTCGTACGTGACGATCGTTACCAAATCTTCCGGCCGCAATCGTTCCACAAAGGAGCGAATGCCCTGCTTGACGTTGTCGATGCGATTGCCGCTCATCGAGCCACTGCAATCGATGACCAACACCAAATTGAGTGGCCGAATCTTGAGTTCGGAACCCCGTTGCGAGGCGGTGGCTAACCCAATTTGAAAAATCAAGTTGCCATTTCCACTGCGATCCCAACAGACGTCGAGGGCGATGGCTTTGCCGTCCGACGGCTGCGGCAACTCGTGGCGGTGATAGTTGACGAACTCCTCAACTCGAAATTGGGAACCCCGCAACATCAGACCCGCTCGAGTCATTCCCACACTAGCGGAGGAAACCCCGTATTGCCCCAATGCATCGGGAGCCAACAGAGAATTCATCCAACCGACAACAATCAACCCAACAAGACGAACATCCAACCGCAACATCGTATATTCCTTTTTGACCAAACTTCAATTGTTTGCCAATGTAGTGTACCGTAGGAACGATCCACTACACTTTCAACGCACAGGTGCTCGGGCCTAATTTCCCGAACCCTCCAAAGACAAATTCAGCTCGTTTTTCATTTCTCGCAACCGGTTTTTCAATTCCATTTGGCGATCCTTCAGTTTGGCTTGCTCATCGCGCCATGAGTCCAGTTCGTTCTTGTTGGCCTCCAGAGCCGATAATTTCGGTCGCAGTGTTTGCAGTGGGCCCAGGAGTTTCTCGACCGTGGCCAATTTGGCATTCACTTCAATTCGATCGAGGGCGGTCTTGGACAACAATTCAGCAGCCCAAACGGATTCGGGCGACTTCGGCCGTTGTGGTCCTTCCAAGTCCAGCAACTTCAGTTCGATTTCGATGACGCGTTTGCGAGCTTCGATAAGATCGTTGGATTGTAAAACCCCCCGCTTTTGCAATTGATCGGCCCGTGCCAACCCGGCCCGTTCCAATTCCAACAACTCCTCCAGCTTGGCTCGCTTTCCTAAGGCTTTTTCGTCGGGCGTGTCCGTCGCGGGATCTCCGACCAATTGCAGCAACCTTTCTGACTTGGCGTCCAACCCCGCTTTTTCGATACTCAGATTGATCCGTTGCACCTGCAATTGCATTAGAATCTGCGGATAGGAAACATCCGACACGTTGTCCGCCTGGAGCTCGCGGTCCAATTGCTCCGCGTCATACCGCAGCTTTTCAATCAGGGCGCGTGTTTCGTCAATTCGATCGCTAGTCTCCCGAAGCAACTCGGCGACGGAAGCCATTCGGGCATGCTTTTGTTTAATCAAAGGGTGGTTGTTAGATAGATGCGACTCGGAGACCGCTTGAGCATTGGCAACCTCGCCAATTCCGCCGCCGACCAAGAGCAACAAAAACAGCCCCAAACTAAACCCCATGCATTTGCTTGACATAAAGTCTTTCCTTTCAATTCAGTTGGACAAAATCTGCGACGCGAGTTCACTACCTTTGGTTTCGGGAAACACCCGGACCACTTGATTCAGTTGTTCCTTGACCACCGCTGTCGCCCCAGCCCACTGGTGCATCGTTTCGCCCGACAATGCGTACGCTAAGGCGACAGTCTCGCGATGCGACAATCCGACGATCGACTGGCTCTGCCGTTTGACGCGACGATGCTCAAGTTCATGAAGTTCGAATTCGGCAAGTTCACTTTGGATGGCTTCGACGCGGGCTTGATGTTCGTCCAGCCACTGCTTCAGTTCCAAAGCTTCTGTGGATTGCGAGGTTGTAGTATTCGCCTCAGGTGACCCTGGACCGAACTGCTCGATGGTCAGTGGGCTTGCTTCCCCATTTGTCTTGAGAACAAGTTCCGAAACATTGTCTTCGACTCCGAAGTACTGCCACGCGACAAGTGATCCCAAGGCGGCTGCGGCGAACGCCACGACCCAGCCCGTTCGGTGGCGCCAAGTGACAGAGTTGGTTGTGGGGGCCGAGGATAACGTCGCCGGCGTATCCGTCTCAGGGATTGCCAGTAATTTGGCCCGCAAGTCTGACGGAACGGCAACATCGCGCAGTCGCTGACTCAAGGCGACGTCATTCAATTCGGAACTTGGGTCGTGCCCATCAACTCTGTCCACTGGCCATCTCCCGTTCCAAAATCGCTCGGAGTTGTTGTTTGCCCCGATGCAGATGTGAAAGCACCGTCCCCTGTGGCAACTCCAATGCTTGACCGATTTCGTCCACACTCATTTCTTCCACCAGCTGCAGCAGGACTGGGAAGCGATAACGAACATCAAGCCGTTGGAGCGCCCACTGAATCATGTCTCGTTGGGCCGTTTGCGGCGCCTGGTCAGGAACAGCGGCGTGCTGGTCCAACCAACTTGTCCCGGTCGATTGTTCTCCGTCGTCGTTCTCGGTTGTTGAGTGAAAATCGGTCGCTAGCCATTCCGGCGAGCGGCCCAACGACTTGAGGAATTGGCGACGGAGAATCGCATACAGCCAAGCTCGCATTCGTTCGACGTCACGCAACGACGGCAAACCGCGCCACGCCTGCAGGTACGTTTCTTGGACCAATTCTGACGCCACCGCTTCCCTACCGGTCAGACGCAACGCGACCCGATACAGCCCCTCGTGGTGCTGATCAACGCATTGTTCGAACTGTCTTTGTCGGCCAGCGATATCGGTCATTTTGTTCCATCGGTCGAAGCTCCCAGCCGCTCGCTGAGATAGAAGTACCGATCCAGAGTCTGATTATTGCAGAAATGTTGGAAAAAGTTCACCGGTTCATCCGGTCGGAGCGGAAGCTGTGAGGTTAGAGAGGAACCCGGTGCGGAAAAGCGGTCGAGGGACAGACTTGTTTAGCAAGTGAATTCAACCGAGACCGCAATGATTCACGCTCGCAAGTCCGGGCGGTTCGTACCCCAGATCAAAACCCGATCGGCCTACTTGCAGACGTGTCTGAAGACAGCCCGGTCCTACGGCCTTCAAATCCCAGGCCCGCTGGTGTAGCGAAAAACCGAAACAATCCGCCGAGTACATCGGCGGGATTTCCCCCAAGCCTGGAGGCTTCGTACCCCAGATCAAGCCCGATCGGCCTACTCGCGAGACTCGGTTGGGACCGGGATACTCGTTGAACGACGGACTAACGTCAATCATTTAGTTGGAAGAGCCGTTTGAGGGAATCGACCAGTTGTTGGGGTTGACCGGATTTGGCTTCGGCGCGCAGGGATGTAAGCGGACGATGGAGGATTTTGTTGACCAATCGATCGAAGGCAATTTCTAGCTCTTTCCGCAATTCGGGAGTTAGGTCGGGGATCTTGTTCAACAGTCTCGCAAGTTCTTCCTGCTTGATTTCGTCCGTTCGATCGCGCAGTTGTTGGATGGCTGGGACGGAGTTGCGGAGGTTCCATTCTTGTTGGAAACGCTCTACATGTTGCCGCACGATATCTTCGGCTTTAGGCAGCTCTTTTTCACGTAAGTGAAGGTTGCGTTGGCACTGAGCTTTTAAGTCGTCGATGGTGTACAAGTAGACGTTTGGCAGATCCGAAATCCCTGGTTCGAAGTCGCGAGGAATCGCCAAGTCCAAAATCAACAAGGGACGTTGGTGTCGTTTTTGGTATAGTTTTTGGAACGTAGGCACATCAACGATGTGATGCGCCGACCCCGTTGTGGAAACGACCAGATCCGCCAATTGGATTTGATTGCCCAGATCCTCCCAGGGATGAGCTTGTCCGCCAAATCGGTCGGCTAATTCCGTGGCATGACTTGCGGTGCGATTCACCAAATGCACGGACCGGACCCCATGGTCTTGGAGATACACCAATGTTTCCTCGGCAATCTGTCCGGCCCCAATCAGCAAGATCCGTTTGTCGGACAAGGTTTCAAAGATATCTGCGGCGAAACCGCTGATCGCCACACTGGGGATGCTCACTCGATGGCGATGCAACGCGGTTTCGGTCGTGATGGACTTGGCGACCGCAATGGCTTTTTGGAACCAAGGATGCACGCCGGGCAACAATCGCTGCAATTTGGCGGCTTCATCGTAGGCCTCACGGACTTGGCTGATGATTTGAGACTCGCCGACAACCATGCTATCCAAACTGGCGGCGACACGAAACAAATGTTCCGTGGCGGCTTGATCGACCAATTGAAACAAAAATGGCTGTAGTTGCTCGATGGTCAGTTCGGCTTGTTGGGCAAAGACGTTCACGACCCAACATTCCGTTGCTTCGAACTGATCGATTGGGACGGCCAGATACCATTCGATGCGATTGCAGGTGCTCAACAGCACGCATTCGACCGCTGGCAATTCTTCTTGCAATCGCAACAGCAGCGGGGCAACATTGGATTTGGGAATGGCCAGTTTTTCTCGGACGTCCAAAGGCGTCAAGTGATGACTGGCACCGATGACAACCAGTTTCATCCGACTCGTCCTCCGACGCCATGGCCGGTCATCCAAACGACGAACAATTCGATGGCGAGGAACAAACCGGTGGCGATTGTCAGGTACGCGACCTTGCGTCCGTACCGAGCCGGTTCATAAAGCAAACCAAACGCGGTCGCCGCCAACAGCCAGCCAAACAACAGCGAGGCGGTCCAGACGACTGGATGTGACCACACGACAATTGGCTGCCCGGCCTGCGCAACAAGATTCATCAGGATACCACTCATCCACCCCAAGCCGACCGCCAATGTCGCAAACAGCAGGCCCCGCTCACCAAGCAGTTGGAGCTTTTCGAGACTGGGGATTGCTGAACCAAGTGAAGGTCGTTTTTGTTTCAACCGGTTGGATTGCATCATGTACAACACCCCGGCTGAGAAGGCGACGACCGCCGCCAGACTTCCAACGACCAAACTACCTGCATGTAGCCATCGCCAAAGCATGGGAGTTGCCGCTTGCTCGTCGGGACCGGGTCGGTGGGCAAAATATGCCAAGCCAAAAAACACCAAGGCGACCGGTAAGACAAACAAGCCAAACACATGCATGCGCCGATGGTTCAATTGAAGAACCAAGCCCGCCACTAATAACCAGGCCCCCAAATTCCCCCACACGAACCAACCCGAAGGGAACATGGACTGGGCCAAGTCCATCTGAGTCGTCACGATTAGGAACGCGGACTGGGCAATCAACCCGATCAACACCAATCCATTGAACCCGACATTCAGGCGATGGCCGGGTACGACCTCATCGCTGGTGGCGTAGAGCCCATCGGTCGCGGTCTTGGAATACTGCCACCGCCACCAGCCCAAGACCCAAGCTGACGCGTAAGCCGCGACAACCAACGATGCCAAAATCAAATCCACACGCTCACTCTACTTTCTCTTCCGTCATTTCGGATTGATCCAAGCCAAACTGTTTCAGTTTCTTGTACAGCGTGTTCCGATTGATTCCCAACAGTGTCGCCGCTTTGGTCTGGACACCGCCACATCGCAGTAGGACTTGGGCCAGGAGTTCTTTCTCAAATTGATCGATGACTTGTGAGTGAAGTTCGCTGTCCGAAGGTTCCGCGACCTGGAGTCCACGTTGCACCACGTGACGGACCAATTCCGCAAGTTCAATGTCATCCAATTCTTGGGCGTCGGAGCCAACGACGGGGGCCGTCAACCGAGCGGCAACCTCGGAATCGAACAAGTGTTCTGGTAAATGCTGTCGGGCGATCGTGTCGTCTTCGGAAAGGATAATGGCACGCTCGATGTAGTTTTGCAACTCACGAACGTTTCCGGGCCAACTGTAACTCTCCAGTGCTTCGAGTGCTTCGCGAGAAATTCGACTCACCAGGACATTATTGGCGTCACTATAAACTTTGGCAAAGTAACGGACCAATGGTGGAATGTCCGCCGGCCGAGCTCGCAGCGGTGGAATCTGGATCGGAACCACATTGAGCCGCCAATACAGATCCTCGCGAAACTCGTGGCGTTTGACCAAGCTCCACAAATCCCGGTTGCTGGCCGCGATGACTCGGACGTCCACCTGAACCGTTTGCGTATCGCCCACGCGTTCGAATTCGCGTTCTTGGAGCACGCGGAGCAATTTGATCTGCAATTGCAGGCTGGTCGAATTGATCTCGTCCAAGAAGATCGAGCCCGTATGAGCGGCTTCGAAGCGACCTGTCCGGTTGGCCACGGCTCCCGTAAACGACCCCCGAACGTGGCCAAACAACTCGCTTTCTAGCAAACTTTCGCTCAGGGCTCCGCAATTGACTTTGACCAACGGCCCACTATCACGGTTGCTCATCAAATGCAGTGCTCGGGCCACAAGTTCTTTTCCGGTGCCGGTTTCGCCGATCAAAAGGACGGAGGCCTGCGAGGCGGCCGCCTTGCGCGTCATGCGGTAAACGTCCTGCATCGGCGCACTACTACCAATCAGCCCCGTTATGAGGGGCTGCTGATCGTTTGGTTGCAAACTGTCGATCGAGATCCAATCCATGGTCCCCAAGTTTATCGCAGTTCAACCGAACGAACAGATGTGGTTGAGCCCCCTTTCGGAGCTGGATTGGGGCCCGATAATTGAGAAACAAGGGGATTAAAGAGCGACCGGAAGGGAGATCCAATGTTTCAGCACTGTCAATTCCGTTGGCTTTGGCTCCTTGGGTTGGTGATAGCCGCGTTAGCGAGCGGTTGCGGGAGCGATCCGACACATCAAGACCATTTGCAGCAGATTCTCAGCAACACCAACTTGAGTGAAGCCGAAAAACTCGAACAGATGGCGAAGCAAATTTTCAATCTAACTGAATTCTCATTGGCTGCAGCCGATCCGATCGGGCATAACGTCACCTTGACCATTCGCGGCAATGACGACCAGGTCGTGCGGAAGATCATGGAAGGCAAAGACGCCGCTGCCTTGAACAAGGCATTGAAGGAATTCCACTTGAAGACCTTGAATTTTCAATTGGCAGATTATTTGATCCGAGCCCAAGACATGCATTTGCAGCAACTGACCATCGCGTTGCAGGTCGCCGAAGCCGGATCCCAGAGTTCAAAAACGGGTGGTGATGTCAAATATCGACTCAATTTGCCAAAAAAGAACTTCGCCGAGTTCTTGACGGTTGCCAAGTTGCGTCCTCAGGAAGGTTTGCCCAAAGCCGAAAAACTCTGGGAAGTTGTGGTCGATCAGTTCCGTTAGTTTTCTGCGGTGTGATTTAACCGGACGTGCGGCATGTTGTTTGTGGTTCCGGCACCGTTTAATATAGGATCGTCGTTCGTTCCTGGCTCCAACGATCGTTCCGCTCCAAATGGGTGGTTCGATACCGAGGATCGAAACGAGCGATTGTCCCTGAGACACTTCAATCTCGAAAGACTTCCGAGGAGTATACCCGATGCCGATTCCAGCAATTCACCGACGACATTTTCTCCAAGCCGCTTCAACATGTGTGGGCGGCACGCTGTTGGCAGGCTCGGCGGGCGGGGCGGTTTCTGCGTTTGGTGCGACTCGCAGTGCCGATCGAGCATTGGACGATGTCTCTCTTAAAGGTCGGCTCTACAAGACGCTCAAGATCGGTATGGTTGGCGTGGAAGGCACTCTGATCGACAAGTTCAATGCTTGTAAAGAGGCGGGATTCGATGGGATTGAAATGGACTCGCCGGGCATGGACGTAAAAGCAACGCTCAACGCGATCCAAGAAACTGGGCTGCCGGTCGATGGAACCGTTTGTTCGAGCCATTGGAACGATCGACACACGGATTCGAATCCCGCAACACGGCAAAAAGCATTGGACGATCTAAAGCATGCCCTGGACGCAACCAAGGCTGTGGGTGGCCACACCGTTCTCTTGGTCGTTGGGCACGGCAAGGACGGCCCTGAGAATGAGATCTGGCCGCGTTCGATCGAAAACATTGCCAAAGCCCTGCCGTTGGCCTCAAAGTTGGGCGTCGCGATTGCGATCGAAAATGTTTGGAATCATTTCTTGTACGATCACAAAGGACCTCACACCCAAACGGCTGACAAGTTTGTGAAGTATGTCGACGAACTGAATTCGCCCTGGGTTGGCATGCAGTTCGATATCGGCAATCACTGGAAATATGGCAGTATGGGCGATTGGATTCGTCAGCTGGGTAAGCGAATCATCAAGTTGGACGTCAAGGGATTTTCGCGAGCCAACGACCAATTCACGAAGATCACGGAAGGGGACTTGGATTGGGCGGACGTCCGCAAAGCTTTGGTGGAGATTAACTACCACGGTTGGGCGGCTGCCGAAGTCAATGGCGGTGGACTGGACCAATTGAAGGAGATTTCGGCCGAAATGGACACCGTTTTTAACTTGCGGTAAAACGACCGTTCAGTGCGATGGAACCGCAGCCACGATCGCCAGATCATGGATTTTTTGTGGGTCCGCCGAATTTCTTGGCTAATTTCGCTACAAACTCGGCAGCTTTTAACTAAGCTAGGCTTGTCGAGTTTTACTGGATTCCGAGCGACGTTTAGCCAAATCGAGTCCAGTGTTGTCGTGCAATACCACTCGATATTCTCGAACAGTGTCGCCCTGTCTTGGCGAATGACAGCCGTCCCCGAACCAGGGTCCGGGGGCGTGCTGTTTTTGTTTAGCGTTGGGCATTTGACTCGAAGCACCATGTGCCGCAGTCGGTCGACGATCGCTTGATTGCGATTCGAGCGGTATTTGACTCGTCCGAGTGAACACGTTAAGTTGCACTCGGGGATGGATTCGTTCTGACGGCCTAGGCTAGGCCAGGAATTGGCGAGTCGTCGTATGCTGCGTTTGTTTCTCAGTAACGTCTTTGTTGGTGTGTTTTGGTCGCTTGGACTTCTCGCGTTGTCGCCA
This sequence comes from Pirellulaceae bacterium, assembly GCA_030681235.1. GTDB lineage: Bacteria > Planctomycetota > Planctomycetia > Pirellulales > Pirellulaceae > M30B19. The sequence goes on along the minus strand of JAUXWY010000411.1, from coordinate 18,855 downwards.
TCGGTAGCTTGCTTGCAGGACGAGCGCCAGGACCAATGGAGCAAGGTTGCAATTCCGGCTGTTTGGAAAGAGCCGCCAAGTGGTCTCGAATACACTCGCGATGGGTTCGCCTGGTTCCGTTGCGCGGTCGAGGTACCGAATTCCTGGGGCGACCAGGAATTGGAACTCTTCGTGGAAGCGGTCGATGACGCGCGCGAAGTTTTCTTGAATGGTGTGTCGATCGGCCAATTCGGCAACTTCCCGCCTGAATTTCGCAGCGGGTTAGGTCACGACGCCTATTTCAAGATTCCATCGCAACTCGTGTTGCTTGATCAACCGAATGTGGTTGCCGTTCGAATCTTTTTCCGCGATGCCCGCACCAACTTCAATGTGGCGGCCCCAGTTTTGTTCGGCGGTGATCAGGCCATTCGGATGGCTGGCGATTGGCAACATCGACCGGGCGACGAACTGAAGTGGAGCCGGCCTGCAGAAGGAATTGAATCGTTGCCCAGGTTTCGCGAACTCATCGATTCGGTCGCTGCCAAGGCCGCGTTGAAAAAGCTGCACGACGAAATTGGACCGCTGAGCCCGCAAGCGGCGCTCCAGCGATTCAAGACGCCGGGTGATTTGCGAATGGAGTTAGTCTTGGGCGATCCGGATATCGGTCAACCGTTGTCGTTCAAGTTTGACGAACGAGGCCGACTGTGGGTGGTCCAATATCTCCAATACCCGAACCCAGCGGGTCTGACGCCCGTCGGCCGCGACAAGTTTCTGCGCACGGTGTACGACAAAGTTCCACCAGCTCCGCCGCATCATTTTGTCGGTGCGGACAAGATCACCCTTCATGAAGACCGAGACGGTGACGGTTATTTCGAATTTCAGCAGACCTTTGTCGAAGGGCTGAGCCTCGTATCTTCGTTTGCGATTGGCAGCGGGGGAGTTTGGGTCTTGAACCCACCGTATTTGTTGTTTTATGCCGATCGAGACGGCGACGATCGTCCCGACGGGGACCCTGAAGTGCATTTGGCAGGTTTTGGAATTGAAGATTCGCATTCGCTGGCGAACAGTTTGCGCTGGGGGCCAGATGGCTGGCTCTATGCCGCTCAAGGTAGCACCGTGACGGGCGTGATCAAACGACCCGGCAGCGAGGAAGCTCCGATTCATTCATTGGGGCAGGTGATTTGGCGTTACCATCCCAAACACAGACGATACGAAATCTTTGCGGAAGGCGGCGGCAATTCGTTTGGGGTCGAGATCGATAGCCAAGGGCGAATCTTTTCGGGGCACAACGGAGGCGATACGCGGGGATTTCATTTTGTTCAGGGTGGGTACTACCAGAAAGGATTTGGCAAACACGGTGAATTGTCGAATCCTTATGCGTTTGGATACTTTCCGCAGATGAAACACCCCAGTGCCGCTCGGTTCACGCATGATCTGTTGGTTTACGAAGCGACGGCCTTGCCGGCCCGATATCACGGACTTGTTTTTGGTGTGGCTCCACTGCAAAGTCAGATTACAATTTCGGAGCGCCAACCGCTCGGATCTTCTTTCCAAACTCATGATGTTGGCCACGCGTTCACGACGGACGATACGTGGTGTCGCCCGGTCCATATCCAATCCGGTCCCGACGGCCATATCTATGTCGCCGACTTCTACGAGCAGAGAATCGATCACGCCAGTCATTATCAGGGTCGGATTGATCAAAGTAGCGGCCGGATCTATCGAATCATGGCTGCGACCGATGGGCCGCCTCCCCCTCGACCGACGATCAACTTGGCCAACCATTCCACGCCCGAACTCCTGACAACCTTGCAATCGCCCAATCGCTGGCTGCGCGAGATGGCGTTGCGGATCATCGCCGAACGGAGCGACCAATCAGCAGTAGAATCGCTGAAAGCATTGATCCATGATCAAGGAACGCGCTTTCCATTGGACTGTCTGTGGGCGTTGCATGCCGTCGGAGGCTTGGACCTGGCAACGTCCCTAGAACTTCTGGGGCACGCCGATCCGTACGTGCGACTGTGGACGGTGCGATTGTTGTGTGACCAGCGATTGGTTTCCGAAGAAATCGCCATGCGACTTGTCGCGATGTCATCCGTGGAACCAAATGTCGAAGTCCGCAGTCAATTGGCGTGTTCCGCGCGTCGGCTCCCGCCCGAACAAGCATTACCCGTGGTTCGAACATTGCTGGGACGAAGCGAAGACTTGACCGACATTCACCAGCCGATGCTGCTGTGGTGGGCGATCGAGTCCTGCATTGGCGAGAGCCCGGACGCGGTGCTGACGTTGTTCGACAGCGAATCGTTCTGGCAACAACCGCTCGTTCAGCAGACGATTCTCGAACGATTGATGCGGCGGTTCGCTCAAGCGGGTACTCAACGAGACTTGATGGCCTGTGCTCGGTTGTTGCGTCAGGCTCCTGATCGTGTTTGTATCGAGACTGTGCTCCGAGGGTTTGAAGCGGCATTTCAGGGCCGATCGTTGGCGGCGCTGCCCGATGAGTTGGTGTTGGCATTGACCGAGGCCGGCGGTGGATCATTGACATTGCGATTGCGGCGAAACGATCGATTAGCCGTCTTGGAAGCTTCAAGAATCGTCGCGGACAATAGCGGAGACCGGCAATTGCAGTTGCAATTGATCGAAGTGTTGGGCGATATGGCGGACCCAGACACTCTGCCCGTGATCATGGCTGTGGCGGAAAATGGGACGGACCGTCGTCTGCGGGACGCCGCGATTTTGGCATTGCCAGCGTTTGACGATCCAATGGTTGCCAAGTCGTTCATTGATCGTTACCGAGGGTTGTCGCCAGCCGAACAAACCATGGCTCAATCGGTATTAGCCGCTCGCGCGAACTGGACCTGGGCTCTGTTGTCAGCCATTGAAGCAGGACGGATCGAACGCGAGCTCATTTCCAACGCCACTGTTCGCCGCATGTCGCTACATTCTGATCCCGAGATCAAGGCGAAGATCATGCAACATTGGGGAACGCTGCCCGGCGAGACGACGACCGACATGCAGGCCGAGATGATCCGAGTCCAACAGTTGTTGGCTGTTGCGTCGGGCAATCCCTATCGCGGCAAGCAACTCTATGCGACGAATTGTGGAAAATGCCACGTGTTATTCGGTGAAGGGCAAACGGTTGGTCCCGACTTGACCAACTACCAACGCGACGATTTGCAGCGACTGTTGGTGAATGTGGTCAATCCGAGCGCGGAGATCCGCGAGGGTTACGAAAACACGATTATCGCCACCAGCGACGGCCGAGTTCTTTCGGGCTTCGTTATCGATCAAGACAATCGCGTGGTCGTCCTGCGGGGTTCCAATGGCGAGACCAACGTACTCTCGCGTCCGGAAATCGACGACATTTCCGTAGTTCCCCAATCGTTGATGCCGGGCGGATTATTGCATCCGCTCCAAGAGCAGGAAGTTCGCGACTTGTTTGCGTATCTTCGCGCGACGCAGCCATTGCAGTGAAACGGGCCACTCGGGGGCCGCCGTCAGGCGCGACTCAAATAGGCTCGGTTCCTTCTTCAATAATCATTCATCACTCAACCGAGCGCTTTGATCAAGAAACAAAGTTGGACGCCAAGTTAGAATTCGCCAAATTTGCTCTAGCCACGCGGTTAACCAATTCACCACGTTCCGTTCGGCAACGGCTACTATTTTCTCCACCGTGCCAAAGCGCCCGCGAACAATTGTTCATGCAGTCTTGTGATTGACAGCAGGCCGCGAACTTGTTGTTGGTCGTCGATAACCAGTGCCAACTCAGCGTCCACCGATCGCATCTCGATAAAGGATTTCGCCATCGAACTTGAGTGTTGAATCTTGGCGAACGAGTGTGGGAATACGACCTGGGAATTTGGCGGCAGCAACAATAACTCGCCAATCAAGACGTAACCTAACAAATGTCCGTGTTTGTCGGCGACAGGAAGACTGGCCAATTGATGCCGGCGCGCGATATCAAGGCCCTCAGAAATCGAGCTGCCTTCTTTGACCGAGATGACTCTCTGCAACGGTATGATGATCGGATCAAGCGTCTTTTCGACCATGTCAAAAAAATTCTGCGCGAGCGACAGCTGCACCGGTTCCAAGAGCCCTGCCGTGTGGCCTTCACGGAACATGTTGATGAGTTCCTGTCGGGCCAAGCGTGAACGAACGCGTTCCGGGCTCTTGCCGACGATCGCTTCGAGAACTCGACCTAGGCACCAGAGGACCAAGACGGCCGGCAGCAACAAAACGTTAACGACGACCAAAAATGGAACCACAAAACGCAATAGGCGGTTGGGGGCTTTTAGGAACAACTGTTTCGGCAACGATTCGCCGTAAACAAAGACAATGGGGGTCAACGCGATGGCTGCAATCAATTCGAGTGACTCCGAGTCGGAAGTCAAAAACGACTGCACCGTTAAGACGCTTCCCAACGTGATCAAGTAATTCGCTAGATTGTTGCCGATCAAAATGTTCGAGACAAACACGGCGGGGTTGTTCGCCCACCATAGAAGAATGCGGGCAAATCGGTCGCCGGCTCGACCATCCAAAACCCATCGCGCTCGCGTCGCACGATAGAACCCAGTCTCACTGCCGCTAAACAGCGCACTGAAGAAGATCCCAACCAGCATGACGACGATTCCAACCATGGGTCTATCGTTCCTCCAGCTCAACGACGCGGATCAGGACCCGCATGCGTCCTCGCAGGGGAGCGTCCGTGACCGTGAACTGCAAGCGGCCCCACTGGCAAGAATCTCCCGGTCGCGCGATGCGTTGCAGGACTTCTTGGATGACACCGCGGACCGTCACGTTGCGACTTTCCGGCAAGCGAACTCCCAATTCCCGGCTCAACATTCGCAAACTCGTCAAACCGCTGACTTCCCACGTGCCATCCTCGATCAGGCGAATACTCGGCTCGTCGACATCATCGGTTTCGCGGGACGTCGCTGTTGTGAAGATGGTGTCCAAGATGTCGTCCAATGTCATCACGCCGATGGTCTGGCCATGCTCGTTGACGACTGCCGCGACCTGCAAATTTTCCTTGGCCAGTCGTTCGACCACGGCCGCAACTGACGTACACCAGGGAACGTAAATCACGGGGTCGGCCAACACATCCAGTCGTTTTTGGCGGTTGGTCGCCAAGCCAGGCAGCCATAACGACTTGGCGATCTCATCCGAATCCGGTTCCGAGATCAGAACGTAGGGACTTTCCCAACGACGCTCCCGCAATTGCTCCAGGGTCAACGGCGGAGAAAAACGAGGGAGGCTACCACTGGGTCGCATCCATTCGTCAATACGTCGATCCGCCAGCGAGACAATATGTTCTAGAGCCCGTTGTTGGCTGATATCCAAAGTCGTATCGGTGCCACTCATTTGGACGGCACGTTCCAAATCACTTAGAGCCAAATAGGGCTCGGGTCTTAACCCCGGCCATAACAACCTTAGCGTCAGAGTATTGATTGCGGTCAGAATTGGAAGCAGTGGGCTGACGATGTACAACGAAACCGAAATCGGTCTCGCGCACAAGGTGGCGAAAGATTTCGGCGTTAAGACCGCAATACACTTCGGCAACATTTCCGAAAAGAAGATGATCCCGAACACGCCGCCAATGGCAAAAATAACCGCGGTTATCGTCTGGCCTGAATCCTCCAGTCGCAGAGAGATCATTGACATGAGAGCAAACGTGGCCATGTTGACCAACAGATTCCAAAACAATATCGCGGACAAGACTTGTTCCGGAGTCTCCATCAATTTGGCGACCGCCACCTGACGCGGATTGCCTCGAGCCAATTGCCGGAGATCACGATCACGCAAATAGAACAACGCGGCTTCGGAAGCTGAGAAAAAGCCCGAAAACGACATCAATACCGCGATAGTCGCGAGAATCGGTAGAGCAGCGAACCAGTCCATAGCGTCATCGTAACAGTTTTCATGTCCAACCGCTACTCGTCGTCAAACCCTCGTGGGCTTCCCGTTGAATAGCTGAACTCGGCAATCGCCGGCACAATCATGGCGACCACGGCAAACGAAAAGATCACCACCACATCCAAGAAGACAAACATGTATTGTCGCAACAACAAGCTGGTCATCGCGTGAAACATCCCGATGGGCATCAAAATCGAGGCCGTAAACATTGCTGCCGACGGGTTATGTGAACCCAAGACCCAAAACAAACCAATTCCGCCACCCACGATGAATGTCAAAAACGCCGCCAGTTGGCTGTCGACGTTTCCGGCAAAAGAAACCAACAACAGCATGCAAGTCACTGTTCCGAGAAACAAAAAGAATTGCGTGCCTAAACTCGCCAAGATCGCGGGGCGACTCGTGGGAAAGCTCCGGCCGCAATGGATTCCAAGCATGGCCGAAAAAACACTTAGAACGATCAATCCGACCAGGATGAAGAACAGGTTTTCCAATGAAACCAAACCAGTCGCAAACATCACTCCACAGAATAGAACCGGAAATAGGATCGAGTCCAAAGTCACGAATAGAACACCAATCAGTTTGCCAAACAATATTTCTGTTGGCGTTAGGTCGGTCACCAACAGAAGGTCGAGACTCTTGCCGTCACGTTCTGACGTGATGCAGGTCACGCCCAACGAGTTGACAATCATCAGACTCACAAACAAGAACGGCATGGCCAACTTCATAACCGTCGGCAAGTAGATCGTCGAAGTCGGATCAGCGACCAACGCCATTTTGTTCGCCACCAAATACACCGTGGCCGCAAGGACAGCGAACGAAATTGTCCAATAGGCCGCTCGAATCATCAAGATTCTTCGGCCATAAGCCCACGTCCGCATCTCGCGCCACATGACCGGGTTATTCCACACCTCCCGACTGGGCAGCGACGTGGAACGCGGCTTGGCAACGGGAGTTGCTCCGGCTTCAATCACTCCAGATTTCGTCTCACCAGACTGTGGCAGATTCAAGTCGTGTTCGGCCCCCCAAATGGTGACACCACCTGCATCGGCTTCTGCAGTTGGTCGCAATTCGCGACCGGAATTCCAGTAACGCACGCGCCAAATCGCGACGCCGTTTAATAAACACAATCCAATAAGATTGACGACACAGAACGGAACCATGGTCTGCATGAAGTTCTCGCCAACCATCGGATCGGTTGCCGACATCACGGCTCTGAGCGGACTGAACCAAACGCTCCATTGTTCGGACGAGCGACCTTGGATTATTAGACCTGAACCGGCAATGAACTCCCAAATGGCAATCCAAGTGACCAAGCCCATCAGGGCCATCGCCAACGCTTGGAAAGATTTTTCCCGCCAAAAACCCACAAACGCGCCCCAGCTTCCGCCCAACAGAATCGCGATCAAGGTGACCACAAATACCCACACGATCTGAGTGATGCTGGTACCGCCAAACAAGATGATCGCGAAGAAAATTGGCAGTGCCAATGCCAAATTGACAAGACTGGGCAACATGCTGCCCAACAACCGCCCCAAGACCAATTCCGAGTTGTTCAAGCGGGTCAACAGCAGCAATAACAAAGTATTGCGATCTTTCTCGACCGCAATACTGGACGTCGCTTGAATGGCGGACATGAACGACAACAGGGCCAATTGAATCGGGGCCAACAGGTTCAACAAAACAACGCCAAACTGGGCCATGTCACCGACGTTGCGGATCGTCTGAGCGCCCGTCCCGGCGACCAACAACCAGGCGGTGTACATGAAGAAAAACAACGACAGCGGGTACAACAACCGGCCGAGGAAGAAGCTCCGCCGCCGCGGCGTAATCGCGGCTTCCCGGTAAAAAATTGGACCCACAAACACTTCGATATTCCTCCCAAGACCCGAACGAGCATGGCCAACGTCTAGCCACGCCCGGAATTGCTCACATCATAGTCGACCCAACTCGTCGTTCGAAGCCCGCACATGGTATCAGCTTCGTTTCACTCCTGCCTTCCCCCATGCCTCCGCCAACGTATAAAGTCAATTTAGCGAGCGCTGGTGTACCGGCTTTAGCCGGCGAGAACCGTGAAAATGCTCTTTTCTCACCTCACGCCGGCTAAAGCCGGTACACCAGCGCGCTACCACTCGGCAAATTACTACATGGATTCGGTAGAATCCTCGCGTCGGTGGGATCATCTCGAGCCTTTTTGCCGGACGAGATCATTCAACTCGCGGATCAAGCCACTGTAAACCGCTTCCGGCTGAAGCGAATCGAGTGCAAATCGTGCGGCTTGTCCTCGCAACGACTCCAAACGCTCGTGGCTGGCACCGAGATTATGGACCTGTCCGGCCCACTCCTGTGGCTCCCCGCATATGATGACCCCCGAGTCGAACCCCATGCCGTTGTCGGTCGCGTGTGGCGACGCGAGCACCGGGCAATGAAAGACCAGCGCTTCGACCAGCTTGATTTTAAGCCCGGTACCAAGTTCGATCGGACAGATCACGACATCGATTTCGGAGTAAAAGTCCGCGAGGTCTCGAATCTGGCCCAAACAGCGTACGGCCTGTTTGACCTGTTTGACAGAGGCCAAGGCATCATCCGAGTTCAGTAATTCGGCGACAAAAGTGCCTATCGAGCCGCCGATGATGATCGAAGTGTCGCGCAATTGTGGCGCGACTTCCCTCAGCCAATTCTCAATGCCGTGTCGATTGGGGAAATTGTTCGAGGCCAAGAAGCCGAGTCGTATTTTCCTTGGTTGGACTTGCGTATCACTTCGTAGTTCGCCCACTGTCGACTTGGTCACGCCGTCGGCGACCGCCCCCGATCGTCGCGGTGCGTGGCCGGTCGCGATGACTTTAGGATGGGTCAATCGACGGGCAAACCAATCGCGTTCCGAATTCTGGATTGCGATGACCAAGTCCGCTGGTTCGAGCGCCTCGATTTCTTCGGATTCGTCGATCTGCAGCCAGTGCTTTTGGCCGGCCGCCGAAAATTGAGCCGCGCGCTGCGACAGACAGTCGTGGGTGTCCACGGCCCACACGATCCGTTCACGCTGTGGTCCGTTGGCCAAGTCAATCAAATAAGTCATCGTGACATATTCCAGGATCACGATATCGGGCCGAAAGCGTTGTAGCGTCGCGTTCCAGTGTTTTTCGACCCAAGTCCAACGATAATCACCCAAAGTCAATGATGAAGACAATCCATCGCGCGGCGCGACTTTAGTTTCGGACGGAGTTCGAGCCTCCCGTTCGTTGGCGGCCCCTAGCCAATTGGCGATCCAGGTCCAAGGCAACGGTGTCGCGGGGAATGATTCGTTGCGAACGGTCACGACCGGCCCGATATCCTCGCGGCTTGCCGTGACACCTTGCGGATCGCCAAGGTAATAAACCAACGTCGACGGCGACTCCTCGGTCGGAGTCAAGCCATGCCGCAGGGCCTCCCAAAGGCAGGCAATCCGTTGTTGCGCGCCTCCGCCACATTCCCAAAATGGTTGGTCCGTGGCCAGCAATACTCGCATAGTGGGATTCTTGGTGGTTGAAACTTCGCGATCGATGGTTCAGAAATTGCTCTCTTCGGCGCTCCCAGGATCAGTGTAACCGGTTACGATGGTGTCGGGAAACCGTGCTTGGTTCAGTGGAGAAATTGACGGAACATGAATCTGTATTTGATCGGGCCGCGAGGATGCGGCAAGTCGAGTGTTGGTCGATTGCTGGCCGAGGGATTGCAACGGCCCTGGGTCGATTTGGACGCACGAATTCAAGCCGCAGCGGGCAAGTCGATATCGGATATTTTCGCCAGTCATGGCCAAGGCCACTTTCGCGAATTGGAATCAACCGCCTTGGCCGCCTTGGCGCGGGAAACCGTCGGGCGACCCCACGTCGTGTCGTTGGGCGGTGGAGCCGTCTTGCGCCCGGAGAACCGTCGAGTGATGGAAAGCTCCGGTGTTACGGCCCTATTGGTTGCTGAACCAAAAGTGTTGGTCGAACGATTGTTGGCCGATCCGGCAACCGCAACCCAACGACCCGCCTTGGTCGACCCGCGTGACACGCATTGGTCTCTATTGGAAGAGACGGAACACGTGTTGGCTCTGAGATTGCCCACCTATCAACAGTGTGCCAATTTGAAGCTGGATACGTCCCAACTGACGGTTTCAGAAACGGTACAGCAAATCATCCGGTGGTTGGAGCGAGTGGATTCGTCGCTATTAGCGCCGCAGGGCCGAGGAGTCGAAGCGTGATTCCATGGTTCTGGTACGTCGCCCTGGTGGGAGTTGGCCTGATTCTCGGTACGCTTATCAATAAAGCAATTTATGACTGGGCATGGTTTGTCGAGTGTTCGCCCAGTCCGTACTCGAGTAAGAAGCGTGTGGCTGTCGACGTGGCATGGCGTTACGTGCCGGTTATCGGGTGGTGGTGGACACGATCCTTGGTGGGCCAGACTCTGTACCCCACGTCACTGGAAAATGCCAATGCCGACGAACGGCATCTCATTCCGGTTTTCACAAAGTACTCTTTTTTGCGACCGCTGTTGGTTGAACTGATATGTGGAGTGGGCGTCCCTTGGTTGGCCTGGTACTACAGTTCGGGGGCTTGGATGGGGGTCAATTGGAACCCTGAGTTGATTCCTGGCGGGTTTGAGACCGTTTGGGTTTGGGTTGCGTTCCATACGATTGTGATCGCGCTGCTATTGATCGCGGCTCTGATTGATTGGGACGAACGAACCATTCCGGATCAAGTCACAACGACTGGTATCGTCTTGGCGTTGATCGTTGGCTCGGCGTGGCCGACAGCTCGACTCCCTAACGTGGAATTCACTGGATTGGCGGTGAGTGACATTTCTCCGATTCATGCTTTTTCCCCGCACGATTTCCCGCTTGGACCCAATCCACAGACGGACCATCTGCCGCCGGGCACGTTGGGATGGATTCATTGGGACCGAGTGATGCCGATCTTGGATCCACAGGGATCGCTTGGACTGCTGACCGTTCTGTTTTGTTGGTTGTTTTGGGCGATCTTGATCGTACCCAGCCTGTGCACATCGCGTTTTGGGTGGAGAAAAGCCGTGTGGTTGGCATGGGCCAGCGTGGTGCGCCCGGCGCGAAGAACCAAAGGTCTCGCGAAGACAACGCGACGCGCCAATCCCGTCACTTGGGTCGCTTTGGCGGTCATGTTTCTGGGGTGGATCGTCGCCGTGGCGGTTTGGAATCTGGGCGGGATACGCTGGGAGGCCATGTATAGCCTCAGCCTTAGTATGATGTTGGCGGGGTTTGGTACATGGGTGATTCGCCTCTTGGGCAGTTGGACCATGGGTCGAGAAGCGTTGGGCTTTGGCGACGTGACACTGATGTTCATGTTGGGTGCCGCGTTTGGGTGGCAGTTCGCGCTGATCGTATTTCCCTTGGCCGCTGTGCTGGCGATTGGTTACGTCGTATTCCGGATGTTGACGTCGAATGATAACAGCATGGCGTTGGGGCCGTGGTTGTCCGCGGCGGCTGTGCTGGTCTTGTTGTTTTGGTCGCCAACATGGCACGACTTCACTCGGCAAAGTGTGTTTGGTATGGGACCGATCTTGTTCTTGGTCATTGGTGTTTGTTTGCTGCTCTTGCCCGTTTCTCTGATCATGTTGGTGTGGGGCAAGCGACTCTTGGGCTTGGACAATTCCTAAGATGGTGAATCAATGACAAGTGGCGAAGAATCAAACTCGGATGAGATCAAGCATCGCTGGTTGGAATGGAGGTTGCTCCGGCTGTGGCTGATCATTCCCGGTTTGTGGCTGGGCGTTTGGTTGCTGGCCGTTGGACTGTTCGCGTGGGAGAATGCAATCAGCAATTCGGCGGAAGTAGCGCGTTTGGGTTGGCTGCCGACGCTGATCGCCAGCCTGGCGACATCACTCTATTTGGCAAGTCGAACACGCCTGCTTGAAGCGGTTGGTTCGTGGCAGGTTAATGGCGCGGCCTGCGTGATTGCCGCGCTGTTTGTGGGCACCCAGATCTGTCTGGGCGGTTGGCTCAACGGTTTTGTCGCGAGTTTGGTCTTGGCGGTTGGAGAAATCCAACGTCTCCTCGCGTTTGGGCCTGCGTCGGCATCGTCGGCAACACACCCAGAAACGGAGGCTCGCGATATTCGACTGTCAACCGACTCCCATTCCCAGGTCACTCCACCTGCGGAACCTCGATCCGTGCCAACTCCTTTTTCTGAGTCGCAATCGATCCAGTCCCTTGTCAGTGTTGACTCGAGTGAAGCGGGCCCAAATGATCCCGAGTCGCTTGGTGTAGGTCTAGGCCATTTGTCAGCGATTCCGGACGATCCGGAATCCGATGAAGATCCGGAGGCGTCGATCGGGGACTGGGTGCAGCAAATGACTCGCTCGCCTTACGAGTCGCCGTGCCACGCTCCGAGTCCCGATGATAACGAGACGGAGGACAAACCAAGTTTCGAGCGGGTGGAGTGGTTTTGCCGACACCGTTGGCGCCCGACCGAAGTGCAAGTGGATCTCCATTTCGTTTTTCAACCGGCGTTTTCTGGGAAGCCCCGTTTGAGTGCCGAGGTGGTTGAAGGGACAGGACTTGTTTCAATCGGCGATATTCAGGCCCATGGAACGAGGCTGCAACTGAAAAGACAATCGTCGAGCGGCGCCGACGACTATGCGGTTGTGTGGCTCGAGGCCATAGGGCCCGTATAAATAAATGTCGGCGATGGCTGCTTGGTCGTATCGAGTGTTCGAAATCGACGGAACGATTGAAGCCATGTACGGCTTTAACTGTCGTGCGCAATAAGCCGGTTTGGCGGCTGACGTGAACCACCAGTGATTGATTATTCCCTTGACAAATTTTCAAGCAGACGGAATACTTAAGCCACGACGCCGGAAACGTTTAGGTAAACTATTCGGCTGTCTCAACCAAAATGCCTGCCATGACCAGCCCATTTCAGTCTCGTAGATACTTTCTCTTGAACGCCTGGTTGGTGTTTTGTGGTTGCGTCTACTTTTGCGTTGATCCGATTGTCTCTGGTACATGGGATGTTGAAGTCGTCGCCGAGCGTGACTTTGAAGACAGTACCTGCAAAGAGGGGCAGAAGAAGGACATCGAAGTTGGAACTCATGGTGTTCTGAAGATCGATTCGCGTTCGGATTGCGAATATCTTTCGTTGGACGTTTTTATTGACCGTCCAGTCTTCAACGGTCTGTTGCAATGTCGACGCAACCATACACGCGGCCCACCGCGATTATCTTTCTCGTTCTGCTAATCCCGACGGCGCTGCGCTCATTGCTGCGCGATCTAAAAACGGGATGTCAAGCGACACGTCTACCGCTGCGCGCTCCTCGTTTGAGTTAGATGCTTCCTGCGGCGGGGTGTTTTGTGACTCAATCGCGAGTTGAGATGGCGATTTCGTGGCTGCTATTTATGGAGTGGTCATCAGTGTTTGGATACTCACGGCTATTGAAAACATGACAAAAACAACGACAGACTTTGCGGAATTGTTGCATGGTGCCGTGCACCATGCGATTCACTTTCTGCCTGCCCAAGGCTCATTGAAGGCCTTTGTCCATCATAATACTCTGCACGCGTTTGAGCATCTTTCGTTTTTTGACGCCTTGCGCGAGGCTTCGACGGTGCTTAACGCCGAGTGTCTGTTGTCCGAATCGGAGTTTCGACAGGAATTGCGAAGCGAGGGTATAACTTGGGAGGAAGTCGATGCGGTGCTCCGCGAGACATTGGGTGCCGATGCTGAAAAAGCGATCGGGAATCTGGGGTGCCGGTTTCAGTTGCAGAGTGCCATGTTGCGACATCAAGTGCATTTTGCTGAGGCAAGCGAACTTCGCTGGTTGATTCAAGAATCTGCCAGTGCGAACCAATTTCGGGATGATGTTGACGACAGCGTGCGCGGAGCCGTTGTTGCTCAGACGCGGAGGCGGTTTATCGGCGAACATCAACCCATTCACGCTGGGGCTCCAGTCATCAATCCGAGTTTGGCCGCCGCCTTGAATCAGAGCCCTGTGGGCGTTCGACGAACATGGGGAGAGCCCGAATGGGAAGCTTTCACGCTCCGACTGCTTTGGCTCGCGTGCTTGGGTGGCACCCAAGTGGCGGAAAAACAACCTTCCTCCGGACCGCGTGTTTGCCGGCTTCGCGATCGCTTATTGGATCAATTCGGTGAAGACATTGATCTCGGCACCAATGATATCATGATTCGCTTCACAAGCTCCTTCTTGGATCAAGGCTTCGCTCAAAGGTCTTTGCCAGGGCGGTCGGAAGGATACTATCAGGCGTTCTTGGCTCACTACAAAACAGCCTGGTTACCACCTCATTTTCAGTTGGTGGGACTGTCACAAGAATTGACGCGATTATTGAAATCCAATCAATCGTCATGGGCTTCGATCAGCGAGTCCTTGCAATTACTCAAGCTGGATCTGGATGAAATCGAACCCTTTTTGACCGCGACGCTGTTGGCATTGCCCGGTTGGGGAGGGATGCTGCATCAAGTTGAAACGCGGAGTGATCGCGTCGCGGTTGGGATCCCCGCCGGAGCCGTTGTCGACTTCTTGGCGGTTCGGTTGGTCCTGGAACGAGTCGCGGGAAACCGCGTCCTGAGGGAAACCGGAACATCTGAAGAACTGGGCGGATGGTATTCGAAGCATCGATCACATCGCCCCGAGTCGAAATCTCTGCAAAGGGAGACCGCGTTTTCGCTTTACCAAGTCGCTCAGTTGCGGGGTTGGCTACCAGAGACGCTCCTGCGTTTGACGAACGACGGTTGGAGTGAACTGTTGGGTGAAATCCAAAACTTTGGGTCGTTCCAACGTCGTTGCCTGTTCCAATTGGTTATCGAGCGTAGTTATCGCGATCGGGTTTTGTGCGGAATCAAGGATTTGCATCAACGCAAACAAGTCGCGTCCCCAACAGTTATTCCGATCGGTCGACCCTGTTACCAGTTCATCTGTTGCATTGACGATCGTGAAGAGTCCTTGCGACGATATTTGGAGCAAGTCGAACCAAACTGTGTCACGTTCGGATACGCCGGGTTCTTTGCCGTTCCAATGTATTACAAAGGTGTGGGCGATGCGCATTACGCACCGCTGTGCCCGATCGTCATTCAACCGCAGCATCACGTTCGCGAAATAGTTAACTCGACCGACAAGGACAAGCATGACAACCAAAAACGCTGGCGGCAACGCTTCGCCGCCAATGTCCATTGGGTACATAACAACAGTCGTTCGTTTGTTGGCGGCATGGGGCTGGCTTTTTTTGGGATGCTCAGCACCTTGCCGTTGGTCGCTCGTGTTTTGTTTCCACATGCCACGAGCCGTTTGCGCCGGCGGGCCAGCTCGTTGCTCGCTTTCCCTCAATCAACGGACCTGACGCTGCGGAGAAATGAGTCGCCTAGTCCGAACGAAACGGAAGTTCTGGGATTCACGCTTCCGGAAATGGTCGCGGCGGTCGAACGACTGATGCGTGATATCGGCATGATGACCGTTTTTTCTCGATTGGTTGTGGTTTGTGGTCATGGATCGGCCAGTCTCAATAATCCGCATGAGTCGGCGTACAACTGCGGGGCGTGCGGCGGTGGACGTGGCGGCCCCAATGCACGAGCGTTTTGCCAAATGGCCAACGATCCGCAGGTTCGAGCCGAACTGCGGCAACGTGGTTTGGTGGATATTCCGCACGACACGCACTTTCTGGCGGTATTTCACAACACCTGCGACGACGAGTTTCAGTTCTTTGACTTGGCTCAGGTTCCGGAGTCGCACGCGGGCGATTTGCGAAAGTTTCGCGCTGACCTGGAGGTGGCTCAATGTGCCAACGCTCACGAACGTTGTCGCCGTTTTGCTTCAGCGCCTGAGACGTTAAGTCCGCGGGCAGCGCTCAAACACGTGCAAGAGCGAGCCGAAGACTTGTCACAGACACGCCCTGAATACAATCACGCCACCAACGCCGCGTGTTTTGTGGGCCGACGCTCCCGAACCAGAGGTTTGTTCCTGGATCGACGCGTCTTCTTGGCTTCTTACGATCCGACGCAAGATGATTCCGATCGGCAAATATTGAAACGAATTTTGGCGGCCGTTGTTCCGGTCTGTGGGGGTATCAACCTGGAGTATTTTTTTTCAAGAGTTGATACGGACCGGTTTGGCTGTGGTTCAAAACTGCCTCACAACGTGACATCGTTGTTGGGTGTAATGGATGGTGCTGCCAGCGATTTGCGAACCGGGCTTTCCGAACAGATGGTCGAGATACATCAGCCGATACGCTTGCTGTTTGTAATCGAGTGTGAACCGGACTCGCTGTTGAGAGTCATCAACGCGAATCCACAGACGGCACAGATGGTTGGCAACGGCTGGGTCAACTTGGCCGCATTGTCGCCCGAGACTGATGAAATGCACATCTTCAACAATGGCGTCTTCGAACCATTCCGAGGAGCCCTAGGTACGACGCCGCTGACATCGTCGTCGTCCGCGTGGTACACCGGATATCACGAACACTTGGAACCCGCGATTCTCGAATAAAAACTATGCTTGATATTTTTGCTGCTGTCGTGATTGCATCGCCAATCCTGTTATTGGTTTTGCTGGGGGGACTGCCGTTGTTGGGCAGACCAGTGAGTGAAACATTTGCCGCTCATGCGACCCGTGCGTTGATTCTGATTGGATTCGGCGCTTTGGTGGCGTTTGCGATTTCCACGCTGCTAACAAGCCAAGATGAAACGTACGTCTTGCGGGTTGGTGAAATCGTCAACCTGCCCGATACCCATTTTCACTTGAGACTGGAGTTCATCTTTGACGGTTTGTCGATTCCCATGGTCTTTCTGACCTATGTCTTATGCGGAACAATTGCCGCGTTTGCGACCAATTACATGCACCGTGAACGCGGTTTCCAACGCTTCTTTTTTCTGTTCGCGATGTTTTTTA
Source organism: Pirellulaceae bacterium (assembly GCA_030681235.1). Lineage (GTDB taxonomy): Bacteria > Planctomycetota > Planctomycetia > Pirellulales > Pirellulaceae > M30B19. The sequence continues at coordinate 2,076 of JAUXWY010000411.1, read as the reverse complement.
CGGGCATGGTGTGGGCCGTGTTGGCGGGTTCCATCGAGACGTTGTTCTTGGGCTGGGAACTGGTTGGTTTGTCGTCGGCGCTATTGGTCGCGTTCTTTCAAGAACGAGCCAATCCGGTAACCAATGGCCTGCGAGTTTGGACGGTTTATCGATTGTCCGACGCGGCGTTGATGGTCGCTGCCATCCTGTTGCATCACTCGGCAGGGGAGGGCGAGTTTGTCGAATTGGGCGGGCGAGTGCATTGGCCACATTCGGTGGACACGTTGGATAATGGCTTGGCGTTTTGGGCGGGCTTGCTCTTCATTGTGGCGGCGGTCGGAAAGTCAGCCTTGTGGCCCCTGTCCGGATGGCTGCCGCGGGCGATGGAGGGCCCGACTCCCTCAAGCGCGGTGTTCTATGGGGCTCTGTCGATTCACTTGGGCGCTTTCTTATTGCTTCGTGTGAGTCCCATTCTTGATCAGTCGCTGACTCTATCGACATTGGTTGTTGTGCTGGGATTGATGACGGCAATTTTGGCAGTTGTAGCGGGGCGCGTTCAGACCGACATCAAGAGTGGTTTAGCATTTGCTTCATTGGTTCAGGTGGGTTTGATTGTGACGGAAATCGGATTGGGCCTGCGTTACTTGGCCTTGATTCACATCATTGGGCATGGGTGTCTACGGACGCTGCAACTGCTGCGAGCTCCTTCGATCTTGCGAGATTATCACGAACTGGGCAACGCCTTGGGTGAAACAGTCTCCAATCGCTTGCCCAACAACCGAGAAACCAGTTCGCGCTTCGCAAATTGGTCCTACCGATACGGATTGGAACGAGGGTATCTCGATGTGTTTTGGGACCTTTATTTGATTCGACCGTTTATTCAATTTTTCCGACGATGTGATCGTATCGAACGAGCCTGGATCAACTGGTTATCAGGTGTCCGGCCACAGGCGAATGACGATCAGGTCTCGGATACCTTGATGGAGGAACGCCGATGAGTGAGTTCCGCGTCCCATGGTTGTTGTTGGCGATCGGGATACCGGCCGTGGCGGCCGTTTTGTTGTCGCAAGTCAAAGACGGCCAGCGCGCCAAGCAAGGCTGTCTTTGGGCGCTTGGCCTCAGCTTGGCGGCCACGATCGCTGAATGGATCGAGTTTTCACAATTGCATGCGAATCAAGCGCATGATCGGTGGGACGTGGTCGCCTGGTTGATTGGGTTTGAAGTCTTGGTCGTTGATCGCTTCAGCGCGCCGTTGCTTGGTCTGCACGCGTTGTATTCGTTCCTCTTGGTGTTGGCCACGATGCGGACGAAGATCAGTCGGGTTTCGTTTGGCCAATTGTTGGCAGCACACGTCGTTCACCAACTGATGTTTAGTGTGAATCATCCGGTGATTTTGCTCGTCTTGGCGGCGGTCAACTTGAGCTTTCCCTGGTATGAACTTCGCATGCGCGGCAAGGGAACCCGAGTCTTTTTGGTGCATGCCGTGGTGCTCTTGGTTTGCCTTTCGCTGGGTTACGGAATGGCAAGGATTGGGGAGTCCAACGTGATTCTGGCGTCGGTGGGCCACGGTCTGTTGGTGTTGGGGTTGATGGCACGATGTTGGACCATTCCATTTCATTGCGGCTTGGTGGATTTGTATGATCGGATGGGGTTTGGCAGTGCTATCCTGTTTTCGGCCGTCATGGTTGGGCCGTATCTCGCCATTCGCCTGGGACTTCCAGTACTGCCCGACTGGAGTATGCAGGTGTTGGCGTTTTTCGGATTGTTGACGGCCGCCTATTCAGCCTCGATGGCCTTGGTTCAAACGGATGTGCGCCGCGTGTTCTGTTACTTGTTTCTGGGGCATGGCTCGTTGATCCTCGTTGGCTTGGAGACGGGGACGGCGGCAGGTGTTGCGGCGGCGTTGGGGTTATGGCTAGGTAGTTCAATCGCCGTCGTGGGGCTTGGCCTGACACTGCGAAGTCTTGAAGCTCGGTTTGGACGGTTGTCGTTGGCGGAGTTCAAGGGCTATTACGAACACGTGCCACAGCTCGCGAGTTTGTGCGTGGTGACGGGGCTGGCCTTGGTCGGGTTTCCCGGGACGGTCGGCTTCGTGGC
>JAUXWY010000407.1 GCA_030681235.1 Pirellulaceae bacterium | reverse complement strand
GAGGTGCAGACCCTGGCCACGCCGCTCACTCGGCAGATGAACCGCTTCGGGAAGATCCTCTCCATCGTGATCGTGGGCATGGCCGGCCTGATGTATCTGACCGGCTGGTTGCTGCATGACTTCACCACCGGCGAGCTCTTCCTCGCGGCCATTGGTTTCGCGGTCGCGGCCATCCCCGAGGGCTTGCCGGCCATCCTGACCATCACCCTCGCACTGGGCGTCCAGCGCATGGCCCGGCGCAACGCGATCACCCGCAAGCTCAACGCCGTCGAGACGCTCGGCTCGGTCACGGTGATCTGTTCCGACAAGACCGGCACGCTCACGCGCAACGAAATGACGGCCCGTCACGTCGTCACCCGCGTGGGGCGTTACGACGTTTCCGGCACCGGCTACCAGCCTGAGGGCACAATCACCCGCGACGAGCAGGAGGCTGCGCTGGACCAGCACGCCGACCTGCGTGCCCTCGTCGAGGTGATGGCCGTGTGCAACGACTCCGACATCGTGGAGGAAGACGGCCAGTGGAAGGTCACCGGCGAGCCGACCGAAGGCGCGCTGCGCACCTTGGCCCGCAAGGCGCGTTTCGACGACAAGGATTACGAGCGGGTGGCGGTGATTCCCTTCGAATCGGACAACAAGTTCATGGCTACGCTCAACCGCCTGCCCGGCGGCGGATCGCGCATTTTCATCAAGGGTGCCCCTGATCGCCTGCTGGATCGCTGCTCAGTACAACAAGGCGAAGGGGATTCTGTCGAACCGCTTGATCGTTCCTTCTGGGAGCAACAGATCGAGGAACTCAGCAACCAGGGCCTGCGCGTCCTGGCCGCCGCGGCCCGCGACGTCGACGCTGGCAAGGGCGACCTAACGATGGATGATCTCGGGCAGGAGATGGTGCTCCTCGGCCTGGTCGGCATCATTGACCCACCGCGCCCCGAAGCGATCGAGGCGATCAAGATTTGTCACAAGGCGGGCATCCGGGTAAAGATGATCACCGGCGACCACGCGGGCACGGCCAAGGCTATTGGCAAGGAAATGGGCATTGGTGACGGCAACCATGCCGTGACCGGTGACGAACTCGAAGCGGCTTCCGATGAAGACCTGCGGCGGATCGTGCAGGACAGCGACATCTTCGCCCGCACCAGTCCCGAGCACAAACTCCGGCTCGTGACGGCGCTCCAGGCCAACCACGAGGTTGTGGCCATGACCGGCGACGGCGTGAACGACGCGCCCGCTCTCAAACGCGCTGACGTCGGCGTGGCGATGGGTATCAAAGGCACGGAGGCAACCAAGGAAGCCGCCGAGATCGTACTCGCCGACGACAATTTCTCCTCCATCGCACGCGCCGTTGAGGAGGGACGCACGATCTACGACAATCTCCGCAAAGCCATTTTATTCATTCTGCCCACCAACGGGGCGGAGGGGCTGGTTATCCTGGTCGCCGTCGTTTTGGGACTGGCCTTGCCATTGACACCCGTGCAGATCCTCTGGGTCAACATGGTCACCGCCGTAACTTTGGCGCTGGCGCTGGCCTTTGAGCCGGCCGAGCCGAATGTGATGCGCCGACCACCGCGCGATCCTCGAGCTCCGATCCTTGGCGCGGAGTTTCTCTGGCGCATCGCCTTTGTGTCCGTGCTGATTGGCGGCGCGACCATCGCAGCCTTCCTGATTGAGAGGCGCATGGGCATGACTTTGGAAATCGCGCGGACGCTGGCGGTGAACACGCTGGTGTTCGGCCAGGTCTTTTATTTGTTCAACTGCCGGTTTCTGCGCGAATCGAGTTTGTCAATCACTCGACTGTTTTCCAATCGCGTCGTCTGGATAGCCGTCGGCGTGCTGGCGGTGCTCCAACTGGTCTTCGTCTATGCGCCGTTCATGCAGACGCTCTTCGGCTCGACCGCGCTGGAACTACGCCACTGGTTCATCCCGCTGGGCATCGGTTTCGCCGTCTTTCTGCTTGTCGAAGTGGAAAAAGCGATCTTTCGCCGCTTTGATCAAGCCCGACGGCCGGAGGGACATGCAGGTTCTGATCCCCGTAGTCTACCCCGCAAACCCCAGAGCGGGGAAAGATAGATAATTGTTTAATATTAAGGAGACAATAAATATATGTTTGAAATTGGCGGAGGAATTCTTAGCCTAATTTGGTTTTTGATCGTAATATGGGCTGTGTTAAAAACGGCTCAGAGTTCGACAAGCCTCGTCGCTAAGTTACTTTGGATCATCATTCTTCTGGCTCTGCCAGTCGTGGGACTTATCGCATGGCTGCTGCTGGGGCCTGGAAAGAGTAGAGTTTAACGGGATTTGATATGACACTGATAGAATTACTGGTATTACTGCTAATTGCCGCGATATGCGGCAGCGTTGGTCAAGCGATTGCAGGTTTCTCTCGCGGTGGTTGTTTGGTGTCGGTGATTTTGGGGTTCATCGGCGCGATGTTGGGATTGTGGCTGAAACGTCAGTTTGGCCTTCCCGAACCTTTGTTGGTGCGAATTGGAGAGGCCCAATTCCCCGTGTTGTGGTCGATTATCGGCTGCGCACTGTTCGTGGCCGTGATCGGTTTCTTGACAGGAAAGCGGCGTTCCCATTAACTTCGTGACGCAGCCGACTCGCAGGATCGGAGAGCTTTAACGGAAAAACGAAGTCCACGCATTCACAGTTCATTCAGATTCAGTGAAGGCTTCGCGTTCAGTTTTCAGTTGTTTTTGTTGTTGGCTTCTTGGCTCCGGCAATAAACGAGCGAATGGTTGCAACGACCATACTGCCGGAAAACATGCCGAGGAAATAGACCGCCAGGATCAGCAGAGACAATGGCAATGTCAGCGAGCCCGTCAGAAATGTAACAGTAACATCTCCAATATTCTGAACCTTGAATGTAACGACGGCGATCGTAATGAGGATGATGAGGACAATGTAGACGTAACGCATTCTAATTCTCCTTGGTTGGTCACGTTTAGTTTACGTTTAGTTTACGACTGGCGATTTGAACTGGCAATCCGACTTGTGCGTTTTGTTGTTGGCCTGTTTGGCGCGACCTTATCGCGGTAGGGACGGCCATTGCTGGCCGCCCCCCGCACAGATCCGTACGTGCGGATTTCCCGCATACGGCTCTTTCGGAGGTCAATACACAGCCTGGTTGTACCCCTGTGAACGCTTCGCCGGTTGCCCCCGCAACGACGCATCACTCGGGGCCAAGGATGCTGGCTACGTTCGCGACTTTCTAACAGCTTGGGCGGACGCACCGTACTCGTACTCTGGTGAATTGGTACGTGTATTTTAACTGCCGCACGCTGAAGAATATCTTGAACAGCGTCCAAGGCTGACTGTCAATTACTGGTACGAGGTAGAAAATTGGGGGATAAAATTAGTATTTTAGTCAGCCGAATTCGTCAGCAATTGTGGTTCAAACCGCTTGTTTTCTGTTTCCTGTCGATTGCGGCGGTATTTCTTGCCGACTTGCTGGACAGAACTTCGCTGAATCATTTCCTGCCCGAGGTTTCGGAATCAGCGATTGCGTCCTTGCTCCAGGTCTTGGCATCGAGCATGCTCGCGATTGCGACCTTTTCAGTCGGCGCGATGGTTTCCGCCTATGCCGCGGCGAGCAACTCTGCGACGCCCAGATCGTTCCCGCTGATCGTAGCGGATGACGTTTCTCAAAACGCGCTCTCTGTGTTCATTGGGAGCTTTATCTACAGCGTCGTTGCAATCGTCGCGCTGAAGAGTGGACTTTTCGAGACGACCCATCGATCAAGACCGCTGCCATGCAACAAGCGCGATTGGCACTCGCTCGCGCTGAGGCGAAGATGACACTTTCGAATGATCTTAAGATCGCCAGGGAAGCAGGCGCATTCGCGGAATAAACTTCCTTCTCGGAGCCGGTCGCAGCGCCGAAGTCCCCGATTCCCGACTCGTTCACCAACTGCTCGAACGACGAGAAGCGAGTTTTGCTCCGCATGAACGCGACGTCGATGCAGGTCGGAAAGGTCCATTTTGAATTTCATGTGCCGCACAGGCGATAGGGCACCCATCGATCAGCCAGACTTGTCGGTCTGGCCCAGCGGGAATGGCCGGACATGGTTTCAGGTCCACTACCAAAGCCGGACCCACCGCGCCCAACTCCGGCAAATCCATCTCCACCGTCGCCCCAACCAACTCCAACCCAGAAGCCTCGGCCAACAACCCAGCCCCGAGCCGGTTCGGTCTTGTGATATAATGGGTTGGGGGCGGTCCGATAGACTCGGAGTTAGTGTTTGGACGACTGGGAGCTTTGATTGCAATGAACAAGACGATCCATGCCGTGTTTGAGAACGGGGTCTTTCGTCCGGTGGAGTCGGTTGACCTGCCAGAAAACTCTGTCGTTGAATTTGAGCCCAGGCTGGTTGCGAAACGTGCAGGATGGCCTGACGGCTATTTCGAAATGACCGCCGGTTCGCTGGCGGGAGAAGATTTCGAGCGACCCGCGCAGGGTTCGTTGCCGGATCGAGGCGATTGGTAATGGTTTATTTGATCGATACGAACGCTTGGATTACTTTTCTCAAGGATCCAAGTAGCCGAATTCAACAGCAACTCGCGTTGATTTCTCCCGCCGATGTTGCGACTTGCTCGATTGTGCTTGCAGAACTTCTGCACGGTGCGGAGAAGTACGGCAATCGACAAAAACGGCTCGAGGTGGTCCGAACCCTGCTCGCGCCATTTCATTGTTTTGCGTTTGATGATTCGGACGCCGCCCATTATGCGACGCTTCGACATGATTTGGAACTTCGCGGCGAGGTCATTGGCCCGTACGATCTTCAAATTGCCGCCATCTGTCTTCGCCACCAACTGACGCTCGTCACAAATAATGTCGCTGAATTCGCTCGCGTGAAAGGGCTGCAGGTTGAGGATTGGACGTAGGTCCTAAAAAGAAGTCGGGCAACCTTCAATGACCATGGCCCGATCACATCGTAAAGGTAACTCAGCGAGACCCGCTGCGACAAACCGTCAAGTTCCAGCAGATTCAGAGATGACAGCAGATTGAACCGCCATGGTCACTGCAACTCAAGCGCCGAGCGCAATCGCATTCTCCAGACGAGCCCATTCTCCAAAACTTCCACTCAACCAACCGCCTTGGAACGAACAAGGCAGCCGCGACCGACTCCGTGAATATCCGTGTGAATCCGTGGCCCAAACTGTCTACGAATTCATCTTTCTCATGACGCAGCGCGTTCCTGCTGAACAACACCCCATAAAGAGGAAAGCTGAGCATCCGATAGGATCTCAATCACACCATCTACCGTGTCGTTGCACATAAATGCCGTTGCCGCCGTTTTTGCAGCGTAAACGTTTCCAACGCAGGAATCAGGGTTCAACACTTCAGGAGAACTCGAACAATCCTCACCACCCGCCCATGCGACCAATGCCCCGTTTTCAATAAGACTCGTTAAGGAAGCCTCTAGTTTGCTGAACCAATCGTTATCGAGTGGAACTCTATGGAGTTTCAGAGACACACTCAGCACTGAGCCGTACCTGCTTTCGTTTAACTTGGCCTGAAATTCTCCATTCTCCAACGTCCAAAGATCGCCAAGCAGCTTTCCGACATCGGTGATTCGATTCGATTTAAACAAGCCGTAAAGATAGATACCTGCTACTTCATCTTGTCCGTTTATTGAATTCCAAAAGATGGTAAAGTCTGTTGTTTTACTCATCACAGCCCCCAATTTATGATTTGCTGAGGACTTGGAACAACCGCCGTTACCAACTCGCCTATTCCAATTTTCCCTTTTGCTTCCTTGGCAACAAAGAATACGACCTGCTTGCCATCGATCATGCCATAGAATCCTTTGACTTGTTGGCCACGCATCACATGATCAAACGTCTTCTGTGGGTTTTCGAGAATTCGGACCGCATTGGATCGAACTGCTTCACGGAACGCCTTTGACGATTTATTTCCTGCGATAACACCAAAGTCCGACAGATGGCGACCCGCATGATCAACACGACCAACGTTGCGAACGGCATCGTCAGCTGTTCCTTTTGCGAAGCCTATTGCCGTGCTTGCATCACAAATGCCTTTTGGGTCTGAATTGTGAACCAACACTCCGTCGGTGCCGACATAGTAGACGTGTTCGCCGTGGACTTCAAGGTTGTAGACTGGTTCAGCCGGTCCGGGGCGAGGGAGGAGGGTCGTGATGGTTTCGATTTGATCCAGATGCGTCTTGACTCGACTGCCAGGACTCAATTGTCCAACGGAAACAAAGGCTTGGTGGCCCAAGCTCCAGAACGGATGGATGGGCGTTACTCCGATCGTCTCTTCACGACCATCCGAGCCAGTGATTGTAACGTCCAGAATCTCGGATGTCGGTTGGTGAACAAAAGTAGCCGTCACCACATGACCCGGACCCGCAACGATCTCCGGACACGGACCGATGTTCGGCACTTCCGCCCAACCGGTCGTTTCCAACTCGTCCAGATCCAGAAACACACGTCTGGGTCGGGATCAACAAAGGTCTTTCGCTCCGCATCCGAAACTTCGGGATTCTCCGCTGCGACTCGCATGCCGACGCGGACACGCGAGATCTCCAACAACAACGGCGCCAGCGGTATCTGGGCGAACAAAGCCGCCCAACCTAACGGTGCCGAACTTGGTACAATTGATGCATTGTTGGCAGAGAATCTGTTTGCACGAAGGGTTCAGCATGGGACTGGGGATTCGACCGATCAACGGTGGCCCCAACCGAGTTCATTTCGGTTGAGCCGAGGATTCATCACTACGGACGTTCCCCGCACACGCATGGGCAGCGGTCGAATACAAAGCTCGTTTAGCAAACAAACGCTTCACCATCAGTCTCCAGCAGATTCAGGGAGGACAGCAGCTGGAACTGCAATGGTCACGGTAACAGGAGCCGAGTTCGATCGCAATCTTCCGGCAAGCCCCAACCTTTAATACTTCGCTTGTCCAACCGCGTTTGAAAGCATTGTTCAAGCGAGAACGACATCCGTGATTATCCGTGTGAATCCGTGGCCGAAACTCTCGGAGGATTTATCATTCTGTCCCGTATCTTTCTGCCAAACACCAGCGCAGCAGTCGCGGGGGTGATTCAACCCCAAAGATAGACAGAAAAGAGCGTTTTCACAGCGCCGGCCGGCTAAAGCCGGTACACAGCGCTCGCTAAATTGCCGTTGTATCAGAGCTATCGAAATCCGGAATTTGTTTCGGGACAAATCGTTAGTTTGAAGCCGTTGTGAGATTGCGATACCGAGTCAACGAGACGCTGGGAAATTCGGTCAATTGCTTTTGAACGTTGACGATACGCTGTTGGTCGTTGCTGGACAATTGGAACAACGTGTGGTGCTTGGCGGTGGCTTTGATCTCTCGTCCATCAAGCGAGAAGAGTTGAAAATTAACTTCGGCCGGCACCCACCCGCGACGCTTCATGGCTTGGTTCAGTTGCAGTCGCGCAAACGGCGGCAACTTGCGACTGTCCGTCGCATTGAGTCGTGCTGCCCAATCGGCAAACTGATAATAATGGGCCACGACTTGTGAGTCCGAGACTGGTTGACCCAACACTCGGTAAGTAAGTCGAGGGCTGGCCATTTCCAGTTGGCGAGACTGTGGGTCGTAGCTCTCGGTCAGCTTCGGTTCCAGAAGAAATTCGTCACGAGCCCGCAGCGCTTCGTTTGCCTGCATACCCGCGACCAACGCCAGCAATTCCGAATGGCTGAGTTCCAATCGTTGCCGCTGTTTTTGGTCGAGCAATATCAGGCGCTGTTTCGCTTGATCGAAGACTACAACCTCTTCAATGGCAAATCGATTCGGTTCGCTGTCGACCGCGTCGGACGTCATCAAGAAATCGTAGGTCACTTTACCATCAAACAGCGTGAGGCTCTTGGCGATCACACGATTCGACTCGGAGAATACTTCCGTTTCGATGCGAAACTGCTGTGCATCGATCGAGGGCAAGCAAACGCCGGCCCACCCGAAAATCAGCAATCCTCGGGCAATCACCGCAACAGCCATTGGACCACTTGATCTACTAATTTGCATAGGTTCTCCGCTCTCCCGCACGTCTCTTACACAAAACGCGTGCTTCGAGTCAAGCCGAATCAAACGAAAACAACCGGACTGAAATCGAAGGAAATTGATCTAGGACAGAAATTGCGATTGACATAAAATCGCCGGCGATCACAGGATCGTTTGCTTCTGGCTGCCAGGGATAGGCCCATGTTGAACCGTGTTCGCGATTTTCGTTACGAAGACATCAAGAACTGGAAACCGCTTGTTTCGTTGCGAGAAAGCTATCGCAAGGAGTCGGCGGTCCGCAATATGATTCTCTTCGCGACCTGCATTTTTGCCATTATTGTTGGGTACTCCGCCATCAATGGGACCCTGCGATTCAGTAACAAAACGGCTGATGCCGCGACCGGAGACAGCTCCGGAGCGGGTCTTTCGACCGGGAAACCACTCAAAGAATCAGATCCCTCGCCGCCTGCCATCAACGCCAATTTGGTGACAGACGACAAGGAAATTCGACCGCTCCCGGCGGCTCCCAATCGGGGTAACCATCGACCGGCGAGCTATGTGGAACCCAGCGTGCAAGCCGACCCCCGCTCCACTCCAACCTCGACTTCGCAGAGCACGACGGTACGAAACCCACGGATCGCGGTTTGTGACGTGCAGCTGATTCTCGCGGCGGAATTGGCAGCGTACTCCAACGAGCTGGTCCAAACTTCTGAACAACAGTTGTTCACCGAGCAAGAATGGATCAGGCAGAACGTGGCCCAGTTCACGGAGGTCGAAGTACTCATCCTCCAAAAGCTGTTCGAACAGAAAAAGAACCTAGCCGTCAACGAAATTCGTGAACAAATGCGGCAGTATCGGGAATCGGCGGACCGCGAGTTGCAAGTCATCGCCGATCAGATTGCCCAACAGGGTGACTTTGATTTGGTCGTTACAACGGACCACGTCCTGTCGTTTACGCAATCCAACGACATCACGCGAATCGTCAAACATAAATGGGATCAGCGACGTCAAAATCAAGCGCAAGTCGAGCGTCCGTCACCGTTTCCAAGGCGATGACACGTATCGTCGCGTCTTTCCAGTCGCTCAAGTTTGGATCACTGCCCGATGCCTCAGGTTGCCAATTCAAACCCTGAGTGGTTCCCGGACTTGCCCAACGCGATCTGCTTGGCTTGCCAATGGGAAGTCGTTGCAGCCAAACCCGGAAACGTCCACCGGTCGGCAGATTTCCCGGACGTTGGCCTGATCGATTTTCTTCATAGCGGCTTGGCGGTTAGTCACGTGGCCCGCCGGTGGGTCTCGGTTTGGTCCAATCCCACGGTTGCGATCGAGCCAACGTTTGGTCAGTTCATTTTGGAGGCCGTGCGGGCGACGCGGCAGTTGACTCCGTCGAATACCAACTTGGGCATCTGTCTATTGCTTGGCCCTTTGGCAGAGTCATGGTCGCGACTTACGGCCCGCTCAAAGGTCAACGGAAGTTCCGCGCCGCCTTCCTTGGAGCAATGGCGGTCCCAGAACGAAACTCTCATCTCCACGGCGACAGTCGAACAGACTCGCTTCATTTACGAGGCCATCGCTTTGGCGAAGCCCGGCGGATTGGGGGCCGTTTCCGAGGCCGATGTCGCTGCGGCTAATGAACTTCAAACGGCCGATAGCGTGGCACATGTGATGGAGCTGGCCGCCGATCGAGATTCAATTGCGGCGGAGTTTGTTTCGGGCTTTTCCGTGACGTTCGAACGAACGGTCCCCAGTTTGTTGGAACTGCTGTCCAGTGGTTGTGGCTTGCAATGGGCGATCGTCGGAACCTACCTGCGGCTGTTGGCGGAAAAGCCGGACACGTTGATCGCTCGCAAGTTGGGCCATGAGCGAGCGACAGAGGTCTCGGTGTGGGCTCGGCAATTGGCGGATTCGTACTTTCCCGCTGGGCTGCGGGATTGGGCGAAAGCCGATCGGGAGGCTGAGTGCGAGCAAAGTCTGGCCAATTTCGACTTCGCTTTGCGAAGTGACGGGAATCGTTTGAACCCGGGGACCACGGCAGATTTGATTGCCGCTGGATTGTTCGTCGCATTGCTTTCCGGCGGAATTGTGCTGCCAGTCACTTGGTAAAAAGATAAAGTTTTTCAATGGCGTTGGCTGGCTTAAGGGGAATCAATCGTTCGTTAGAGCGAATCGACGGATGTCGCCGTTCCGCAGTCGCTCATTGCGCCCCATGTGCCGACCTAAGTCGCAATAAACAGCGGAAAACTCGTGTTGACCGATCAGACGCCTTGATTAGAATCTGGGACAGACCGTCGTCGTTAGAAGTGGTCAGTGGATGATCGCTGGACGCGTCGGGACTCGCGGGTTTTGGATTGGACCCATCATCGCGGGTGTAAGTTGCTGATTCCGGTTAGGTATAAATTCGCAATGCTTTCCCCGACCACTCACACTTTAAATAACAGCTTTCCGCGATCGAGCCACGCTTTGGTTCGATCTTCGGCAGGATCGCTGGTGGTCTCCCGTACGGTTTTGAACTCGCTGTTGTCGATTGTTGTGTCCGGCGGGCTCTTGCAAAGCTTGTTGTTGTTGTTGGCTATTTTGTTGGTCTTGTTGACCGGCGATGCGAGTTACTGAACAACACTCCGAAAAGTTCAGAAACCCGCATCGCCAGCCACGATGCGGGTTTTTTTTTGCCCTGGCTATGAACCCAAAAAAGACAATCCTACCCAGACCGATCGAAGGAATCTGAAAGAACATGACGTTGCCGCGAAGAAGTGAAACGATAACTGCTGGTCCCGATCGTGCGGCCGCCCGAGCCATGTTGCGGGCCGCTGGGATGACTGACGCGGACTTTGCCAAGCCAATGGTCGCGATCGCAAATACTTGGACCGAAATCGGCCCCTGCAACATGCACTTGCGCGAGCAAGCCGAATGGCTCAAGGAAAGCTTGCGGAGCGTAGGCTGTGTTCCACTGGAGTTCAATACGATTGTCGTCTCGGACGGGATCTCGATGGGGACCGAGGGCATGCGGCACTCGTTGGTCAGTCGCGAAACGATTTGTGATTCGATCGAGTTGGTCGTCAACGGGCACCAATTTGACGCAGTGATCGCGATTTCGGGTTGCGATAAAACCGTCGCAGGAACGATCCAAGCGTTGGCTCGATTGGACCTGCCTTCGATCATGATCTACGGCGGTTCGATCCATCCTGGGCATCTTGGGGACCGCGCCCTCACGATTCAAGACGTTTTTGAAGCGGTGGGAACTTACAACAGCGGCAAGATGGATGCTGCTCAACTGCGAGCGATCGAGTGCGCAGCATGTCCGGGAGCGGGCGCGTGCGGCGGTCAATTCACGGCCAATACGATGTCCACCGTCGGCGCGATGTTGGGAATCTCACCCATGTCGAACAGTTTGCCCGCGACTGCAAAAGAACGCCAAGCCGCCATGCTCGAAGTCGGGCCGATGATGATGAAGCTGATTGAATCGGGCCAGTCGGCTCGGAAAATCATTACTCGTGAATCGATTGAAAACGCCATTCGCAGTGTGATTTTGACAGGAGGCTCGACCAACGCGGTTCTGCACGTGTTGGCAATTGCGGCCGAAGCGAACATCGACTTTACAATCGACCACATCGATCAATTGAGTCGCGAGATACCCGTGTTGGCGGACCTCAAGCCAACGGGCCGCTTTACGGCGGTCGACATGGACGCCGCCGGTGGCATGCGGTTGGTCGCCAAGCGATTGCACGCCCTCCAAAAGCTGCACGATTGCCCCACCGTGTCCGGTCGCTCGATTCGCGACGAGGCTCAGCATTGTGTTGAAACCGAGGGACAGTCGGTGATTCGCAATCTCGACCAAGCCTTAGCCAAACAAGGACATTTGGCAATCCTTCGTGGGAGCTTGGCGCCCGAGGGTTGTGTCTTGAAGTTGCCAAAGGAACCGATCCAACATTTTCGCGGCCCGGCCCAAGTCTTTGACAGCGAGGAAGCTTGTTTCGCGGCGGTCAAAACAGGTGCGATTCGCGCGGGTAGCGTGGTTGTGATTCGTTACGAAGGACCGGCGGGTGGACCCGGCATGCGCGAGATGTTAGGCGTGACGGCGGCGATCATTGGTGCGGGATTGGGCGACAAGGTGGTCTTGGTCACCGACGGGCGCTTTAGCGGCGCGACTCACGGCATGATGATCGGACACGTTTCGCCGGAAGCTGCCCGCGGCGGCCCAATTGGTTTGATCCAAGACGGCGACATGGTGGAAATCGACGTGGACAACCGCCAATTGAACGTGTTGACCGACCTTTCGGCTCGGGCAAAAGATTGGCAGCCACCAACTCCCAAGTATCAAACGGGCGTCTTGGCGAAGTACGCCGCGTTGGTGTCCTCGGCCTCCTTGGGAGCCATCACGACTCCACGCATTCAGCCACAGAAAGTTTAACGAGTCGGTCCGCGACGCAAGTTGAACCAAAAGAACAGTCCAGACCATTTCACTTTTTTCCCAACAAAGGAACGATTACCCATGGCAACAAAAACAACTCAAACCACCCCGGCGAATCTGACCGGTTTGCAAGGCCAACGCATCGCCGTGATTGGCTATGGCAGCCAAGGCCGCGGCCAAAGCTTGAACTTGCGCGACAGCGGCATGGACGTCTGCTTGGGATTGCGACCCAACGGTAGTAGCTGGAAGCGAGCGATCGAAGATGGATGGCAACCGCTGTCGGTGGAAGATGCGGTGAAGAGTGCCGACTTGATCTGTTTGCTGTTGCCCGACATGCAACAGCCTAAAGTTTACAACGAACAGATTGCCCCCAACCTCAAGCCTGACGCGGCGGTATTGTTCTCGCACGGATTCAATGTGCTCTACGGAGCCATCAAAGTGCCGGCTGGGCACGACGTGATCATGTGTGCCCCGAAAGGCCCTGGTGCGATCGTTCGACGTGAGTACGAAAATGGTTTTGGTGTCCCATGCTTGATTGCGATTTCCCAGGACGCCAGCGGCCAGGCCAAAGCCAAGTGTTTGGCGTACGCTCACGCGACCGGCTGCGGTCGGGCGGGTGTGTTGGAAACGACTTTCAAAGAAGAGACCGAAACGGATCTGTTCGGTGAACAAGCCGTCTTGTGCGGTGGGTTGGGCGATCTGATCAAAGCCGGCTGGGAGACTTTGGTCGCTGCCGGGTACTCGCCCGAAGTCGCTTACTTCGAATGTCTCCACGAAACCAAGTTGATCGTCGATTTGATCTATGAAGGCGGCTTGGCCGGCATGCATCGCTTCATCAGCGACACCGCAGAATATGGTGCGTTGACTGCGGGACCACGCGTCATTACCGACGAAACTCGCCAACGGATGAAAGATATCTTGACCGATATTCAGACCGGCAAGTTTGCGGCTCAATGGCAAGAAGAATTCCGCAACGGTGAAGTCAACTACCGCAGCATGCTCGAAAAAGAGCTGCAGCACGACATTGAAAAAGTGGGCAAAGATATCCGTCGTCATTTTTCATGGCTTTCCGATAAGGCCATGGACGGCAACTCCTGTGCAAACAAGACCAATTCCCCTTCGCTGGAAGCAGTTACCAAATGAACGGTGCTCAATTACTAATTGCATGTTTGGAAAATGAGGGCGTCCGCGACATCTGGGGTTATCCCGGCGGCGCGATCATGCCGGTTTACGATGCTTTGTTGGATAGCAACATCAAGCATTATTTGACCCGGCATGAACAAGGCGCGGGATTTGCTGCTCAAGGGTCGGCTCGCAGCACCAATCAGACTTCGGTCTGTATGGCGACCAGCGGGCCCGGTGCCACCAACTTGATCACCGCCGTTGGCGATGCCTACATGGACTCGATTCCCATGGTGGTGATCACGGGACAAGTTCCGACCTATTTGATGGGTACGGATGCGTTTCAGGAATTGGATGTGTTTGGCTTGATGCTGCCGATCACCAAGCACAGCTACTGCGTGAAACACGCGGACGATATTCCGCGGATCGTGCATGAAGCCTTCCAGTTGGCTGGCAGCGGCAAGTTCGGACCGGTTCTGATCGACTTCCCGAAGGACATTGCCTTTCAGAAGACAGAGGCCAAGCCTCTGACGACGAAGAAGGTCATGCCGCCGATCAGCCATTGCGATCCCGAGGCCCTGCGCATCGCCAAGGAACTGTTGGCCAAAGCCGAATGCCCACTGATCTACGCCGGCGGTGGTGTGGAAAAGGGGAACGCCGTCGCCGAGTTCCGGACGTTTGTGGAAACGACGGGCATTCCGGTAGTGCATACGCTGCACGGCTTGGGCTGCCTGCCCGGCAATCATCCGCAGTTTTTGGGGATGGTTGGCATGCACGGTAGTGAAGCCGCGAACAAGGCGGTCCAGGGTTGCGATTTGTTGTTGGCGATCGGTTCGCGATTTGACGATCGCGCGACCGGGAAGCTAACCGAGTTCGCACCGCGAGCCAAGGCGATTCACGTCAACTTGGACCCGGCGGAGTTCGGCAAGTTGCGCGTGGTTCAGTCGGCGCTGGGTGGCGATGTGGCTCAAAACATCGTGGAATTGACCATGCCGCTGAGCATCAAACCATGGGTCGAACAAACTCAAGAATGGAAGCGTACCTACGCCTGTCGTTACGACGCTCCGTTTGAGTCGGTGTTTGCTCCGCGTCTGTTGCATGACTTGTCGCAGGCGATGAACGATCGCGAGACGTTCATTTGCTGTGACGTGGGTCAGCATCAAATGTGGGTGGCCCAGCACTACAAGTTCACGCATCCCAAGCACCACCTGACCAGCGGTGGGGCCGGGACCATGGGCTTTGGTTTGCCAGCCGCCTTGGGTGTCCAACAAGCGAATCCGACAGCGCGAACGATTGTCGTGACCGGCGACGGTTCGATCATGATGAACATCCAGGAGTTGGCCACGATCAAGCGGTACAACATCCCGGTAAAGATTCTGCTGTTTGACAACCAAGCTTTGGGCATGGTTCGTCAATGGCAACAGTTGTTCTTCAACAATCGCGAAAGCGAAATTGATTTGAGCGACAACCCGGACTTTTGTCGTTTGGCCGAATCGTTTGGCATCCCGTCGATGCGGGTCGTGCATCGGGACCAAGAAGCCGATGTGATTCAAGCATTGAAAAACACCGATGGCCCGCTGTTCATTCACACCATCATCGACCGCGCCGCCAACGTTTGGCCGCTGGTGCCACCCGGCGCCAGCAACTCCGAAATGCTGACCGAAGAAGGCGTCTCGGTTGGCTAAAGTGTCGTGGATCGCTCCGTCGATCCATCCAACATCGTTCCCGTAGCGACCGTCGCCCGATGGCCGTCGACCCAAATCACCACCATTTAACGACGGTCGCTACGTTCGTCCGAACCTCAATATTTCAGGAACCCCAAAATGCCTCCAGTAGAATCGTCTCAGCTGATCATCCACATGAGTCGCGCGTACGGTAGCCTCAACCGTTTGATCGGGATTGTTCGCCAACGTTGCTTTGAGATCGAAAGCATGAACGTGCAATCCGAATCGGCCGATCACTACCGTATCCAGATGGTTGTGGTCAGCGAGCGCAACGTCGTGCACTTGCTCAAGAAGATCAGCCAAATGTCGGACGTTGCCAGCGTTTCGGCTTCGAAGTTGACTCGGGTGTTGGAAACCGCCTGATGCCGGACTCACAACTGATGGAAACGCCGTCCGAGACTTCGCTTTTGCCGGCCTTGTGGACGGAAATCGAGGCCGCTCAGCAACGAGTGTATCGCGCGGATCAGGCGACTCGGTGCGAGATGGTTTCGTTGCCGGACGGCCGTCCATTGTGGCTCAAACGGGAGGATACGTCCCGAGTCCACAGCTACAAATGGCGTGGCGCGTTCAACAAGCTTGCGTGTTTGGTCGAGCAAGGTTTTATAGGAACCGTGGTCGCGGCGTCTGCCGGCAACCACGCCCAAGGAGTCGCGCTCGCCGCTCAAACGATGCAGGTGCCGGCGGTGATCTACATGCCGCGCACGACGCCGCTGCTCAAGCAAGAAGCGGTGCGGCGGTTGGGCCAGCAATGGGTGGAAGTCCGTTTGATTGGTGATCGCTACGATCAAGCGGCTCAGGCTGCTCGTCAGTTTGTGGAAACCCATGGAGGTGAGTACTTGCATCCGTTTGATGACTTGCAGGTGATTGCGGGTCAAGCGACGATGGCCACCGAACTGGACGAACAGATCGCGCCGGACTTGGTCTTGTTGGAAATCGGCGGCGGTGGAATGGCGGCCGGCGTCGCCTCGGTGATCCGGCGACGCTTCCCCTCGGCCAAAATCGTCGGTGTCGAAGTTGTCGGGCAGGACAGCATGCAGCAGTCGTTGCAAGCCGGGCGACCTGTGACGCTGCCTCAGGTCACGAGGTTCTGCGATGGCACGGCCGTCGCCACGCCTGGTCAATTGACCTTCGCGTTGTGTCGTGAACTCCTGGATGACGTGTGGATCGTCGATGAGCGACAGGTGTGTACGGCGATCGAATGGTTGTGGAACGAGAGCCGAGTCGTTGTCGAACCGTCCGCCGGGATCGGTGTCGCGGCAGCGTTGGCCACAGATCGCCACACGAGTTTCTGCGATGCGACCATGGGTGGTGCCTATGCCGCGTTGGGATTGAAGCCAGATGCTCGCTTGTTGACGGTATTGTCGGGCGCGAATGTCGACTTTCTGACATTGCCCGTCATCGCGCGGAAAGGCCGGCTATCTCCGAAAGAACGTCGCTATTATTGCTTCGAGATCCCTGAACGCAGCGGCACGTTGATCGGACTCTTGGATCAGTTTTTGTCGGACATCAACATCATCGACTTTCAATACGGCAAGACCGATGCTCGGCGGGCGTTTCCAGTGATTGGCGTGGAAGCCTTTCCTGCCGAGTTGTTGCAGTTGGAAGCGAAGCTGTCGCGATCGCCTTTACATTTTCATTCGGTCACCAACGCCACGGCGGTCGAATATCGCGTCGTTCCGTTCCAGCCTTCCTTGGCTCATTGGCCGGTCTTTGCCACGGTGGAGTTCCCCGATCGCCCGGGCGCGTTGTCCGAGTTCATGCGTCAGATCGTGGGGCTGACCAACGTCTGTTATTTCAATTACACCGAGACAGGACAAAGCATCGAACAAGCATTGATGGGCTTCGAGTTTAAAGACGCCGCCCAACGCGACACTTTCCTAGCGGCGGTTGCCCAATTGGGAGTCAGCTTCCAACCCATCCCCAGCCAAACCATCGCCGGACTTTCGGTCGCGGAGTGACCATTGGTGCAAGTGAAGTGGCCAGCCGGGGTCAGATCCTTGATTCCGGGCCAGTGCACAAGTCGCGGAGCGTCTGGAGTTGAAACAGTTGTTTACAGGCAAAGTTTTCGTTGACTCCCAATTTCCAGGCAGTAGAATTGGATGAGAAACGTATCGTGGCAGGGCCTGCGGGTGTCATGAAATCGTTTGCACCGGTTCAAGATTTTTCTCCACGATCGCAGGAATAACAGGAGACGGTTATGTTGCGTGTCAAAGTCAATTCGTTATTGGTTCTGTTCGGAGTTCTAACGCTTTTCTGTTGGACGCCGGCCGAAGCGGAAGCACAATTGGGTTCCCGATTATTTCGCGGACGATGTTTCCCGCGATTGTTTCAACCCTGCCCGAGTCGGTTTCTATCACCATGTCCCGCAGCGTGTGATCCTTGCCAAACCTGTTTGGTACCACCATCGATTTGCTTGTCAAAGTGCGGTTGTTGTGAATTTGAGTTTACAAAAGACATCCGCTTCTTCTGCTCGTGGCAGGATGGAAAACGCTAGTCCGCTGGCGTCGATCATCACATTCCCCAAAATACCATTTTCATCCGACTTCGCGCGCCGCTCGCTCCGCGCGGTCTTGGTCGAGTCGTTGCCCAGGCGACGAAACAAAAGCTCGGCCGACGAAAAACAACCGGCATCGGGATCGTTGACGATGTGATGATGGGCGACTTCCTCCAGCCATGCGACCGTGGTGCCATCAACCAACGACGGCGCTTGGAGACAAAACGCCATCAACACCGCACGACGCAAGTCCGCATTCCCGAACGTCCCCAAGTCTTGCTCGCGATAGATCTGTCCCAGGATCTTTACCTCCAAGCGGCCGGGGACCGATCCATTGACCGCTAGAATTGCCACTGGCTGATCCGCCGGTTGCGAATACAGTTCGATCAAGGGAGCCAATTGATCCAGTCTCGCCAAAGCAATACTCAACGACGCTTGCGCCCAGGGGTTGGTTTCACTTGATAATCTCTGCGTGGCGGTTGCCAGGAACTCTTCGCGGCAACCCTGCGAGACGACGGCGTTCATCGCGGCTTGAAACTGCCGTGTTTTCCATTCCGGCAAGTACTGCACCACGTATTCCGCGGTGGCCGACTTGGACTTGGATAGTTCGACGATTCCCAACGCCAGTGCCCCTGGGTCGGCGGCCGGATGTTCGTCGGCGAACAACGTTTGCAAATGCGGTCGCAGCTCCTCGCGAGCGGGTTCAAGCAACTTCAACCAATGGGGCAGCGATTCCGAGGATTCCGCTGCGTAGGCCGCCGCCATCGCCTGCGCGTGAGTCGCCCAATCGTTGGAACGCGGTCCTTGGCACACTTCGGCCGCAAAGGCGCGCAACCGACATCGCAAGTCCTGGTTGGGATTCCGATAGATCGGCGCCCAAATTTCCGCTCGACTTTCGGCAGGGAGCGCCAATCGATTCACTAACCGTTCCAACTGCTGCGGTTCGGTTTCGGTCGCGACGACGGTGGCGATCAGATCGGCCTGCACACGGCGATCGTAGGGCACGAGCCCATACGCGGCCCCGATCCGAGCCAATGAACCGACCGGCTGCGCTGTGTAAATCGCTTGCAACCGAGGCACCGCCAATTCGTGATGTTGATCGATCCGCTCCAGATCGATGGCTGGGGCTGTGAAAGGTTGCTGGGTCAAGTTCGCTACGGCCCGGTCGACCTCCCTCACTCGTTGTTGTTCGGACGCATGGGCCGCCCACCAACCGAGCGACAGGCCCAGTACCAACAGCGCGGCGACCGCCAATCCCAAATCACGCAGGAATCTTGTGCGAGCCGCGTTCCAAACGGCTTGTTCGGCTTTGGTCCGTGCTCTTGAACGCAACAACCACTGCCACAACACCCACTCGAAGTGCGTCGGCAAATAACGGGGCGTTTGGCCGGTCACGACTTGCAAGCCAAGCTCCCGCAAACGTTGTCCCGCGCGGCCCTCGCGCGTGCGACTGGATTGTCGTTCCAACCACGCGCGAATCGAATCGATCATGCTGTCGTGGGTCAATTGGAAAACAGTGGCGGGCAACGGAGCGGAACCAGTGTTCGAATTCTCCGTCAGCGATTCGTCGGCTTCGATCCTCGTGATCAACTTCAATTGATCGTCCAATGCCTTGAGCACCGCTTGGAATGTTGGCCGAGAGTTCTCCAGTCCAGTTAACGCCAGAAGTTCGGCTTCGCTTTTGCTGCCGCTGCGGATTTCCGATCCCAACGGTGGCAACAAAGCACCCAGAATTTTCTGAGCGTTAGTTCCCAGCGATCGAAGTCGTCTTTCCCGACTGGTTGGACCAAACGTGGCTTCCAAGAACTTTTCGCCGATCCCGGCCACGCCGCCTACCACTCGAAGTTCGGACGACGTCCAAGGTCGGTCGCGGAACATCTCGGCGAACAAGGACAATCGAACACACACGACGTAATCGGCGGTCGCCAATTCGGTAATCACTGCTTTTAGGAATTCGTCTTGCTCGGGAGTGATCTCGGCGGCCTGATCGGGCAACTGCGAGTAGGCTTGGCCATATTTGATCAAGACCTTGCGGGCGTGTTTGCGATTGAAGAGATCGATCGCCTGGGCATTATCGCCCTCGCGGAGATCCATGCCCAATCGGTCCGTGAAGCGAGACAAGTGCATGAAGAAATCGTCGCGACAAAGCAACAAAGCTTGCAACGCGCGGCCGTCGCAAAATCTCAACGCTTTGACCAAATCCGCCGTCTGAAAATCGTCGCCCCGACTCAGTCGTTGTTCGAATTGGTCCAGCACGAGCAAGATCTTGTTCTTGGCTTTCGGCCGCCACAGGCCTTGGCTGATGCCCGAGCACAGATCGATCAGTCCAATCCCGGCGGGGACATTTTCCAAACGATCGATAAGAAACTTGAGCAACTTGGCTTCCGTGTCCGCAGCTGAACAATCGACGACCACGGGAAGGATGTCCGGAGAAAGCAAGGGCAACAAACCCGCTCGGACGTAAGACGATTTGCCGCTTCCGCTGGGCCCAAATATCACACCGACCGGCGTCACCAAATCGACGGAAACCGGGAGCAGGATGCGATTCAACCAAAACTTGAGGCTGTTGGGCAGCCCGTCGCGATTCCGAGTTCCCGGGACTAGTTCCAAAAAGAAATCCGCATCCTCGGCCGTAAACGGGCGCAGACCGCGGGGCACGAACCGCTGCCCCGACTTCGGACGATCCGGCGCTGGATTGGTGATCCAGTGTCGCAAATCGTCCGCCAAATCGTCGGCCGTTGGATAACGATCCCGTTGTTCGCGTTCCAAACACTTCAAGCAGATTCGTTGCAGTTCGGGATGGATCGCCGCATCGATTTGCCGAGGAGGTCGCGGATCGTTGTGCTCGATCTGGTCGAAGATTTCACGTTCGTTGCGACCGAGGAACGGACGTCGCTTGGTGAGCAGTTCGTATAGGATGACTCCTAAACTCCAAATGTCGCTGCGTCCGTCCAACCGCCTCGTCATACCCTGCACTTGTTCCGGTGGCATGTAGTGAGGCGTGCCGCAGCGTTGGGCAGGCAAAAACGGTTGCTCACGTTCGTTCATCGCCAATCCGAAGTCGGCGATGTAAGGATTGCCATTTTGATCGATCAAAATATTTGCGGGTTTAAGATCGCGGTGATAGATGCCACGCCGATGAGCGTACGCCAACGCATCGGCAATTTTGGCCACCAACGTCGCAATCACTTGGTGATTGGTCATCGACTTTTGTTCAGCCTTCAGGTCGGTGCCGACAATGAATTCTTGAACAATGGCCGAGAGCCCGTCCGACTCTTCGAACGAATAAGTCTTGACGATCCCGGGATGATCCAATTCCATGGCCCGGTTCGCTTCGTCGACGATCATTTTGAGATCAGACGGTTCGCGAATTTTCTCCGGTCGCGGAAATTTTAGGGCGACAACTCGTCCCGTCTTGCTGTCCTCAGCTCGGCAAACAATCCCAAATCCACCTTCGTTAACGACTTCGATATGATGATAACGCCCAAATTTTTTCGGGACCGAGAAACCTCGGGAATTCAACTTGTCTGAAACGTTATCCGGATCGCCGTCGACCGAGGAGCCATGATGCGACCTCGTCGCTCCAGAGAACAAATCCTTTTCGAGATTAATCCCAGCATCCGAGTCACTTTGTGAAGGCTTAGAAAACAAGTCCGGTGTCTTCGAATCATCGCCCTTCGGTGTGTTCGAATTATCGTCCTTCGGTGTCTTCGAATCATCGCCCATCGCCGCATCCCCTGTCTCGAATTGTTGCGCGTGACGTCGAGCAGTATATCACGATTCACGCGGCAAAACGACAACGATTTGGGGCCTTGGAATAGAGTCCCAATGACTTCGGTAGGCTGGATTCGACGAAAATCGACTCGTCAATGACCGGAAAGAACCTGCACGACCGCAAAACGGCCGTGCAGTGAATGCCTGGAGACAATTAATCCGGCAAGCGACTTGGGGGCAATTGGAATCCCTCTGGCAATTGGAATCCCGGCGGAAAACCCTCTGGCAACCCATCCGGATTGGCGGCCCCTGCGGGTTTGGGCTTCACGACCTCGGCCCGAGTCAGTCGCAGCCGATCCAAATCACTGGACGGCACGACGTAGTACCAATTCGCAAAACGTTCGCTCAATCGCTTGGCCTTCTCGGCAGCTCTTCCGGTCCGAGTCGCAAACTCTATGACGTCCAATTCGTACCGCGCTTTCTGGCTCTCAAAGGCTCGTTTCTGTTTCTCGAACTCGGCGTCCAAGGCCTTTTGCATGTCTTCTTTGGTCAGTTTCATTTGTGGCGGGGCGACAAGCCCTAACGGATCTATTGTCACCGGGTCCTGTGTCACCGGCGGCGAAGTCTGTTCCGTGATAGGCGGCGTTTGTTCTTGAACTGGCGGCGTTTGCTCTTGAACTGGCGGTGTTTGTTCTTGAACTGGTGGTGTTTGTTCTTGAACTGGCGGTGTCTCGTCCTGTCGGGAGAACGATACGAAGTTCACCGCGAGTGGTTCGTCGGCCGACGATTGGAAAGAGCCATCATCAGTTTTTTCGCCATCATCGGTTTTTTCGCCGTCATCGGTTTTTTCGCCCGTTTCGGTTTTTTCATCGGTTGTCGCGGAGCCTTCCGCTTGATCGGTTTGTTCTCCGGCAGAATCCTGCGGCGGACTTGTCGGATCGTTTGCGGGTTCGCCAACACCTTCCGGCAGGATCATTCGCTGGGGTTCGGTTGGAGCTACCGGGCGATCGGACATCAGTTCAGGATGATGGGCGACCCGGACCAATAGAAAGCGAGCGGTGGATTGGTCGGCTGGAACAGGGTTCTTGGCTGCCGGTTCCGCATTTGCATCCTCGGGTTTGGCCTCGTCACCCTCAGGATTGGCATCTTCAACTGCGGGTTGTGGTTTCGGATCGGCGGCCCCAATTTCGATTGCCTCATCCGAGCCAACGATCTGGCTGCCAAAGTAGAGGGTGTAGACCAAGCCATCCTTCGTCGTGGTTCTGAGTTCGCCATGCTCGGAGACCAGTTTGATTTGGTCCCCTACCGGGTCACGGGCCAGGCCAAAACCACGGGTCATCAGATCGTCCTGCAAGTCGTTGACGATGGCCTGTTGTGCCGGAACGTCATTTGCGACTTCGGCAGGAAACTGAAAATCAAAGTTGCTATCCGTGACGCTCTGCCCATGAAACTTGTATCGAGGGCGAACGCCAATCAGTTCGACGCCTTCAATGGTATTGACCAAGAGATTCACCGCTTCGGAATTCATGGCTTCTTGCTCGACATCGAGGTCGGGAATCTTCCATTCCGCAAAATCTTCCGTTTTTTCCAGAACCAGTTCTTCCCCCGGGACTCGGACTCGGCGAACTTCGGCTCCTTGATTGCCAATCACTTGTCGGGCCTCCAACCGCGAGTTGTCGACTTTGAGTTGTCGCATATCGGCGGCGGTCAGTTCCAGCAGATCGGTTTCAATCCAATCTGAAAATTTCGTCGAGACATCCAAATCCAATTTAGCGACGTACGATTCCTTTTCGGCCGGAACGCGAACGTAGTACATCCGCTCGGGCGGCTGTTCCAACCCCAATAACGAATCTGCCGCCGAGTCCTTTTGTTCGACTTGTTTGCCGATGATGAGGTGAAAGACCGGATCGCCATTGATGTCAGTGAAACGCAGGAGTTTGCCAGCGCTTTCGGGATCGGTTTTGCCTTCGTCGCTCGTTGGATCAAGGGTGCCCAACTGGACTTGGGCTCCTTTTTCGCTCGAGGCCAAACGGTGACGCTCCAATCCAATCAATTCGGTTGCGGTGCGACTCAATCGCTCAGCCGCTTCGGCTGGATAATCGTAGTGACTGGGGATTGTCCACAAACCATTGGTTCGTCGAACGGTGAAACTCAACGGCTTGCCCGCTTTGTCCACGGCAGCCAATTCCATCTGAGCGATTTGACTAGTTTCAAAGGATTCGAAGAATGCCTGCCCAACTTTCACAAACGCATTGGGAGTTTCCGGTTGTGTCCATCGGTAAACCATCCAGGTCAATCCGATCATGACGACCGCAACGACCGTGGCCAAGGCACTTTTCGTTACTTCAGCTTGAGGGTTTCGTTTCATGTTGCAAACCTGCAATGGCTAACGTTTTGGAACTAATTGAAATGTAAACTGAACGCTAAGATGAGAAAATCGTTACGATTTTCTCCGAGCATTCGCTTGGTTCGTCAGTCGGACCAAGATGACGGAGATTCCGATCGCCAACGCGGGTAGCGGAGGCAACAGAACGGCAAAAAAACGAGTCCAATGTTCTTGCGAAGCAATGATCTTTTTCTCGTTGACTTCCAAACTCTTGATTTCCTGGCGGTAGGATTTCTCGAGTTTCTCGACTTGGCGGTTAACCAGTTTTTGTTCTTCCGACGCGGCCGTGGCCGCCAACTGGAGTCGTTGAATAACCGACAAATCTTGGTCTTCTTGCAACGCTTTGGTTTTCTCGTCCAACTTCACTTGGGCTTCTTGAAGTTTGGCTTCTAGTTCGGCTTCCAACGTGGCTTGCCGAGCTTCTCGCTGTTGTCGAGCTGCGATGCGAACTTCCTCGATCTTTTCCAAAGGCCGCGACTTGGGGCGGCGACCACGAATCGCGATGAACGAATCGTCTTGATTTTCCGCCAAGCTCTCAATCGCATTCTGCAAGAAGACGAGGTTGTCCAAGCCGGTCTTGACGCTATCCGCACATTCGAAGGCCAAGTCCGAGACAAAGTCTGTATCGCAAATGAAAATGACTCGCCGAGGTTCGGCTTCGGTTCCATTGATTTTGGCGGCTACAACCAAAGGGCTGCCCGCGGCCGAGCTGGTCGGAGTATCAAGCAAGATACGTTCCGGCAGGCCGGTAAATGGATTGATTTGATCCGTCTTTTCTTGGACCGTTCGTCCTTGTTGGCGGTCGAAGGCGCGTCGCACGACTTGTAAGTTTTCCGAGTACTCCGAGTAATTCGACTGACTTCCTGACGCATCGGTGCTCACCAACGGTTCAAATTGAAACTTCTGGGAGCTTGCCTGCGCCAACGTACCGCAGTACATCATCAACAATTCACGCAGCCCCGCACTAACGGGAACTTGCGGATTAAAATTGGTGTGTTGGCTGGTGTTGCGGAAAAACACCAAGGCTCGTTTGCGATCGCCATAGCCTTTAGGCCAGGCACTGGACGTTTCCATCATGGGCATCTCCAGCATCGGGAAGGCGAAGGATGCCGGCTCGCTGGCCGTGTTGGCGACAATCGTGGTTGGATTCCACGTGATGCCCAACGCTTCAGCCAAGCTGCCGATGTCTGCCTTGGGGCCTGGTGACGAGTTCAAGACTCTAAACTGAGCTTGCGGCGATAGTCGTCCTTGGCTCGGTGATCGCACAACGCCGATTTGGCCGGCAGATACATAGGTTGGCCAAAAGAACGGAACCGGATCGTCCATCAGCAACACGGGTTTGCCAAACTTGATGTATTCGATCAGGGCATTCAGGGTCGAACTGTCCAAGCTCGAGACGCCGGCCACCAACATCACGTCCGGCAGCTTGACATCTTTGATCGCCGTACTGCGTTCTTGCGGCAAGGTTCGATGCGTTAAACCACGAGTTCCTGCGGTGGCTAGATCCACCGTCGTCATCAAAGAATCGGCGTAATCTTTCATTAAGTTCGAATTGACCCGGCGAATTTTGTAGAATTTTTCGAGTTCTTTTTTGGTCCGGCCAAATCCCAAGTCGATGACTTGACCTTGGAGGTCCAGTCCCGCAAAGTGCAAGTCCGTGTCGAGGACCCCGATCGTCAAGCGATTGTCTTTCTTGGACAGCATTGAAATCGCGCGGGTGATTTCGTATTCGATCGAATCTCGCCCGGAGAACTTGGGCAGAACCGCCTCGCCGTTGGCGGTGCGCACGACGACCCCCAGGAAAATCTCTTGCTGGACATTCTTGCCGCCGACCACGGTTTGGCTGCTGATGGGCACGATCCCCAGTTCTTCAGCGAGCGTCGCTTCATCGCTAGTCGAGTCCGCGACGACCACTTTGCGCAGCACCACTCGACCGCCGCCCAACCGCTCGTACTGCGACAGCAGGGTTTCGAGAAGTTTCTTGGTCGGGACGTAGTCTGCCGGTACTTCCGCGCTGATGTAGGCTTCAATGGTGACTTCACCTGCCGATTCGTCAACGTTTTGAATCGAGGCCAAGGTCGTCTTGTCCAACGTGTACAATCGCTCACTGGTCAGATCCAAATACGCCGGGAATCGACTGCTCAGTCGTTCCAGCAAGAAGAATCCCGCCATGATAATCGCCAAGAATGCAATCGCTCGGACGGCGAAGTTCAACGACATGAACGGCTTGCCAAAGCGAGCCCAAAATCGCTGCGAAATGACGATGTGGTTCAGGTACAAGAATAGCGAGATCAAACCAGCAAAGTAAAACAACCCTGTAAACGTGACGATGCCATTGGCGTATTGATTCAACTGAGTCTGAATGGTTAGCAAATCCAAGTACGGCACGCCTTGCAGGAAATAGTTGCTGAGCACCGGCACGGCGCAAAACAACATCCCGAGCACAAACGCAACCGCCGAATCACGGGTCAACGACGACGCGAATAATCCGATGCTCAACAAGGCCAGCCCGGCCAAAAGATAGCCATAATACGTGCTGACAATCACACTCCAATCCGGTTGGCCTAGCATCGCCAACGGAATCAGTTGGGTTACTGAAAACAGCAACGCCACCATGTACACGGCACTGACGGCAGAGTATTTGCCCAGCAGGATTTCCCAAGTGCTGGCCGGCAGGGTAAACAACAGCACGTCGGTGCCCGTCTTATGCTCCTCGGCCCAGGCCCCCATGGTGATCGCCGGGACCAGGAACAACAGCAGCCACGAGTACACCTGGCTTAGTTCATCCAACGAAGCGTCGTTGTTCGCAAAAAATGACTGGCTAAACGTCAACAGGGCGGAAAGCGTCACAAACGCGACGATGATCAAATAACCCAAGACGCCCGAGAAGTACGATTTGACGTTTCGCCAAAAAATCCAACCAATGACAAACGGTCGTATCATGATGTTCTTATACTCCTGCAAATCCGGTCAGAGAATGGAAGCTGCGTTCGAGTTGTTGCGAAGCGCCCATTTCCGTGAGCGGACCATCGAACACGATTCGCCCTTCATTGATCAGAATGACTCGCGAGCAAATCGCTTCCACTTCTTGCAACACATGGGTGGATAGCAACACGGTTTTGGTCTTGCCCAGATCCGAAATCAATCGCCGAACGCCCACCAATTGGTTGGGATCCAAGCCGCTAGTCGGTTCATCAAAGATCAAAATATCCGGATCATGGATCAAGGCCTGAGCCATGCCGACTCGCTGCCGAAACCCTCGCGACAGTTGACGAATCGACTTATGCCAAACCTCGGATAAATCACATTTTTCAGTGACGAAATCCAATCGGTCTCGCAATCGAGGCCCCGACAACCCCCGGACGCGACCAAAGTAGTTCAAGCTTCCGGCCGGTGTCATTTCGTCGTACAAAGGTCCGTTTTCCGGCAGATAGCCGATTCGTTGGGCGGCCGCAATTCGATCCTGTTCCAGATCCTGCCCGGCAATCAGAATATCGCCCGATGTCGGAGCCAAATACCCAGTGATGATCTTCATGGTCGTGGACTTGCCGGCGCCGTTGGGGCCCAGGAATCCACAGACTTGACTTTTTGGTACTTGAAACGATACATCGCGTACCGCTGCGAAACCGCCGTAATACATGTTGAGGTTGCGTACCTCGATCATGCAATCCTGCGGGGATCGGTCAGGCCCGGGTTTGGGACCCGCCGACGATTTTTGCTTGCTCATCCATTCCTCGCTGTCAAACATTGCAGGGCGAACTATCCCAATCCGGAAAAAACGATGGACTCGGATGGTTCGGGTGGGAACGCCCAACGCGGCTTATGATTATCAGTTTGTCGGGAAATTGTTCAACCGGGTGCGAGCATACCCGCCTGACGCGTCAACGGATAGTCGGTCACTCTGCTCGATTCGTCGGCTGAGTCAAGCGAATCGTCCCGCGGTTTTCCGAACCGTGGATTGCGGTTGCCTCGAATTGCGACGACAATCACTCAGCATTCTTCACGCCCAGGTCGCCGGAGCCGTTCTAATGAAGTTGGCACAATTCCTCACCGTCGTCGCGTTCTTGTTCGGAACATCGGCCTCGCACCCATTTGCGACTGCGGACGTTGGCGTCGGATCCAAGCCGGCTGTGATGACGGATGATCCGTCGGCTGCGGGCGGTCGCTTTGGTGCCGCGGACATCGTGACGAAGAAGTCGTACCGTGATTTTCGGTTGCACGTCGAGTTGTTGATCATGAATTCCGGCGGCAACAGTGGCGTCTATCTCCAGAATCGTCACGAGATCCAAGTATTGGATGGCGACCGCACATCACACGGCATGGGAGCGATCATCAATGAAAGTGAATCGCCCTACTATGCTTACAACGGGCTCGGTCGGTGGAATTCGTACGACGTCGTCTTTCGAGCCGCCCGGTTTGAAAACGGCAACGATCTTGCCGGATGGAACGGCGACCCCTCACGTTGGTCGGCGGTCCATGGAATGATCCGTGGCGCCAACGATGACCAAGTGCCAAGCAGCACCTACCTGTTCACGGCCAAGGAATATCGAAACTTTCGTTTGCTATTGGAAGTGAGGCAGACCGTGAGCGACAAGCATTCGACGATGCACTCGGCGGTGGCGGCCCTGGGTGAAACTTTTGTAGATACTGACGACAACAAGTTTGGCTTCCGTGGGCCGCTGTTGATGTTCTGTCACGATTGGGGAATTTGGGACGCCCATCGACGCAACCGTGTCGTTCCAGCCAGCGACGGACTCCAGGTTGAGAATAAAGGCGAGTGGAACCAAATCGAGATTTTGGCGAATGGGGGTCGAATTCGTTTCGCAGCCAACGGTCGCGAGATCTTCGACTACACGGACAAGCCCGACATGCTGCAAGCCAGTCCCATAGGGCTGCAACTTCACAGCAACGATCGACCGCAAGAATACCATTTTCGCAGCCTTATCTTGACGGAAAATCCTGGGCCGCTGCTGGTCACGGTGTCGGAGAAGTAAACCCAACATGGCCAAGGCAATTATAACACCACCAGCCTCGAAGACCGATCCAGAGAAGTTCAGCCTCAAGGACCATCTATTCAACCGCGAACGGGTGGAATACCTCGCTAATTTGTTTGGCCAAGCGAGTGACCAGTTCGACGCTCCAGGTTTTGTTCGCCAAACCATGAAGTCGCTTGGTTCGCTGGAACTCAAGCAACGAATCAAGCACATCGCGACGACCTTGCAGGATTATCTATCAACCGATTTCCGCACGGCAGCTGCGCAAATTGTCGCGGCGCTACCGCCGCCACTGGACCCCAAACTCAAGGACGACGACTTTGGTGATTTCATTATCGCTCCACTGGGTGAATATGTCGTCCGCAACGGTCTTGAGTCGAAACACTTGTCGGTGTCGCTGCGCACGTTGAAACAATTGACCCAGCGGTTTTCGATGGAAGACTCGATTCGCTATTTCCTAAATAAGTTCCCACAAGAGACCTTGGCCGAGCTACGGAAATGGGCGACTGACAAGAACTATCATGTGAGGCGACTGGTCAGCGAAGGGACGCGGCCCAGTTTGCCGTGGTCGGGGA
>JAUXWY010000402.1 GCA_030681235.1 Pirellulaceae bacterium | reverse complement strand
TCCAAAGCCAGCCGCCGGCTAAAGCCGGTACACCAGCGCCCGCTAAAATGGCTTTCCACTGAACTTGTGTTGTTTCCAAAGCCAGCCTCCGGCTAAAGCCGGTACACCAGCGCCCGCTAAAATGGCTTTGTCGGGAACTTGATCGAGTGCTCACTTCGTTCGTTAGTGATTCCACAGGGCTTCGGACGAATTGACCAACACGGCCAACAAGTCCTCGATCCCGGCGCGACGATCATCCGCGATGACCGGTGCAATGACCTCCAGTTCGTGATTAGTTGGCTTGCGCGTCAAGACGATCAAGTACAGCAACTCCACAATTTGTTCAGGCGTTTGTCCCAATCGTTCAATCTGCACAACGGAGTTGAACGGCAATCCACCCTCGCCCTTCAATCGTTCCGTCGCCATCTGACCGTTGAGCAAAAGCAATCGCTGCGAAACGGTCTCGCCATCTTGTTCGAATTCTTGATCGCCAAGATCACCAAACCGAGTCATGAAGTCGTTTTCTTCGCCGAATCGAACCAACTGCGTGATGATGTGCGTCGAATCATCCAAAGCAATCAGCGACGCCACTTGCGAGATCGTCCCCGCCATTTGTTCCGGACGCAACTTCGTCGCCGGGAAACTGGCCCAGTGTTCCTCGTGGGCGGTGGTCAATTCATGTTGTCCACGACTATCGCGCAAGAATGGCTGGCTGTGGACGATTACAGAAATCAAGCGGCGAATGTCGTAGCCGCTGCCAATGAAGTCGTCGGTCAATTCTTCGAGTCCCGGAGGAAACGGACCGTGCAGCGGTAGATTGTCGATTGGTTCGACCAACGGGCGCCCCAACATCAGTGCCCACGTTCGATTGACAAACGCGCGTGCAAACGGCCGATTCTCTTTACTGATCAACCACTGGGCGAATTGGTTGCGGAGCGGAGTACCGGTCAAGTCCGGCGTGCCCGCTTGTCCGGGAAACCACTCGCTGCCAAACGGGACGGCAGCCGGAATTGGCGAAGGTTCCTTGTCGCCCAATAACTCGACTTCGTAGGTCGGCGCGTTCAATCGGTCGTGCAGTCCGGTCGGTGTCAGACTCAGTTGCCCGAAGAACGAGGCGACGCTGTGAAAGTCCGTCTGCAAACCTTCGCGCGGCTCTGCGGACGGGCCAAACGCGGTCGCGCCCGTAAAGTCGTTGTGGCACTGGAGACAATCGATCCGCATCCCCAAGAAGTTGCGACTCACTCGGCCAGTCAATCGCACCAAGTCGATCTGATTGTCGCGGTCTTGGTCGGCCTGAGCCGAGAAAAAGTTGACGGGTCCATGGTCTGTCCACAGGCCGCGAGCGGTCAACATTTCGTGGACCAACGCGTCGTAACGTCGATTCTCTTGCAATTGCTTCGACAACCAAGCGACGAACCGCTGTCGTCGGAACACGATAAATGGTCCGTTTTCGGCTCCGACCCAACTGCGAGTCAGTCGTTCGGCAACGTAGTCGTGAGTCGGTTTGTTTTGTAGCAAGTATGCCAGATACTGATTCAGCCGCTGTTCCCCCGGAATCTGCTCGGCCCAACGAATCTGTTCCAACGAAGGCGGCATCCCCGTCAGCGCCAATGACATTCGACGCATCACCAAGAGATCGTCGGCCTTGGGCGTCGGTTCTATGGACTGTTTCTGCCAGGCCTCCGTAAACGATCGATCAACTGCACTTACGGGTTCGGATAAAGTCGTCCGCTGCACCGAATAAAGCAGCGATTGGTCGATTTGCGGGATCGCGGTGTTCGAAATCGAAAATCGAAGCAAGTAGCCGATCCCAACCAACAGCACAACCAAAAACGCCACCTGTCGTACCCAAGGCTGCGCATGCCAAAATGCCCATCGGACTGTGCGGGGGTCGGGTTCGGCACGTTGGTTGCTGCGGTCGTTTGGTGAATCATCACTCATAAAGATTACCGTAAACTTACTTTGGAAAAGAAGTTTTACTCCGAACCAAACAGTGCTGGGCGCCCCATTTTGGGAATGCGTACCGCCATCATTTGCAACCTTGATTCAATATTCTCTAGTGTTGCCGGAACTTTTCAATAATAATTGTCAACATCCATGATTCTTCCGGGGTACGTCCTGCGAATTGGGTCAAAGAGTGATTTTTCGAGGTACAGGCGAATGGCAGACCAAGTCAACCAAAGCTTGGGCCACCAAAGCTCGGGCCACCGGTCGCAGGAACACGAGCATCCGCCCAGGCTCGGCAATTTGGTCCAATCCTCCGCGTTTGTGGTACCGGTCGCGACCATGTTGCATCCCGGTTCGACGCCTTCGGCGGTCGCAACCCTACCCCCCCCTTTTCCAGGGACGAGTGACTCGGAATCGGGTTCGACCGAAGTTGTGACGGCCCTGTTTGCGGAAACTGGCTTTGAGAATTTTCTCCTCCGAGTCATGGGCGGCGTGCAACGAGGGGTCCGCTGGGTGGGCGGAATGTTCGGTGTCGGGTTCTTATTGGCTTGGTTCGCGACCGTTCCGATCGTCCAGTTTTTGACGCTTGGTTATTTCGTCGAGGTCACTCACCGAGTGGTCAAGTCGGGACGCTTGCGGGACGGTTTTTTGGGAGCCAACGACGGCTGGCTGGTCTCCAAGTGGATGTTTGGTTTGGCGGTGACATGGTTGCCGTTGTTAGCGGTTTCGCGGATGAGGTTCGACGCGTGGTTGGTGGACCCGATGTCGACGACCTTCGCCGTTTGGCGATTTTGGGAGTTTGTCGTCTTTGGCTTGACAGTTTTGCATTGGATTGGAGTCGGATTGACAGGAGGCCAGCTGCGACATTTCTTCTGGCCGCTCCTTGTTCCTTGGTACCTCATGACGGGGCTTGTGAAGCGAGTCCTGGCGATCAGTTGGGTGCAATTGTTGGTCGAGAAAACACTCGGCTGCATCTTGCCCAAAACGGTTGCGGCCTATTATCGATCCGTGCCGCTCTCCGATTGGTTTGTCCCCGCCGTCTTATGGCGACACTTGCGACAGGGGACTCTGTTGTCCGAATCAAGCGACCGCTTTTGGAACTGGGTGGCCAATCTAAGACTTGGTTACTATTTTTCTTGGGGGCTGGGTGCGTTTGCGGGCATGTTGATTTGGTTCGGTGGGCCGACCTTGTGGTTGCTCATTGCCACTCGAGCGGCGAACCCTGCCGCCGAAGGGTTATTCTTTTTTGTGGGGCTGGTTCATCTGTTCTTGTCGTTGCAATATTATCCGCTTGTGCATTGTCGCTATTGCGAAACCGGACGTTGGCGCAGCTATTGGCAATGGCGGCAAGCGGCTTGTCGGTATTGGTACAGCCCGTTGCGACTGTGTTTCGCGGCTACCTTTTCGTTGGTTCTGACATTTCCGTTGTGGTTGACCCGGATCGCCATGATCCCGTACGAATTGTGGTGGCTGTTGTCGGGCCTTTACGTGGTGTTGCTTGGACCGGTATGGCTAATATGGGGTTGGGCCTGGCATCATGCTTCGACCAAGCCCCGTAGTACGACTTGGGTGTGGGGGCTATCGCTCATGCCGATCTTCTGGGCGTTGGTCGTTGGCCAAGTCATTTTTACGTTGGTTTCGATCTACACGTCGTGGCAAGGCGTGTTCAATATCCTGCTGCATCCAACATTCAATATTCCGAGCCCGTTCAGTTTGAATGCGTGACGTGTTTGGGATCGCGTCCGGTCGAGGAATATCTCGGAATTCCGAACGGATCCGGTTGAGCGGACGTTGGTGTACCGGCTTTAGCCGGCGGGTGTTGCGAAAAAGCCTGTTTCCTTACGCGGCTTTGGCGTTTTCGGTTCGAAACAATTCCGTGAACGAGGCCGAATGTCGCTGCAACTCTGACAACGTGCCGTCTTCAATGATCTTGCCCGCATCCATCACGACGATCCGATCGACCAGCTCGAGCGACGATCGGCGATGGCTAATGATGATCGTGGTGCGATTCTCGAAAAATGGTTTCAAGCGTTTATGAATGAGTTGTTCGTTGTGGCCATCCATTTGGCTCGTGGCTTCGTCCAGGATCAAGATCTTCGGGTCCGCTAAAACGGCGCGAGCCAATGCCACTCGTTGGCGTTGGCCGGCGGAAAGTTCACGGCCCATGTCGCCGACGGGTGTCTCCAAACCGTTGGCAATTCGAGGGAGAAAATCGGTGACTCCCGCCAACGTCGCGGCGGCTTGGATCTCAAATTCGGTCGCTCCCATTTTTCCGTAAGCGATGTTCTCGCGAATGGTGCCTTGGAACAGGCAAGCTTCTTGCGTCACCCACGCGAATTGTTGCCGCAATTGCCGTGGATCGAACTCGCGAATATCCACATCGTCAATAAGGACTTGCCCGTGGTGCGGATCATAGAACCGAGCCAACAAATAGATTAGCGTGCTTTTTCCGCAACCATTGCCACCGACAATCGCCACGGTCTGCCCGAATGGAATCTCCAACGTCACTCCTTTAAGGACCGGCGTGTTCGGTTGGTACGCGAATCGCAGGTTTCTCAGGCTCAACGATTGATGATGAGGCACTACGGACCGTGGTTGCTGCGGCGCGGCGATCGTGGGCGGTTGATCAAACGTGGTTTGGAGCAGGCGACACGCTTGACCACCGCGTACCAAGACATTGACGATTTCACTCATCTTGCGGGCCGGGTCACTGGCACCCGCCAACAACACAAAAAACAAGACGACCTGTTCGGCACCCAACGGTTGGTTGCTGATCGGAATCCCCAACAGATGGGTTTGTTGATTGAGCACCAAATAGCCGCCAGCCAGGACCGCGATCGAAAAACTCACGATGCCGGCCATTTCGGTCACGGGGCGAATCAACGAATCGTACAGCGAAATTCGCAGTGAAATCCGATAAAGCGTCTTCGAGTTCTTTCTGAACCGAACTCGCTCGGTTTGTTCGCGATTGAAGATCCGAATCGTCTTCAGCCCATTGAACGTCTCCATCAACGTTTGATAGACCGCCGACATACCACCGATCTCGCGATTGACGGCACGCTTCATTTGTTGCGATAAACCGTAGACCAACAAGCCACCAAACGGCAACAGAATCAGCGACAGCACCAACAGAGGCAGAGAAATCAACGCGGCGCCTATTAAACACGTGAGCATCTTCATTGGTTCGCGCAACGCGCGACCGTACAGCGCCATCAGCGCGGCACTGACCATTTGGAGGCTGTTCGACAGATGATTCATCAGAACGCTGGTGCCGATTTGCTCGACTCGTCGTGAATCCATTTCCATCGCCCGACGGAAATAAATTCGCCGCATGTCCATCACCGTTCGATTGGCGATTTTGGCCACCAACGTCACACTGATCACCAGAAACAGGCCCTTCAATAGACTGGCAAACAATAACCAAACGATCACCAATTGGAGAGTGCCAAATGGAGTCGTTGGGACTCGGCCGGCGACTTGGCTTTCCAGCCACTGATAGAAAACTAGATTGTGGTGGGCCTCGATCCAGATTGGATCAGTCGACCAAGTTGGTTTGGACGCGGACGATTCCCGGGCCTTGAAACTCGCTTCAACTTTGGCCAATTCGGCTTCGGAGGATTTGAGCTGTTGGTCGACCCATAACTCGATCGTGTTCGAATCTTCCGTGAAGATGATTTTGACAAGCGGCAAAGTGGTCGCGATGCTAGCGCCGAACAACAGTGCAATCATCAACGAACTGAGGGCCGCACCGACAATGCTCCACCGGTAA
>JAUXWY010000360.1 GCA_030681235.1 Pirellulaceae bacterium | reverse complement strand
TCTTGGATCTGGACAAGCACAATTGGCCGTGGTCCTTGATGCTCATTCCGGTCGCAAAGGTCGATCTGTTCGAACTGTCCAACAACAGCGTGTGGCGCACCAACTTTGGATTCAAACAAGCTGGTCAGGTGTTGCCACCATGGAAAGAATTCGAACAAGAGTCGCCTGGTGTGCTCACCGAATGGGGCTGGTTGGAGTTCGGCTTCGAGACGTACTATGCCTTGCTCAACTGTGGGTTCCGCCTGAGTCCGACGGCCGGGACCGCGTCGGGCGTCCACCCAGTGCCGCTAGGGTATAGTCGAGTCTATGTGCAAACGGGCGATCGGTTCAACTTGGACGCTTGGCTCGAAGGTCTAAAACGCGGACGGTCGTTTGTAACCACCGGCCCGATGTTGACCGCTCGCGTGAATGGCGAATGGTCGGGTAAGGTCTTCTCCATGAGTCGTGACCATGCGGACGAGTTCCGGTGGGAGGTCGAGGTGGTGAGTCCCGATCCAATCTCACGCATCGAATGGATCGTCAATGGCAAAGTGAGGCACTCGGTCGTTCCCGACGTTTTACGAACCGAACACGGTGCTTGGCAGTGGTCCGGGAACGGTGTTTTAAGGATCGAGGAGGAAGTCGAGCGGAGCGACACTGCGATCCGCGACATTCGTTCCAGTTGGGCGGTGATCCGTTGTTGGTCGGACCAACCTGATGGTCGCAAACGATTCGCTCATACCGGAGCCTGGTACTTTGAAGTCGATCAGCAACCCGTCTATCCACCGCGCGTACAAATCGATTACCTCCTCCAACAAGTTGAAATATCGCTTGAAAAACAACGCGGCGTCTTGGCCCCGGAAGCTCTGGCCGAGTTCGAACAAGCGCGAGACATCTATCGCCAGATTCAAGCCACGGCCTATGCCGATCCGGTCACCCAGCAACGTCCCACGGATTCAGAAAACGACGAACGCTTCTGGCTGGAAAACATGTCGGTGTGGCACCAGTATTCCTTGATGGAAATGAGTCAAGTGCTGGGCAAGTCTCCGGAAGAAGTTCGCGAACTATTGATCAAGTACAAGTTGAACGACGTTGCACCACAGGATGTGCGACCAATGGATCGAGTGGCGATCAGGCCCTACCCCGGAGGCCGACACCCCAGACGCGGATTCTTGGACGGCGCGATCGCTCCCCAACGCGAAACGAAGTTCAGTCTGTTCACGCCCTGGTCGGCCAGGAGCTATATCGTGGCCGACGTCCCGGAAGCCGTCTTTTCCAACTTGGGACTGATTTATTTGGCGCACACGCACATCCCGACCGTTTGGGATCTGCGCGGCGAGCGGTTACCGGTCAAAGAATGGCAACGTTTGGAAGCGGGCGTACTGAAAAGCCAACGACAATTGCCGAACGGAATTCGAATCGACGCCACCGTGGTTCCCCAAAGCGACCATGTGCGAATGGAACTTGCTCTGTTTAATGGCACCGAGGCGCCGCTCACCGACCTACGAGTGCAGCATTGCCTGATGTTGGCTCATGCCACCGAGTTCGACGATGGTTCCAACGACAACAAGATCTTTCACGGCGACTACGCGCTGGTGCATAACCGCGAGCGGAATCGATGGTTGATCACGTCATGGAAACCGCTGGGCCGAGCCTGGGGCAATCCACCGGTTCCTTGCCTGCATGCCGACCCCGTTTTGCCCGATTGTCTTCCCGGAGCCACGACCAAGACACAGGGCTGGCTTTCCTTCTTCGAGGGAGAAGATTGGCAAGCCGAACTCGCCCGGATCGAAAAACTGGAGTGGTGGCAGTAAGCACTTCTGTGGAAATGCTTACCAATCGCACGTCGGGAAGCTCAGTTCAATCGCAAACCAAACACCTGATGCCCGATCCGGATGATGAGGGTCTTGGCGCCGACGGCGTAGCCGTAGACCGTGGGGCGATCGAAGTTGGCGGCCGCTTGTTGTCGCTCTTCGGTTTCTTCGCCGGCGGCCAAAGATACTTCGGGCAACAAGATGTCGTCATTCCAGATTTGGTTCTCGGACAAAATTTCAAAGTTGGGGCCACTCTTGATGACGGTGCATAGGCCCTCTTTGCCAAACAGATAGATCCGATCACCGACCGCCAAGGGTGTCGCCCAGCATTGCTGTTTGGTCCGTTCGTTGTACACAACTTCGCCGGTTTTTTCATCGATGCAGAAAACCACGCCCACTCGATTGACCCAATAGGCATAGCCCTGATGCATGATTGGTGACGCCCAAGTGGGTGAAGCACCCTCGGCAACCCACAAGCGTTCGACTTGATAGTCGTCTCCGGTTTTTGTGACTTGCAACAGGCAGTTCGTCTTTTTGGCTTCCGCCACATTTTGACCATCGCGGCCACCCGAAGCTGCCAATAGGAACCGTCCCTCACCTAAATCCAAGGGCGTGGTCCCAGTATTACCACCGACATCGGTGAAGGTCCATTGTTGTTGACCGCTGGTTGGATCGTAACCATCGACGGAGCCCGCCGAGCTGACGACGACTTGGGGTTCCCCGCCGA
Source organism: Pirellulaceae bacterium (assembly GCA_030681235.1). Taxonomy (GTDB): domain Bacteria; phylum Planctomycetota; class Planctomycetia; order Pirellulales; family Pirellulaceae; genus M30B19. The sequence goes on along the minus strand of JAUXWY010000360.1, from coordinate 15,260 downwards.
TGCGGATGATGGAGGGGGAAGACCAACTGCGACGAGCGCTGCGGTCGGCCTTCCAGGTCGTGGTTCCGTTGGCTTTGTCCAAGGCCACTAGACAACTGGGGCCGTCATGTTCCAACAGCACAAACACATGCGTCTCGTTTTGACAGGGCGAGGCAGCCAAACCGAACTCGGCGACAAACGGTCCGTAGTCTTTCGACAAGTCTCGCTGCCACTGCCATTCGCCAGCATGATCGAACGCCACGCAGTCGCCGCTTTCAAATAACGCCACGACACGTTGCGAATCGACGACTGGCGTTGGTGCGGAGCGGCTGACATACAGACTATTCTTGACCGGCACCGAGTTCTTGATCGATCGCCGCCAACGCTCCTTTCCGGTTTCGACATCCAAGCAGAGGAGATGGTAATCGTCTTTCATCGGGCCTTCGACCGAAGTGATAAACGCCACATCTCCCCAAATCACAGGGCTGGATTGCCCATGACCCGGCAACGCGATATTCCACTTCAAGGCCGTCGGCACCTCCCATTGGATTGGAAATTTTTCCGCCGCCACTTCACTGGCACCTTGCCCCAGAAAACCTGGCCAACGCACCACCGCGTCATCGGTGTTAGTTGTTGGTTGATCTCCCCACGTCGGCGGGGCTAGGGTCCATGTGACAACCATCAGACCGCTACAAAAACTTTGCACGAATCGGTTGGAAACCGATAACTTCAACTTTAGGGCCGAATTCATATTCATCTTGTTTTTCGTTTTTTGAATGGCGAATGGTTCGTATCTAATCGATAGCCCATGGTTGGCTATCCCGCTAATTTTTGTTTGCCCTGAGGCAAACCCCGGCCCCAGTCTAATTCACCCTACCCTGCTCCGACAATGCGAGGCTTATTCGCTACTGGGGGCGGACCTTTCGGAATGTATGCCATTTCCAGCGGTATGCCGACGTTCCGAACCACGTCTGCGATTTGCATTGGAGGCGGAATGACGGTAAACTGGTGTTGGGGCCGTTCGCTGTTTTTCCAAGAGCATCGTTCATGATTGAAATCAAATACACCGGCGAGGCCTTGTGGGAAAGGATTGAACGAGCGGTGGAAAAAGTCAAAGATCGAATGCGACGCGTCACCGAGACGCTCAATGCGGCCGAGATTCCTTACGCCGTGATCGGTGGAAATGCCGTTCAGCACTGGGTGGCCCAAGTGGACGAATCGGCGGTCCGCAATACTCAGGATGTCGATATCATTTTGAACGAATCTGATTTGGACCGGGCAATTGCGGTTCTCGAACCGGTGGGCTTTATTTTTCGCCGCAGCGCCAATGTGAGCATGTTTTTGGATGGTCCACAGGCCAAGGCCCGCGACGCCGTCCACGTCATCTTCGCCGGTAAGAAGGTTCGCCCGGAATATCCCGAACCCGTGCCGACGCTCGAGCAATTCGACTGGATGGGAACCGCCAAAACCCTGCCCATCGAGAAATTGATCACGATGAAGTTAACGTCGTATCGGCGCAAGGACCAGGTGCATGTTCTAGACATGATTGCCCTCGGGATTATCGACGACAGTTGGCTGGATCGTTTTTCGCCCGTCCTGCGCGAACGATTGCTCTCCTTGCTCAATGACCCTGACGGCTAAGTCGTTGAAGTGACACATCGCGAGGAGACGAATCAGGAAGAAATGCCAGACAATAAGAAATTCAGTTTGATCTTTGAACTCGCGGACTTGGCCGAGCGCGCCTTTGTTCATAAACTTCGAGCGCAGAACCCACAAATCTCGGACGTCGAAATAAAAAAGGCCGTTCGAAAATGGTATCAAGATCGACCCGGGGCTCCGTTGGGCGATAGTGCTGGCGTGCCGGGTGAGCTGCGGAGATTCGCTCCATGCGACAACTCCGAGAGTTAACGGCCGACGTGGCGGGCTGGTTATCCGCCAATCGAATCCCATTTGCCCTGATCGGTGGTACTCGCTCGCTGCGCTGAGGACCACCAACCCTGCACTATTGGGGAAAGTGAATCAATCGCGGGAGCAACATCAGCATCGGGGTGCCGTAAATGATCGTGTCGTTGTCGAAGGCGGAGAGCTCGGTCTGCAAGTACTGCACTTGCTCCTTGGTCAACAACGGGCGGATTTCATTTTCTAGCTCCAGCGTCCAGGCATGCGTATCTTTTAAGATCGCCTCGCGAGTCTTCTCGTAGTATTTGTCCAACTGACTTCGTTGGGCGCCAGTCAACTGGACATGTTTTGCCAAATGCCCTTTGGTCAAAGCTGTGGGAAACCCAATCGCTTGAATTTCTAACTGAATCAGATGTTGCTCGACCTGATGTTTGAGGCCAGGAATGAGGTCACCCATGACTTCTTTCCACATGTAGTTATCGAATTCAACATGAACTGCATTGATCCGTTGGTACATGACGTCCTGAGCAATTTCACCGCGATGATACGCGCCTTCGGCGCTCAATGTTTCATCTTGCCGTTGCTGCAACCTCTTGCTGTAAGGGCCGCTTGTATCAACCCAATCACTGTATAAATTGCCCGGATCACCTAACAAATCAATTTTATCGAACGCCGAAACAATCACATCACGAGCCAAATTACCCGTCTGAGAGCCACCGCTTCCAGACTTATCGTAGATGGCGCCGTCAAGTCCCAGTGTCTTTTGACGCCGTAATAAAGCCAGGCGATCCTTTTCCAGATCAAAACGATCTTGCGATTCTGTATTTAACTGACTGGCTAATTCCTCGATGATTGGACGTATCACATACTTTCCAGAACCAACCAATTTGGCAACGGTAGCAACTTGGTCTTCAGTTAAGACCTCATCCAACCCAGAAAGGAACTTGGCAAAGCGTTCGTCCGTCAACTTTTGAAAGTGTTCTCGTTTTTCCAGTAGAACCGTCTCCAGCTTCTTTCGTACGTCTGAAGAAATTCGTAGAGACGGGTCACGTTCCAATAGAGTGAATACAAACTCCCATCCCAGCAAGACCAGACGACTTCGCCGTTCCAAAACGGTGTATCGATCCTTCTGTTCTGCCGTCAGAACATCCAAGGTTGCTGAAAACGCCTCCTCAGTTTTTTGTAATTCAACTTTCTGAAAATTGTGAGCTTGATACAAGTGTTCGACGTTTTTCATTGCGATTTTCATTTCCCGGCGCAAATCATTCGACAAGGCTTTCTTTAATTGCTCAATCTTGTAAATTTGGCCATCTGTTAACTTCAACACTTTTTGAATCGACGTGTTGTCCCACGTTTCCAAGCCACGTCGGGCATTGCCGCCGAAAAAATCGGGCATAACCGCAATTTGCAGCGAGCCGGTAGAGTTGGACATTAGCATTCCAAAAATGGGGGAGCTAAGTTTAGTCTCTTCAATCTTTGGAATGTTCAGTGTATCGGGCTTCGATGGTTGGTCGGAGTTGGTTGATTCTAGAGGCACCGACCGTGTTTCGTCTTGAGCACGAACCGCTGAGACAATCAGTATTACAAGACACAACCAAGCCACCAATCCCATCGATATCGAGCGCAGCCAGCAATCGCGATGACGGAAAACGGCGGTTACCCAGGGATGAATACTACCGCTGAACTTCGAATATTCTGTCATGTTCCGCTCCACACGTAAGGGATTTCTGCCGCTATCTCGCCATTGCGAATCAATCGGATCATTCCTGACAAGCCAGCGTTGTCTGCCGGCACTTCACCATCGCCCAACTGAAAGTCCACGACAAACAGACGCCCCACTTTTTTGATTCGGTAGGTTAACTGGTTACTGTCCATATCAATAGTCAATTCATCAACGGAGCATTCAAAATTGGCCTGAATAACCAACTTTGCCAGAGGCTGCTGATTGCGAAACTCAAGTCTCTCGGGTTTCCAAACAAAATGCTCCTGAGTCCGTATAAAGGGAATATTCATCGATGGTTGTTCCCTAAACTGTGGTGACTCGAAAACAACCGTCAATCCTCCTCGTCCCACATCCGCTACGGATCCCGAAATATTCATTTCCGCAACAGAAACTCCGATTTCTTTTTCTTCAAGCGGACTCAGCGAAACCTCTGCCTCGCCCCCGGTCACAATCACTTTGACCAAATCCCACTGGATATTGGGAAGCTTGGAATGAAGCTCCAGTGTTCTCGCAAAACGGTCCGATTCACCGTCAAGAGCGACTGGCTCAAGCACGGGTGGCACTTCGAACGCCCGCTCGAGGATCACCACCAATTGAGCTTGATGTTGATGCGAAACTCCATCGCGGTCACGAAAGGTGAACGTCAAGGGAAAAGCGACCGGTCCCAGTCTTCCGGTGGTGTCGACGGAAAAAGCCAATTCGATCGGTTGACCTATCGAGGGCGCTTGTTCGCTATGCACAGAACGAATCATCGCACAGCCACACCCCGAATCGACTTCTGCAAGCTGGAGCCCTGCCTCAGGTCGGATCACCACAAATAGGCTGCCCGTGATGATGTCGCCAGAGAACCGGGGGGTGCTATCGATAAACCGCGGAACAAAAATCTGAACATGCGGATACTCGAAGACGTCGAACGCATCTGTGTTCAACAGAACACCCGTGTTTGTCACATTGACGCGCGTTCCGTGCAAGCTCTGGAACAGCAATCCAGAGATAACAAGTACCGTAACCAACAAGCAAGTCCAGCCAACGATCCGCATCCGCTAACCCCTCATCCGTCGATAAAAAAGGAGTGTTGCACCAGCAGCAATGACGATCATGGCGACAATCACTGCCGGTCCATAAGCCGAGGGAGTCGAGACATCAACCAAATCCTCCCGGAAGCGAGATATCGAATTGATCGGAACGCTGCTTTGTGGGACCGGTCTTCCGGACCGCTCAGCACACCAACGTTCCAATTCATGTGACCGATAAAATGTAAATAACACATCATCGATGTCTTTACCTATCGCCTTGAAAACGTTTGGTTGGACTCGGCGGTCGTGGACAATTGAATTTGGCATCAGCCGAAATCCGAAGTCTTTTTCCCCGGCATGGGGCCATTCGTCTGGGGAGAACGAAAGGGTCACCAGCTCCCGTTTGTTGTTAAGTTCTGCCACTTCGTTGGTGGGATCATCGGCGTTGACAATCGTGAAGACAGAAATTTCGCCAGGAATAAAGACACCGGGAAACGCTTCATGCGCTCGAGTACATTTCATCCGAGTACTCAATTTACCGTCAAACCAAGTCTCTCTGCATAACACCAGACCATTTCGACTCTCATCAAACCAGTACGTTTGTAAAAGATCATTATCACTATAATACTTTACTTCGACGATCGCACACCAATGGCCATCCATTTGGTCACGTCCTTTGTACCGAACCTCACTGGCCGTCGTTAAAAAATCAGCTAGTGTTATCGATGTTTTGTGCGTCTCCCAGTCGAGCATCAAAACCTCCAGCAGTCCCAAGTTGCTATGCACTCGCTCCGAACCATCAACGAGGCCAATACTCCCCCTAACCTTACACGTACACGGATCATCGCAATCGGTCTCCGGTAGCATTTCTCCGGTTCCCCAACCGCGTCTGAGCCTTGTATTTAGATCGGTATGCGCCGAGCTGTGGCCGGAACTAAGTATATTGTCTTCATCGGCCAATCCAGCGTCGTTTCGGGCGTATGTAATTGTAGAATTAGATGACCGAAACTCGCCGGGCGCGGTCCAGGTGGATTGCACAGCGACCAAGACTTGGTCATCGTTATGAGGCGAAGTCATACGTGTCTGCAAGAAATACGCCGAAGAAGTGATTCGACGAGCCACCTCGGCGTTTTGCTCAATCAAGTGCTGTACTGATTCGGGCAAGTCGTGATCAAGTTCGTCTGCTGGCCCGATGAACAAAATACAGGTCAAGCACACTAAAAAATTCAACATTGTAAACGCTCTCCTTCATCCCCGGAAACATAGGTACCGAATCACGATTATCACACTTATTAAACCAGCTTCAAAGGAACCACGAACTAATCGGGCTTTCACACCTAAGATGCTACGGCCGACGAATATGGCCTGGGACAACGAAGACCTCCCCGGTCGCGCAGTATCCGATGCGAGCGAACTCCTCGTAGTTCCCGAGCAATCCATCCATGTGAACAAGATGGTCTGGCGATTGCATCGGATCCGGGAAAAATACAGGCACTCCCTGGGGGCAACCCGATGACGTGAACTTCAGGACACTAAAGCTAGGTGAGCCAGGATTCACCAATCCCGTCCCCTGATACCACCAAAACCCTACCGCATGTAACACCATCGCTGCCGATGTTCCCAGTAACGAAACTACCCCTGATGCCGGTCGTCGTTTCGAGTGTTGCGAATTGCGTCCGTCAAGCAATTGAACGTCATTCACTGGCTGTGGTACTACCGGGCCGAACAACATCTCGGCCGCGACGACATCAATCTCCAATTGTCGCCACAGGTCGAGTGATTGGCGGCACGATGCACAATTTGGCAAATGCCGGTCAAACTCGATTTGTCGGTCGCTATCCAGTTCGCCATCCAGCCAGCGATCCAAATCTTCACAGACGGGCTTTGACTTCACGTCGTGTCTCCCGGTGATTGCTTGAATTTACTAAGCAGCTTTTTCCTCGCTGCGTAGAGTGTGGACTTGACGTTATCAACTGAAGTTTCCAGTTGTTCCGCGATTTCCTGGTGCGAGCGACCATCAATCAAGTTCATCGTCAAGACTCGGCGTTGGTTGTCTGGTAAGGTCGCAATAAATTCGTGGATTGCCCCCAGGTATTCGATTCGTTCCACGACCGATGCGGGCGACTGGTCAAGCTGCCTCGGTTGCTCTGCGGCGAATACCTGCAAATGGTGGTCGTGCCGTTTTTGCTTTCCCCACCATTCACGAAACACGTTGACCGCAATCCGAAACAGCCAGGCTCGCAGATTTGTAACCTGCGGCAGCGAATCCGCATGCCGGATGGCTCGCAACAGCGTTTCCTGAGTCAAATCGTCCGCCAAATCCGACTTGCCGGTTAGACTGCGACAAAATCCCTGCAGTTCGTCTCGCATTCGCTCCAGTTCGTCACGTACGCGAGTTACCCGGTCGGAAATAAGCCAGATTTGGTCTTGCCCCATGATAGATGAATGAAGTGAGCGAAAGTAAAAAGAGAAATACGGACTTTCTTGGGAAGGATGGAAAGATGGCTGCCGGAAACACTGATTGGCCCTCCCTGCCGGAGGCAAAAGCCCATTCTAAACAGCATTTTCCAGGTTGGCGACCGGTGATGTTGACATCGCGGGAACTGGAGCAGCGAACTTTCACCGGTCACTTGCCAACACTGGACAATTGGGAGTGTCCCCAGCAAAGAGTCGTTCTCGTACTCAATAAAATGGTACTCGTACTCGTACTCGCTTGCATTTTTCGAGTACGACTACCGCTGCGCTGAGTCCGAGTACTGTCCCGATTAATTGGCGCTGAGGCACTGTCGACAAGCGAGCAACACTGTTCTATGATTCGTTCATGAAAACATATCGCCGACCATCGCAACGGGCTGCCTTGATTTGCCCGCTCTGTGGTGCTGCAGAGACGGCGTTTGTTTATCTTGATGACCGACGCGAGTATTTTCGGTGTCGCTGCTGCGAACTGGTCTTTGTTCCTGCGTCGTACTTCTTGTCGTTGCCCGCCGAGCGGGCTCACTACGATCTGCACGAGAACGACTCGGATGATCCGCGCTATCGAAAGTTTCTCAGTCGCTTGGTCGAACCCATGCTCGAATACCTCCGACCGGGAGATTGTGGGTTGGATTTTGGCAGTGGCCCAGGGCCCACGTTGTCGGTCATGTTTACCGAAACGGGCTGGGCGATGGATATTTATGATCCCGCGTATCAGCCGGATGAAACGGTTTGGCGAAAGGAGTACGACTTTATCACAGCCAGCGAAGTGGTCGAACACCTGCATCAACCGCTCGCCGAATTCCAACGACTCTGGTCGATTCTACGCCCCGGCGGAGTTTTGGGTGTGATGACCAAGCGAGTGCAAAATCTGCTCGCTTTTGAAAGTTGGCACTACAAGACCGATCCAACTCACGTGGTGTTTTATAGCGATGCCACGTTTCACTGGTTGAGCGATCATCTGGCAGGTCGTCTGGAAATCATTGGATCGGACGTCATTCTGTTGCACAAATCATGACGGTTACGAAGTATTTATACCAAACGGAACGCATAAACGACTGCCACACACAAAATGAGTGCGGCCCTCAAGATCGGCCATGGTAGGTCTTTGAAGCGACTCATGCGGTTCGAGAGTCCCGCTCCAAACCATTGTAGAAACCAGCCCACTAGCGTCAACGAAACGCCAATCCCCAACGAGAATAATAAAATCGTCCAGTACGCTGTGCCCGGTTGCCCCGCCGATAAACTTGTCAAATAAGCCGCCAAAGCTGACGGGCACGGAAGCAACCCAATGGCGACTCCCAACAGAGCCGTCGTGCGGTAGCGATCCGCGACCGGAGGCGATGGAGGCTCGGCTGGTGTTTGTCGTTCGGCCGATGTTCGCGGATCAGGCGATGAGGTGTGGAGCACGGACAGCTGAACCAGTGCTGGCGAATGCTGAATCGGGAGCTTGCCCAATTGGACCACCGGTTGCTGTCGCGTGTCTCGTGCCGTATCGACGTGATCGGACGAGGCACATGATTGTTCGGGTTTGTGGCAACAACTGCACGTGGTGCTCTTCCCGCGCAGCGCACCTACCAACATCCACAGACCAATCACAAAGATCAGGCCCGTGCTGAACCATTGCAGTCCCGTCGAAATCGCATGTTCGTGGTGATGATCACATGTAATCACGTGATGCGCCGCATGGACGGTCATAGCGATCAAAAACAATGAAACCGAGTGACTGACGGCTGTCGAAAATCCCATCACGACCGGATGCCAAGGCCGTTTGACCCCGGAAGCCATGTAGAGCCACATGGCTGTCTTACCATGCCCCGGTTCCAACGCATGAAGCAAACCCAGCAAGAACGAAAAAGCCAAAACCCAGGTGGGTGACAATGCGCCAAGCGCGGCCGAATCCGCACCAAAAATCGACCAATCAAAAAAGGTGTTGTGTCCCAGCAATCCCATGCTTCAAGCAGCCTTCTACGCGACTTACCCAATTGTCCCGGTCGTCTACTGCTTTATCTTAGTTTGCTAGATCACGATCGGCAAACAAAAACCTGGTCCCCGCGATCCATAACTCAAAAAAGTCGCCAATCATTGCTGTGCTTCCTGCAATTTTATTGCAAAAGCGTTACAATCGAAACGGCCAGGCGCGGTGAGGCGTAGGATTTCGTTTCGCCGGGTTAGAAATCGATCACGACACAGAGTCGTTTGGTGCCTGGCGGGACCGCTGGCGAGCGATGATAGACGCTATCGCGATGGGTCGGGTGCTTGTGCCCTTTCAAGAATACCAGGCTTCCGAGTCCCGCGACACGGACTTCCGATTCTTCAGCGTACTGGTACTCCGTACACGGACCGACATAAGTCGTAACTAAACGAATATACACGTTATCGCAATGAAATTTGGGGCAAGACTGAGTATTCACAATTTCGATTCGCAGGCTGACGCTGCTGCGGTCGAACTCGGTTACAAACGACCGAACAAGGCTCGTCACGTCATCCGCGAATCCGGAATTCGCGAGCTTCAATTCACTGACGCCGAGCTCGATTTTTGTCGCCGCATTTCTGAGCGTGACTTGAGCGCGATATTCGGCGATTGGGGCAAGTCGCACGGCTTCGACCATGTTCGGAAGATTCGCTCGCTCCAGTACCAAGATATCAGCCGAACCGGACTTTAGCTCCGTCAGTTCCGTCGAATTCCACGCCGTGACCGATTGTGAAACACTGCCGACAATTGGCATCTCTAGTTTCCTGGGTTGTTTAACCGTTGTTTAACCGTCAGCCGGAGGCGTACGCGGATCTGAAGTGAAATCTGAGAGCGTTGCCGCCGTGCGAGTACGCCTGCGGCTGACTGTTAAACAGACCGAACTGCAAGTAACTGTCTACTAAAAAGCCGGACAGAACAGTAACCGGAAGGGGGGAAGTTGCGTTCATTGGAGGTCGCCTCGTGTCGAGATGATTCGCTGCTGGCCAAGCCGCGTGCGAGCCCCACTCACCGGCGTCCACTCGCGAACTTTTATGTTATATTTACATGCAAAGTAATTGCAAGTGAGGCTTGTCGCGAAATCGTACCCAGTTAAAAAAATCGTAACTATTGACGTAACCGTTCACGCCCAAACGCGGGCCGCCGCAATTTTGGCGGTCGAAACTGTCATTTTTCGCCACTTGGAACTCGCCAAATTTGCTCTATCCACGCGGTTAAACAACTCGCTTCGCTCTGCTCGCGAACGGTTAGAAATAGTCGTTACGATTTGCTTACTTGCAATTAGCTTGCATTTGCGTATTCTAGTATTGTGGGCGATTCAATGGAAAGGAGCAATCATGATCGGTGCGATTCTGTCGGCGATTTTGGGGTTGGGGTTGGGGTTGATGGATTGTGAAGAAGTGGCTGGCGAACCACGCAGCATCGTGGTCGTGGTGGCCAATGCGGAGGTTGCTGAAACGGTACGCCAGGAAATGCCTCGGGTCCGGATCGTGGTGCTCCAAGTGGAGCTGGATGAACCTGCCGAGGTGATCGAATCACGAGCCTGGGACTATCGGACTGCCGATTGTTTTTTCTTCGACCCTGATTCGGATTCACTGGATCTGGCGATCCTCCGCGAGCGAATGAAAAATCACGGCGTCGTCCCGATCGACATGCGAAAACATTTCCTTGCGAGCAACTCATTGCTGCGAGGAAACCGAGAGCAGATGAAAAATCTGAAAGACTCGCACGGGTTTGCAAAAAAATGAACGCTTGGGTGCTCGGACGCTAGGATTGTGTTCATGCGACCGCTTGAAACAAAGTTGAACGAAACCCGTTAGAAAGCTTGCCGGTGATGATTTGACGATCTGTGGAATCAACGGCGTCACCCATCATGAAGATCGAGCACCAACTGGGACGTCGCTGCCATGAACTCCGGGCCGCAACTAGATCCGCCAAACGCATTCGCCGTTGCATGGGAATGCTGGGCATATCTTTTGTGGAATGCATCAGATCGCAGACGAACCGGCGCGGTCGGGAGAGCCCGATTCCCCGTCCGCGGACTAAGGGATCTAGCTGGTTCATTATACGTCCTTCGTGGCTCAATATTTTGGAGCCGACCAGGGACCCCAACCTTGGGGCGGGTAGCCGCGTCAGAAAAACCCGCTCCCAAGGCCGGGATAACCTGGGAAAACACAACAGTTACCATTCGGATGTGTCGACTTCACTTCAGTGGAAACCAAGCAAGCCAATGGTTTGTTAATTGTCGCGAGGTCGAACTGAAAATGTTCACAGGGCCACGCTTGCGATTCGGTTATGACACTCGTTCTTCGCGAACGTCGATTTTGTCTACCAAGGGCAGGCTCCCGTTTAGTGCGACGGCGGCGAAGCTTAACGTGATCTGTTTCAAATAGTGCGATCGAACTGATCCGAACAGCACGGCTGTTCGAGGATTCACCTCGACCGACAAATCCGATAACTCGTTGACATACGGGAAGTTCTGTGAGAAGTGTCTCTGGATCGCGACCAAGGGCTCCGGGATTAATTGCAACAATTTTGCGGTTCCAGATGTTCCTCGGCCAGCAATATCGGGCAAGGGACGCAATGCGATTGGGGCGATAGCTTCTGATGCGATTCCGGCGACCATGTCGTTTTCCTTCATTGATGATCGGTTGAGAAATTCAAGTTTGGAAGTTCAATCTACTCTTCCAACTGGGGATCGAACGATTCCATCCAACCGCGTCAGCTAACTGTCATTGCACATCGCGTGCCAAACGTTTCGTGGACAACATCAAGTGCGTCCATTCTTCGGCTACGCATTCGAGGCCAAGTGCGATAAAAGCCCGTCATTTAGGGGCAATTCGCGAAAGAATCGATACCACGAACTGCGGCGAGCCCATTGCCAATGAAACATTACGAAACATCAAGTCGAGCCGAATAACTTAACTCGTGAGAATCGCTACATCCGTGACATTCGACGGAATCTGCCCAGTGAATAATCTTGGCATCAAATATGATGGATGGGATTTGTTAAGGTGGGAAGATGAAGGGTTCTCAACCAATCGAGTTGTTTGAAACAACACCAAGATAGTTCTAATTCCCACAGCCTCCGAACAGAAACTCGGGAAAGACGACCATTGGAATGCCATTTGCTTGACCCAAGCTTGGCCCGTTTGTTTCGCTTGATGCGAGTCGGTCGGATCCGGCAGTCTTGCTCATCAAGCGGCAGTTTTTGCCATCGCGAAGGAGTCAATCAATCATGATCAGAAATCTCGAACAGAAATATGCAGAATTTCCGCATGTGAAGCATCAGGGAAGAGGCGGTTATTGGAATCCTATCCAAGGTCCGTTGGCAGATCGTTACGACCGTTTGCTCGAAGTGCATCTCCATATTGTGGACAACTATCCCTATTTGGATTTGATCTCTGATGTAACGATTCGGCTGGATGACGAATACATCACCTTTGTCGGTGAGGTTCGCTCCTACTATTTGAAGCAGTCTTTGTTGGCCTTCGCTGTCAAAGCCGTGGGTGCCAACTTCATCAGGGATCAAATTAGTGTTTTGCAGGCAGGAACGTTGAATCGCTATCTTAGCCCCGAAAAGCGGAAGAATGCCGTAGCATGAGGCGAACCTATTCGTTAACGTTGTACAACAGCACGCCTCATGTTATGGTACGAAACGACGAGAGATGGCGAAACGCCCAATAAGTCAGGTGGAGTACTTCAAAATGAATGAAGAGCAGACTTCGGTCAACCGCAGAAGATTTTTGCGAGACACCTCGACCTTTTCTTTGGGGGCGGCAACGGTGCCGATTCAGGCGCTGGCAGCCCCGTTTCCCGCAACGACCGACCCGAGACAGCAAGTTGACGATCCTGTTTGTTGTGACCGGACTTACGCAACAGTTGCAGATGCCATCAAGTCACCTCCGGAACGAATCGCTTATGTGCCCGGTATCTACGCGGGAACAGGGATTGAACAACCGGATTATTTGGCCACGATCGATCTTGAACCCGGCTCCGCCACTTATGGGCAAGTCATTCATCGATTGCCGATGCCATTTGTTGGCGATGAACTTCACCATTTTGGCTGGAATACCTGCAGCAGTTGTCACGGAACCCCCAATGGTTCTCGTAGGTTCTTAGTATTGCCCGGCATCGCGTCCAGTCGGATCTACATTATTGACACGCAAGACGAAAAGCAGCCTCGGCTCCACAAGGTGATTTCACCAGAAGTCGTGCGGCAGAAAACGGGGTTGTCGGCTCCGCACACCGTGCATTGTCTGGCCACGGGCGAAGTTATGATTTCGATGCTGGGCAATGCCAACGGGGAGGGACCGGGCGGTTTCATTCTCTTGGATGAAAATTTCGAAGTGAAGGGGCGTTGGGAGCAAGACGCCAAGGGCATGAACTTCAATTACGATTTTTGGTATCAACCACGCCACAATGTGATGGTCAGCAGCGAATGGGCCGCACCGAACACGGTGGCTCAAGGCTTCAAACCCGCGGATGTTGCGGCGGGCAAGTACGGCAAGCACCTCCACTTTTGGGATTGGGAAAAACGCTCACTTGTGCAGTCGATTGATTTGGGTGAAGAGGGAAGAATTCCGCTGGAAGTGCGCTTTTTCCATGATCCAACCAGCGATCAAGGATTTGTTGGAGCGGCGTTGAGCAGTAAGATCTGGCGATGGTGGCGTCAAGAGAACCGTTGGCACGCTGAACCTGTGATTTCGGTCGAAAGTTTGGTCGTCGATGGCTGGAGTTTTCCGGTGCCAGGCCTGATCACCGATCTTGTGGTTTCGTTGGATGATCGATTTCTCTACTTTTCCAATTGGCTACACGGCGACATCCGGCAGTACGATATCAGCGATCCCTCCAAGCCAAAATTAACGGGACAGCTTTTCCTCGGAGGGGTGCTGGGCCGAGCACCAACCGTCCATGGGAAAAAGTTGAGCGGTGGTCCCCAAATGTTGCAGTTGAGTTATGACGGCAAACGACTCTATCTTACGAACTCGCTGTACAGTCCGTGGGATAACCAGTTTTACCCCGACATCAAAGAAAATGGATCGTACATGCTCAAAATCAAGTGCAATACGGAACGTGGTGGCCTAGAAATTGACGATTCATTCTTCGTCGACTTTGGCAGCGAGCCATTCGGACCTGCTCGTGCTCATGAGATTCGCTTTTCAACCGGTGACAGCACTTCCGACGTTTGGACTTGAAGACACTCGTTGCACGACCATTCGAGCAATCTCAGCCGCCTGGACTCGCAATTCAGGCACGGCGGTGCTTTCCCATTCCGTCGCTTTTCGCAAGGTGCCAATGACCAGCAAATCGTCCACCGGTTCATGACTCACGTTCAACGCCATCCCTGTCTCTGTCGTCTCGATGCCTAAACCCAAGAGATCGGGCTTCAGCCAACCATCAACCAGCAACGAACCAATCGCCGGATTGCCAGACGAAGTGTTGCTGGGTAGCGGTCCCGTACAGTTGATCACCCAGTCCGCTGCAATGGCCAAGCGGTGTTTCGAGTGGCGTTGTTCAATGATCAATTCGACTCCGGCATTGGTGGCCTGGGCGGACGCGATCTGTCCGGCGACAAATTCAATCTTCCCGGCATCATGCAATTCGCCAAATGCCGCCGAAATTTGCGTGGCCATGCGATGACGATGGATCTCCCAATAAGGTCGCAAGAACCGCAGAAATCGTTGGCGATCACCCAATGATAGCGAACGCCAGATCGCTGACAGGTGCGGGCGCAGTCCGTCAATCACTGCCCGCCAATCACCGCCTTCACCAATCATTCGACGAGCTTTTTTTCTTAGGCCCCGAGCCAAGTTCAGCAGGCGCGACTTGGACGTGTCGGCCAAGAAGATCGAAACTTCCGGAGTCAAATCGCTGGCAGTGATCGGCAATTCCGCGTGAGCCTGAGGAAACAAGCCTCGTCGTGAGACCATGGTGATCGTTCCTGAGCGTTGACCATCGACCAACGACAACACCGTATCAACCGCCGTCAGTCCGCTGCCCAGAATCACGACGTTATCTTGTGGGCTGATCACGTTTAGGGACATCGGCGCCCATGGATTGGTGATGTACCGGCTCCGCGACCCACTCCAACGATTTCCGATGGGATCGTTTGGAGGTCGATGCCCCACTGCCAAGACGACCGTATCGGCTCGCAAGGAGTCACCGGTCGCCATATGAATCAACCAACCTTCGCCAG
>JAUXWY010000399.1 GCA_030681235.1 Pirellulaceae bacterium | reverse complement strand
TCCCCGCCGGCTGAAGCCGGTACACCAACGCTCGCTAAATTGCGGTTCTACTGGCAGAAGAATCGAAATCAGGACCTTATGTCGGGACGAATCCTCTGACTCTGAGTTGAAATCGGCCCGACGGAGCCGACCGCGACCTACCAAATCTGCAGTCGTTCGGATTCCGGCTTGTACAGGGCATCGCCCGGCTTCAACTGGAAAGCTTCCTGAAACGCCGAAATGTTGGTGACTGGTCCATTGGCCCGAAACAGCGACGGCGAGTGCGAATCGATCAGCAGCCGCCGGACCATTTCGGCATCGCGATACTTCCGGCGCCAAACTTGGCTCCATCCCAAAAAGAATCGCTGCTCACCGGTCCAGCCCATCAATTCGGGCGACGGCTGCCCGTCGAGTGACAACTTGTAGGCTTTGTAGGAAATGGTCAGACCACTCAGATCCGCGATGTTCTCCCCCAGTGTCAATTGACCGTTGACGAACTTTTCTGGCAATGGTTCGTAGTCGGCGTATTGGGCAACCAAGGCCGCGGTGAGTTTGCCAAACGCCGCCCGATCCTCGTCGGTCCACCAATTGTTCAAGTTCCCGTCGCCATCGTACTTGCTGCCCTGATCGTCGAAGCCATGGCTAATCTCGTGCCCAATGACCGCTCCGATCCCGCCATAGTTGACGGCATCATCGGCTTGAGCATTGAAGAACGGCGGCTGCAAGATCGCGGCTGGAAAAACGATTTCGTTCATGGTCGGATTGTAATACGCGTTGACGGTCTGCGGAGTCATGCCCCAGATCTCGCGATCCACTGGCTGCCCCAGTCGTTCGATCATACGACCATGCTCGACTTTGGCGCTCCGCATCAAGTTGCCCACCAGATCATCGGCCACGATCTCCAACTTCGAATAGTCTCGCCACTTTTTCGGGTAACCAATTTTCGTTGTGAACTTGCTCAGCTTCTCTTGGGCACGCTGCTTGGTGGCGTCGGTCATCCAAGTCAAGTCATTGATGCTTTCGCGGTAGGCCTTCATCAAGTTGCCCACAAGTTGTTCCATGCGAGCCTTGGATTCGGGTTTGAAGTTTTGTTCGACATAGAGCTTGCCGACCGCCTCGCCCAAGACCCCAAAGCTGCCCGCTCCCGCTCCGGCCGTGGCATCCACCGCTTGTTTCCACCGCGGCTGCTGGGCCGGTACTCCCGCCAACACTTGATCGTGCAGCCGAAAATGGGCGTCCGCAAAGTCTTTGGGCAAGGCCGTAGCATAGGCATCCAGTAGTTTGTAAGTCATGTACTGTTGCCACTGCGCGACCGAGTATTTCTCGAACAACGGGGCAAACGCCGTGAAGAAACTGGGGGTCATCACGTTGAGCTCTTCGATTTCGCCCAATCCCACGGAGTTCAATAGCGTCGCCCAATCGAAGTCCCCCGTCACTTCCTGTAACTTGGCGACCTCGAATTTGTTGTAGCGAGCGTTGGCGTCCCGCAGTTTCACCCGAGTCCATTGGGCTCGAGCCAATTCGGTTTCCATCTCCAAAATTTGCTGCCCAGCGTTGGGAGCGTCCAGTCCTGCAAGGCTCATCAAACGGTCGATGTACGTCACCAACTCGGTGCGGGCCTCGAGGTACTTCGGATCTTCTTCTAGATAAAAGTCACGGTCAGGCAGTGTCGTTCCGCTCTGCATCGCATTGGCCAGATACCTGGTCGAATCGCGATTGTCCACACCCACAAACAGACCCACCGGCCCACCGACGCCCAAAGTCTGCCAGCGCCCCATCACCGATAGCAACTGGGTTCGATCCTGCACGCCGGCAATTTCGCTGAGCATGGGCTGCAGCGGTTGAACCCCGAGTCGATCGATCGTGGCCTCGTCCATGTAACTGCGGTAGAACCGGCCGACTTTATCCGCCTCGCTGCCCGGCGAGTTATCTCGACCTGCGGCCTCTTCAATGATTTCACGGATGCGTTTCTGGGCGATATCCGCCAAGGCGGTGAAGGCCCCGTAGTTCGACTTGTCGGACGGGATCTCGGTCGTGTTCAGCCAAGCCCCGTTGACGAAGCGATACAGGTCGTCTTGGATCCGAACCGAACGATCGAAGGTTTTCAAGTCGATGCCGGCTGGGTTGTTCAATTGCCCAATCGTGGCCATCGGATCGACTTCATCCTCTTGGGCCGACAAATTCGGCAGACCAACCATGGCCCCGCCGCACAGCAAACATGCCGAGAATTTCCCGAGGGACCAAATGGTTTGGAAACGACGCTTGATATCCATAATTTGTCCGATCACGACAGCTGGTAGACGATTTGCTGCAAATCCCGATCGCCGCTCATCGCTCCGCGATGCGTGGAGCGACCGACGACTCGCCTGATTCTGACACTTTCCGGGACCGTTTTCAATTCCAGGCTCTGCTTGTGGTTGACCATGTTTTGAAATGACTCCTATAATCCGCGTTCCCCGAAGAACCCGTACCGGCGAGTGTATAAGACAAGAGGATCCAGCGAATGAAAATCCACGAGTTCCAGGCCAAACAATTATTCCGCCAGGCGGAAATCGCGGTTTTGCCATCACATGTTGCCAGGACCCCTGCCGACGCATCCGCCGCTTTCGAGAAACTGGGCGGTTCGCTGGCGGTCGTCAAAGCCCAGATTCACGCGGGTGGTCGCGGCAAAGGCACGTTTCTGGAAAACCCGACCCAACGCGGCGTTCAATTGGTCCGCAGTGCTGCCGAAGCCGCCCAAGTTGCGGAAAAAATGTTGGGCAATACCCTCGTGACGATTCAAACCGGACCCGAAGGCAAGAAGGTCAACCAAATCTTGGTCGAGGCCGGTTGCGACATTGCTCGCGAATTGTACTTGGGAATCGTTTTGGATCGAGCCGCATCGCTACCCGTACTAATGGTCAGCACCGAAGGTGGCATGGAAATCGAAAAAGTCGCCGAAGAAACTCCCGAACGAATCTTCAAAGAACACTTTGAACCTGACCTCGGCTTGCAGGCTTTTCAAGTTCGCAAGTTATGCAAGAAGCTAGGCCTGACGGGCGACGCCGCCAAAAGTGCCCACCGCTTCATGACGGCGATGTGCGAACTGTTCGTCGCGACGGACTGCGCGATCGTCGAGATCAATCCGTTGGTCGTGACCGGTAGCGGGCAATTGATCGCGTTGGACGCCAAAGTTTCGTTCGACGAAAACGCCATGTTCCGACACGCCGACATTAATGAATTCCGCGACTTGGATGAAGAGGAGCCGTCGGAAGTTCGCGCCGGTAACGCGGGCCTGAGCTACGTCAAACTGGATGGCAACATCGCATGTTTGGTCAACGGTGCCGGTTTGGCGATGAGCACGATGGACATCATCAAACTTCACGGCGGGCAACCCGCCAACTTCTTGGACGTCGGTGGCGGCGCCAATGCGGAACAAGTCAGCGAAGCCTTCCGCATCATCTTGGACGACAAAAACGTTCAAGCGGTGTTGGTCAATATCTTCGGTGGCATCATGAAATGCACGACGATCGCCAAGGCACTGATCGAGGCGTATCAAAACGTGGGCTTCAATGTTCCGTTGGTCGTTCGCCTGGAAGGCACCGAAGTCGAAGAAGGGAAGAAGCTGCTACGGGAAAGCGGGGTCGCGATCGTGACCGCTGACGGGTTGACCGACGCGGCGAAAAAAGTTGTCGCGGCAGCCGCCCACAGCAAAGCCTAACGACCCACCCAATCCCATCCAACAAACCCAAAATCCCAGGACTCCATCAAACCCATGAGCATCTACGTCAACAAGAACACTCGAGTCATCTGCCAGGGCATCACGGGCAAGAGCGGCAGCTTTCACACCAAGGGTTGCAAAGAATACGGCACGCAAATGGTCGGCGGAGTAACTCCCGGCAAAGGCGGCACCGACTTCGAAGGCACTCCGATTTTTGATACGGTCGAAGAAGCCGTCAAGCAAACGGGCGCCAACGCGACCATGATCTTTGTACCTCCGCCGTTCACCGCCGACGCGATCTTGGAAGCCTTGGATGCCGGTATCGAAACGATTGTCGCGATCACCGAAGGCGTGCCGGTTCTGGATATGGTGCCGGTTTATCGCAAGATTCGCGCCAGCAAATCCGTCCTCATCGGGCCGAACTGCCCCGGCGTCATCACACCGGGTGAATGCAAGATCGGCATCATGCCGGGCTACATCCACCAGCGCGGCAAAGTCGGCATCGTGTCGCGATCCGGCACGTTGACTTATGAAGCGGTGTGGCAAACCTCGCAATTGGGCTTGGGGCAAACGACTTGTGTTGGCTTGGGCGGCGACCCGATCGTCGGCACTTCGTTTATCGATGTCATCAGCCGATTCCAGAACGATCCGGAAACCGAAGGCATCTTGATGATGGGTGAAATCGGCGGCTCGGCCGAAGAAGAAGCTGCCGCCTTTGTCAAGCAACACGTCACCAAACCAGTGGCTGCGTTTATTGCTGGTCGCACAGCCCCCCCAGGAAAACGGATGGGTCACGCGGGAGCGATCATCTCCGGTGGCAAAGGCACGGCCGAAGACAAAATCGCGGCGCTGCGCGATGCCGGGATCGAAATCGCGGAATCGCCGGCCGATATGGGCACCGCCATCCAACGTGCCATGAAAGCTCGTTGAGTAACAAACACCCATGACCAATCGCCTGATTCCACCTTCGTATCTCTTCACACTTTCACTGCCGATCTACTATCGGGCCAAATTGTGGGGCAAGAACATCGAGCTGGAACCGACCTACCAAGTTCCTCCGTTTATCTTGCTGGATCGACCTACGATCGGGCAAAGCAAACTGCACGCGCCGTCGACGACGTCGCCGGTTGAACCAAAAGCTCCTGCCACGCCGAAGTCCAGCAAAGGATCAAAAGGTAAGGCTTCGACCGACGCCGTCGCAGCGGCAACTTCCGTCGCATCGGACGCGGGTTCTCCATTGCAAGCTGGACCACTGGATACGCGGATCGCGTGGTCCGAGGAAGGCCTGACGTTGCAGTTCACTTTGACCGGCAAGACGCGACGGCCCTATTGTCGGCTCAACGACTTGGAGCACAGCGACGCCTTGGAAGTGTTCGTCGATACGCGCAATACCAAAACGGTTCACCGAGCGACCCGATACTGCCACCGGTTTCTCTATTTGCCAACCGGGACGGGCCCCAGTGAAAAAGATCCTTATGGATCGATGCTTAAGATCCACTTGGCCCGCGGCGAGCCACCAACGATGGGCGCCTTTCAACCGCAAGTTGAAAGCAAGATCATGGCCAACGGCTATCGGATCACATGCCACATGTCGCGGAAGTACTTGGAGGGTTGGTCACCCTCGGAACAACCCGAGATTGGTTTGTACTTTCAAATCCGCGACGCGGAACTGGGACACATCCACTTCGCTTACGACCGACAACTGCCGGTAAGCGAAGACCCCAGCCTCTGGCCGACGGCATTTTTGGCAAAAATCTAACCTCGGACCTCGCGTAGCCAAAAATCCGAGAACCCAGAGCGATATTGGTTTAGCAAGCGCTGGTGTACCGGCTTCAGCCGGCGAGTAGCTGAAAAGAGCGTTTTCACAGTTCCCGCCGGCTGAAGCCGGTACACCAGCGCTCGCTAAATTGCCTTTGGATCGGCAGAGAGCCGTCGAAAACCGGAACTTATTCCAGGACAACTGCTAAGGCGCCTTTTCGATCGGATTGCGATACCGCAATCGCGATCAATACCTGGACAGCTAAGATCGTTTTCACCGACCGCAACCATCGTGGAACTCGAATGCCCAACCACGATTGCCGCGTGCGGCCCTCCACTTTGGTTGGCTTCCTCGCAAATTCCGAATCGCTCGACATCGCCACATCCGATCGGTTCCTGGGTCAACGCGTCAATGCCTCGATTGAAACGCCACCTCGGTACGTCTCCGCCCTCGCGTCAAACGTCCACGTCCTCGACTTCGTCGGCTCGCTCCATGATGAATCGAAAGCGGGCGGAGGCGTCTTTGCCCATCAAGTCGCTCATGATCCGATCGGTTGCCAAATGATCGTCGATCTCAACTTTCAATAGGCGGCGCGTTTTCGGATTCAGAGTCGTTTCCCACAACGTTTTGGGCATCATTTCGCCCAAGCCTTTAAACCGCGTGATCTCGGGTTTGGCCGGTCCTTTGTAACGCTGGAGAATTCGTTCGCGATCCGCATCGTCGGCGGCCCAAAAAGTTTCCTTCCCCAAATCGATCCGGTACAAAGGCGGGGCAGCAATAAATATGCGTCCATCCTGAATCAACGACGGCATATGTCGATAAAAAAAGGTTAGCAACAGCGTCGTGATGTGATGCCCGTCCGAGTCGGCATCGGCCAACAAGATGATTCGCTGGTACCGCAGGCGAGGCAAATTCAAGTCCTTGCCAATGCCACAACCCAACGAGGCCACAATGTCTTGTATTTCTTTGTTTTCCAACAGCTTCTTCAAGGCGACGCATTCGGTATTCAACACTTTGCCACGAAGCGGAAGAATCGCTTGACGATTGCGATCGCGGCCTTGCGTCGCCGTTCCACCGGCCGAATCACCTTCGACGATGAACAGCTCGGAGTTATCCTGTCCGGCATGCAAACAATCGCGGAGCTTCGCCGGCAGCATCGAACGACCGCCAGCCGTTTTTCGCGAAACCGACTCGCTGGCAGCACGTGACGCCGCTCGAGCTCGCGAGGCCGCAATGATCCGAGCGACGATCAAGTCTCCAATCGAACGATTGCTATTGAGCCATTGTTCCAGCGCCGGTCGGATGGCGTTGTCGACCGTCGTTTGTACCTCGGGATTGTTCAGGCGATCTTTGGTTTGCCCCTGAAAGGACGGATCGGCAATGAACACCGATACGATCGCGACCAAGCCTTCGCGAATATCTTCCGGCGAAATCTTGACGCCGCGCGGGATCAGTTCGTGCGTTTC
>JAUXWY010000363.1 GCA_030681235.1 Pirellulaceae bacterium | reverse complement strand
CCGGCGGGGTCGCTGAAAAGAGTTCTTCACGTCACCGCCGGCTAAAGCCGGTACACCAGCGCTCGCTAAATCGACTCTTTCATAAATGACCGGTCGCCACGAGAAAACGCAGCGTGAATCAAAGTCCAGCACAAGTGCGAATTGCAATCATCGAAACCGCCGAGGCGACGTCCTCTGTTGGGCTCGCACCGCCCATACTCCGAGCTGCGACGATTGTTGGAGTACCGGACCGAGTTCACTTGTGGAGAGCCCTGGACGCCGCCGCAACTTCGGATTTGGATCTGCTGGTTCTTTCCCAGCTTACTCCAGCCGAGATTCCTCCATCGACTTTGGCTGGATGGCGAAGTCAGCATCCACTTGCTCGGCAAGTGACGGTTTGGGGGCCTTGGTGTATCGGCGGTCATCGAAACGGATTTCCTGATTCCGGAACTTCCTACGTGTCGTGGCTTTCCTGGCCGTGGCAAATCCAGTGTTTTCTGCGGCAGTATTTTGGCGGTCAATCGACGCTGTGGGACCTACCGGCGACTCGAACGACCGCCGACCGGCTCGCGCGAGCAGCCAACGCGTTGGTATCAAGCTTGCCGAGTCAACAAAGCCCTGCTTTGGTCGCGACTTTCCCGAGTCGAATCGACCTTGTGCCGGCTCCAAGTGGGATGGCTGACGCGTTGCCCGAGGCCTGTGCCGGCTTGGGCTGGAACACACGCGTCTGGGGCAACATTGCGGAGCTGATTCGCGTACCAGCTTCCGAACGAGCCCCAATTTGGATTTGGGAACCGGAAGTTCCCCAAGTTTCACTGACCGAGATCGTGCGATTGCGCGAACAATTGCCGGGCGCTGGGATCATCCTTCTGGGATATGCCGAAATCTTGGGTGTCACTGCGGTCAGCACTGCCGCCGGTTTGATTCAGGATTTGAGTCACGCTTTGTCGGCAAACTCGGCAACCGTGCTGTTGCCGAAGCCGTTCCTGTTCTCGGAACTACAAGCGGCAATTTGCGATCTGAGTTTCCAAAATGGCGGTAGCGCCGATGGCTTCTAATCTTTCCATGACATCGATGACCAAGGACCGTTTCACCATCACCCGTACCGCACACCATTCCGGGTCTTCCAACGGATTGATTGTGGGCGAGTGAAACCCAGGTGCGATTGCATGAGCGGCCGGGACTTTAGATCGCTCGATATTGAATTCCACGAGCGAGTATCCACGCGCAATCACGACACCTTCCAAGCGACGCGTGATCCGGTCCGCCAATTCGCTGCTGCCATTGCGATGATTGGCAATCAAGACCGTCTCGTACTGGCCAATATCCGCCAAGACTCGCAATCGATTCGCGGCTAAAGTGCTGCCGGTCTCAACCAAATCGACAATGGCGTCAGACACACCCAACGAGACCATGACTTCGACACTGCCGGCCAAGCGCACACAAGTAACCGGACACCCTAGGCGTTGGAAGAATTTCTGAGTCACGTTCGGAAAACTGGTCGCGATCCGAGAACCGGCCATCTCCTGCGGCGACTTGATCGGGCTGTCGTCCGGAATACAAATGGACAATCGGCAGATGCCTTCGCCCAGAGACAATTTCGTGTGAACATCGACTCCGGCTTCTTCGACCAAGTCACCGCCGGTAATTCCCATGTCGATCGCACCCTCCGCGCAGAGAACCGGAATATCATCCGAGCGCAGAAAAGCGATCTCCAGCGGTAAATCTTTGGCCTTGGCGAATAAACTTCGGTTGGTGCGGCGAAACTTGATGCCGGCATCGTTCAACAGCCGGTCGGAGAGTTCGCTCAACCGCCCTTTACTCGGAATACCTAATCTCAAATGACTCATGGGCGGTGTATTGCTCCGAAATATTCGTTACGTGAGAGGCCGATTCGCTTTTTCATCCAAGCCAGAAACGCCCGCGCGACGGTCCAACTCTTGTCGAACCCAATCCAACGGGACTTGGTGCTTGGCCAACATGACCCACAAGTGGTACAACAAATCGGCCGCTTCATGGACCAGGTGCGCGGTCGTGCCCAATTCCTTGCCGGATCGTGGTAATTCGTCGACAGCCCCGTGTGTCACGGCCCCCAATGTCACGGCACCACCGCGGGCCTCGAGGAGCGTCGCCGATTCGACAACCTCGCCGGCTTCTTCCATGATTTTGCTGCCGATAGTCGCTACCCCGCTGGTCAATAGTTTTTGGGTATAGGACCGGTCGGCGGGTCCATCACGTCGTTCGACGATCGTCCGCATCAATCGATCAAAGGCATCTCCGGCAGGCATTGGGGGACCGGCAGGCAATGTTGGAATGGTCACGATTTCAAGTTCCAAGGCAGGACGGGCTTCGATCTCAGGCCCGCGAAAGTGAACTGGGCTAGGATCGTCGTATGGTAGGCAAGATTTTGCATACTGGCAACGGTCCCGGACGTTGCCCGGGACCCTCCGGTTACGATTCTTCGTCTGTGAACTAAGCTATGAGCTTTCCAAAGGCCACCGTCATCCCGACGAAAGCCCCGTCCAACCATGCCAGAACCAACCGCACCCATGAGCACCGACTTGCGAGCCCAACAAATTGAAATGGTCCGCCATTGCTGGTTCCTTACGGGGGCCACAGCCAGCGGCAAGTCGGAACTCAGCTTGGCCTTGGCTCGCGAATTAGACGCCGAGATCGTGTCGCTGGACTCGATGGCCATCTACCGTGAAATGGATCTGGGCACAGCCAAGCCCTCCGCGATGGCTCGACAATTGGTCCCGCATCACCTGATCGACATCTTGGCCCCATATGAGTCGTATAGTGTTTCGCAATACCGCGACACGGCCATCGAGATAATTCAAGACATACAAAACCGCGGTAAACAAGTACTGTTCGTAGGTGGGACCGCCTTGTACTTGCAGGCGTTGCTGAAAGGCATCTTTGACGGTCCGCCGGCCGATTGGGCATTTCGCCAAGCCATTGATGAAGAAGTCCAACAAGTGGGTCTGCACCGACTGCATGAACGATTGCAGGCCGTCGATCCATTGTCGGCCGAAAAACTACACCCCAACGATGCCAAACGAATCATCCGCGCCTTGGAAGTCTTGCATCTGACCGGCAAACCCATTAGCCACCAGCAACGGGAATTTGAACAGAGTTTGAAACCCGAACAATGCCGAGTCTTTTGGTTGCATCGCCCGCGACCCGAACTCCATCAAAGAATCGAACAGCGAGTCGAAGCCATGTTCCGCGACGGATTGATTGCGGAGGTCCAAGGCCTCTTGGAACGGCATGGGCAACTTAGTCACACGGCCACGCAGGCCGTCGGTTACAAAGAGGTCATCACTCATTTGCAAGGTCAGGGAACCGTGGCAGAAACCATGGAACAGGTCAAGATTCGGACTCGTCGTTTTGCCCGCGCCCAAGAGACCTGGTTCCGCAATATGAACGAAAGCCGAACCATGGAAATTTCCGGCGACTTCGATGGTTCCGACCTAGCAGCCGCGATCATAGCCGCCGGCCAACACTTGCAACCACGAGACTAACCGAACGGCCGATTCCCTGCGGGACAGCCTCGCGCGGGATAGGACTCCAGCAACGAAAGACGATTCCGTGCCAAACAAGACCTTTGCCGTTGATCTGTGCAAGGAACAACTGACTTTCAGCGCGGCTCACTTTATTACATTTGCCGGTTCCATCTGCGAACGGTTGCATGGACACAACTATGGAGTCAGTTGTCGGATCGAAGGTCCCTTGGATGTGAATCGTTATGTCATCGACTTCATTGCCTTGCGAGACCAGTTGCTGCGAATCTCTCAGCGATTGGATCATCACGTTCTCCTGCCATAACACCATCCACAAATCCATGTCTACCACGATCAATGTCCCGACGAGATCATCGCAACCTTCGAAAAACGCCGCTGGGTCTTTCCGGCCGAGGACTGCGTGCTGCTACCCGTAACCAATACAACCGCCGAAGAAATCGCGAGCTATTTTGTCGACGAACTATTGCGGTCGCTCGGCGAACATTGGCGCCCGGAACACACAAGCCTCACGGTTCGGATTGACGAGAATCAAGGTCAATGGGGCGAATGCCGCTGGGAATCATAGTCGCACTTAAAACAGGCCACTGATTTGGCCATGTTCATCGATGTCGATGTTTTCGGCGGCGGGTGTCACCGGCAGTCCTGGCATACGCATCATTTGTCCGGTGATGGGTACCAAAAAACCCGCGCCTGCCGCAATTTCCATTTCACGTACGGTGACCCGAAAACCACGCGGCCGACCGATTTTATCCGGATCGTCCGAAAGTGATTTTTGGGTCTTGGCCATACAGATCGGCAGGTTGGACAAACCCAGCGTGTTGGCGCGTTTGATATCGGCTTCGGCTTTGGCCGTGTAGTCAACGCCATCGGCTCCATAGATCTCGCAACAAATGGTCTCGATTTTGGATTTGATCGGCTGATTCCAGGCATACAGCGAATGAAACTTCGAGGTGGAGGTTTCCAGCGTGGCGATCACTTGTTCCGCGAGCCGTTGGGCGCCGGCACCGCCCGAGCCCCAAACATCGGCAACTTCCGCGACAAACCCGCGCTGGCGGCAGAAGTCCTGCACGCAAGCGATCTCCTCGTCCGTGTCCGAGGTGAACTTGTTGATCGCCACAACGGCCGGAATGCCATACTTGGAAGAGTTCTCCAAGTGCTTCTCTAAGTTGCCCAAGCCTTGTCTGACCGCTGAAAGATTGGCAGTGGTCAAGTCTTTCAGCGAAGCTCCGCCGTGGTACTTCAACGCGCGAATGGTCGCCACCAAGACCAAGATACTGGGCGCGAGGCCTGAGCTGACGCATTTGATGTCCATGAATTTCTCAGCACCCAAGTCCGAGCCAAACCCCGCCTCGGTCACCACGTAAGGCGCGAGACTCAATCCCATTTTGGTTGCCAAAACGGTATTGGTACCCTGCGCAATATTGGCGAATGGCCCACCGTGAATGATGGCGGGACAGCCTTCGATCGTCTGAACGAGATTCGGCTTGATCGCGTCTTTCAAGAGTGCGGCCATCGCTCCGGTCGCTTTTAGATCCCGCGCGTACCGCGGCTCCTTATCGAAGCTCATGCCAATAAAAATATTGCCCAGCCGACGCTTCAAGTCGATCAGATCGTTCGACAAACACAAAATCGCCATGATCTCCGAGGCAGCCGTGATGTCAAAACCGGTCTCGCGCGGTACGCCTTCCGAAGTCCCACCCAAACCCACGATGACTTTTCTCAGCGCTCGGTCGTTCATGTCCATCACCCGCTTCCAACTGACCGAGCGGGGATCCAATCCTAGCCGTCGCTCTTTGCTTTGCAGTTCGTTGTCGATCAACGCTGCCAACAGATTGTGAGCTTTTTCAATCGCGGAAAAATCACCTGTGAAATGCAAGTTGATATCTTCCATGGGCAACACTTGTGACCAGCCACCGCCGGTCGCGCCGCCCTTGATCCCAAATACCGGTCCCAGCGATGGTTCGCGCAAAACCACGATCGTTCGCTTGCCAATGCGATTCAGAACTTGGCTCAACCCAACCGACAATGTCGTATTTCCTTCACCCGCTGGCGTCGGCGAAATGGCCGACACTAAAATCAAGCGACTCTGTGAGACTCGGTCCGCTTGGATCAAGCTCAATGGCAGCTTGGCCTTGTATTTTCCGTACAATTCCAGATGGTCCGGATCGATGCCCAATTGATCCGCAATTTTGACGATCGGTTGCAACGTTATTTGACGAGCAATTTCTAAATCCGTGGGCATGTCGATTCCAAATTTCATTCGGTTGCAAAAAGAGTATGACGCGGCTCGCTGCTCAGCATTCAACGCTAGACTTGCAGCACGCCAGTACGGAACGGTTCCGCCGAAGCATGCCGCGTGACGATTTCCAAACAGCGAACCAATCGCTCGCGAGTTTGGCCGGGTTCGATAATATCGTCGACCCACAAGCGGGCTGCGGCATAGCGAATGTCCGTTGAATCATCATAAGACTTGGTGATCGCCGCGCGAAGTTGTTCCATTTCGGCTGGATCCGGCTCTTGACTGTTCCGTTTCAGCGCGGCCACGCTAATGTCCAGGATCGTGGCCGCCGCTTGTTTGCCGCCCATCACGGCGTACTTGGCATTGGGCCAGCCAAAAATAAAGCGGGGGTCAAACGCCTTGCCGCACATTCCATAATTGCCGGCCCCATAACTGCCGCCGATGATCACGGTCAATTTGGGAACTCGTGAGTTCGAGATGACGTTGACCAGCTTGGCACCGGCTCGAATGATTCCGGCCTGTTCGCTGTCGCGGCCAACCATAAATCCCATGACGTCTTGCAGAAACAGAATGGGCGTCCAAGTCTGATTGCAGTCCATGATGAAGCGAGCGGCCTTGTCGGCACTGTCATGATAGATCACGCCGCCGAATTGCATGCCTTCTTTGGCACTCTGCACGGGATGCCGTTGGTTGGCGACGATGCCGATCGGAAAACCACCCAATCGTGCAAACCCGCAAACAATCGTTTGGCCAAAACCGGCCTTGTACTCGACAAACGAATCTTGATCGACAAGGCCCGCAATCACGTGTCGGACTTCAAACGTTTTCCCGGCGGTCGGCGGAACGATTTCCGTCAGTGCGGGTCCAGGAGCAGGTTCACTCGGCTCACCTCGCTGATATTCCGCGGCCCGTGGATCACATGGCAAATGGTCGATCAGTTGACGAAGCCGCAGAATCGCAGTTTCGTCGTTGGGTTCGTGGAAATCAATGGTGCCACTGATCGTGGCGTGCATTCGGGCGCCACCGAGTTCCTCGTGCGAGACTTCCTGTCCGATGGCACTTTTGACCAACGCGGGTCCGGCCAAATAGAGACCACTACCCTCGGTCATGATCAACTTATCGCATAACACTGGCAAGTAACCGCCACCGGCGACGCAATTCCCCATGATCGCCGCCAATTGGGGGATCCCCAACGCACTGATCACGGCGTTGTTGCGGAAGATCCGTCCGAAGTCGTCTTCGTCGGGAAAGATCTCATCTTGCAGCGGCAAAAAGACTCCCGCCGAATCGACCAAGTAGACCAAAGGCAAGCGGTTCTCCAAAGCCATCCGTTGGGCTCGGAGTACTTTCTTGCAGGTCATGGGAAAGAACGCCCCGGCTTTGATCGTGGCATCGTTGGCTATCACCATCACCGCGCGTTTGCAGATGGTTGCGACGCCACAAACGACGGCCGCTCCGTCGCATCCACCGTACTCTTGATACATGCCGAAGCCAGCCCAATGGCCAATGTCCAAGAACAAAGTCTCTGGGTCCGCCAATCGCTGGATCCGCTCGCGGGCAGTCAACCGATTTTTTTCATGTTGACGCGCAATCGCTTTGACGCCGCCACCGAGGGCAATCGTGTCGCGTTGCTGTTGGAAAGAAGTCAAAACCGGTTCCCAACTCATGTCTGTTCCTTCTGGGTGATCGCCAACAACTGCATGATGTCCGTCAGTTTCGGGCGGTCTTCGGGCGAGTGGCTATGATGCATCAATTGGATCACTCCGCGGGGGTCCACCAACACATCACCACCCAATTGTAAATAATCGTGGTTCGTCGGCATTTTAACGGCCCGCCGCAGACCAAACACCAACCCCAAATAGCCACGCAGCGAGCGCCAATTGATGATTTGACGCAGCTTGGCTTTTTCCATTCCGAACATTCGATAAAGCTCGCGGTTCGGGTCGGAAATCAGCGGCCATTGTAGTCCAGTTTGATCGCGGTAGCGACGGACGTTCCGCTCCTCTTCGAAAGAAACAATCACGATCGACACTCGGTGGGCTTCCCAATCGATTGGTTGCAACTGCAACACGTGCTCGCGGCACATCAGTCAGGCCAAATGCCGGTGAAATAGCAACCACAACCAGCGCCCGCGAAAATCTTCGGCGCGAATCGTTTTCTGATCAAGATCGACGGCTCGAAACTGCGGGCAGGGCTTGTGCAACAAGTCCATCCAAGTGATCCTCAAGAAATTTCGATGCCGGTTCTGGCTCGCCATTGGCGAAATCGATCCACAAAAAAATCAAGAACCCAATATTCACAAATCAGCATCAGAAAGGGAGCAATTTTCCCGATCGCCATCAAGACTCGCGGGTCATCTAACCACACCGGACGGTCCATAATCCAACCCGACATGAACAAATCCACAATCCCGCCATTGATGGTAATCAGAAAAACGATTACCACACAAAGCCACAGCAAATAGCTCAGTCCATAATCCGCAGCCGCCCGGGATGTTGGATTGCTCATTGATGTTTGCGAGTTCCTTTCCGTTCAATAGCCCCTGCCCCGGCCGGGCTACAAGAGTGACGTTGTGTTCCCTTGGGGATTAAGAATGTGGGGTCCGGGTGTTTGAACCACCACTTGATTGGCACCGAGAGATTTGACGATGTTGTCGGGATTGGTCACACGAGTTTCCCGCATTCTTTTCTCGGCCAACTGAGCCCGTTCCTCGGGCGACCTTTCCCGACCAAAGTACTTTCCAAACGGACTGCTGATCAGGGCAGGCAAGAAAACCAAATCTCCAATCAGTGCCACTATCAACAGAAGCAACATCAGTGTTCCGAATCGTTGCGTCGGCGTGAAGGAACTGAACGCAAAGGCAAACAACCCGAGGCCTGCGATCATCGTTGTTTGTGTCATGGCCCTGGCGCATCGCTTGTACGCCAGCGTGATGGCCTCCTGCCTGGTGGCACCATCGGTCAATCCTTGACGGTACCAGTTCAAAAAGTGAATTGTGTCGTCAACCGCAATGCCCATCGCCACACTGGCCGTCATCATCGAACCGATATCGACTTTTACACCAAAGTCCGCCAAATGGCCCATCATTCCAAACACCATCAACAGCGGAAACACGTTCGGCAGCATGGACAATAATCCACCTCGGAAATTCATGGTATTGCCGATCGTCCATGGGTCGCCCCACGGCCGCAATAAGATCCCCATCACCACCATGATCATGATAAAGGAATAAAAAATGCTCTCGAACAAACTGGACAACAATGTTCGCTGGGCTTTGTAAACGATCGGAATCACGCCGGTGTAAACCGCCGAAATGTCCACAGGTCGATTCGAAGTTTGTCCGGACGCGGAATCAGCCGTCAGCAATTGCTCGGCGGTCTGTTGCCCTACCAGAGGATTCTTGGTCACCGGGTCGATTCGGTATTGGTAATGGCTGGCCGCCGCGTCTAAGACCACTGTGTTGGGCCGTTTGCCGATTGCAGCCAAGTCCAAGTCCGGATGTGAATCAACGACCACCACGACCGTAAAGGGATCCAAGAGATCGGCCAACTTGGCGGAGTCCGTTAATTCACCTTGTTCCGCCATTTGTTGCGGGGTCGTCCAATACTGCCGCCGGGTCTGATCCGTCGATGGTCGTTTCTTCACGAACCGGATGTCTTTGCGTTGCAATAATCCAATCAAAGTCTTAGAAAATATGGCCGTTTGATTGGCGGCTGAGCCCAACGTTGGATCCATCGGCGCGACGGACTGGTGTGCGGAATCAACCTTGGTTGCGAGTCCCGATTCTTGGTCGGAATTGGCTGTCGGGCGAACGCTAACCGCCACCGAATCGGCCGGTGCTGTATTGGAAACAAACAGCACATTAAACGGCATCTCGTCGTCATGTCCAAAACGGAAGCGTTTCTCCAACTCTTCAAACAGACGGTTGCGAAACATCGCGGCTCGCATCGACGGTTCGACAACCTGTTTGATCTCGTTAACAAATCGACCGTAGTCGACGTCGGAGAACGCCCCCAGTCGCAGACTGATCCGCCACAGTTCATTTGTGCCCAAGTCTTTGGTTTGGCCAGGACGAGGCAGCATTCGTGGCGAGTAGAGGAAATCGCGTGGCAGGCGGTCGAAGTCACGTTCCAAGACCATGTCCATCGCCGCGCTATCCAGGTTGGGTGTGAATACATCGATCGACATCCCGGACCCGATGATGTCTTGCCCTCGCGGTCCAAAGACCGTTTCCAAATTCCGTCGAATCATGCGAACGAGTTCCAGCCGATCACGCAGAGTATACCGACCGTAGGGGCCCGCCACAGAGTCCGACGTATCCTCCTCGGGATAAGCAATCTTTTGGATTTCCGATTCAGAATTCGTCGGTTCTGATCGGCGCGGAGTGAACGGCTCAATGGCATGATCTTGGAATCGAACCAAAATCTCCATCGGAACCAATTTCCCCAAATTATCTTCGAACCAATGATAGTCCTTCAGGATCTTGGCCTGGGGTTGAAACAGCTTCAACAACTGGACCGAAGTCTGCACATAAAGAATGCCAAATCCTGAAAATATCATGCTTGCGATGACCACGACATTAACCACCCAATGATGGCGTGTCACGATCCGTCCCACACCCATCCAGAATCGCTCGACCCCGTCCATCAACCAGCTCGACTGGGAGACTTTATTCCCTCGCGCAAAATTGGGCGGAAATACTTCCAGCGAGGCTGGCAAGTACGTGAACATCAACACCAAGGTTCCGATCACCGCGATGCCGGAATAGAAGCCGAATTTGAAGATCGGCGCAAGATTACTGGTGCACAACGAAAATAAACCAATGGCCGTCGTAAAGGCCGCAACACAGCACGGGAAAATCGCATGTTTCACCGCTTCCGAAACGGCGGTTCGACGTCCGGTCGTTTCACAAGCATCGCGATAATAGTTGATCACGTGGACCGATCCACTAATGGCCAATACGTAAACCAAACTGGGCATGGTCATCAGAATCGCATCAAGCCCACCACCCAACATCCAGACCACGCCCAGACTACTAAGCGCCGATACCCCACCCACAAAAAACAGCATCAACGTCACTCGTAGGCTGCGGAAACTCAGCAAAGAAATTGAAATGCCGATGATCCCCGAGAGCGACGCCAGTCGCAGCAGCGTGATCGACCCTTCTTCGTCGATCGAAACATTGTCGACCGGAGGCCCTCCGACGTGCAGGCTATCGGGACTAATCCCACATTCCCCTGTGGCCAACTCCAGAATGCGGCCCCGGGGTTTGCCCAACAGACCGCGACCTACCACCATCGATAAGTCGTCGATCACGGGACCGTTGAGGGTCACCATGATGGCCGTTTGCCGCGGTGGGACAGGTAGGTTGATTCGATCCCACCAAAGAAGCCAATACTTGAGACGTTGTTCTTGGGACGCCCGTTGAAAAGCGGCCTCGTCTCCACCATGCTCCTTGGCAATCAAGTCTTGCACAAACAATGACAATTCTTCCTGCCAACCCGGTTGCATCATCTTGAAGCGTTGGTCCGACAATTCGGAACGCATGCTCTCCGGTTTCCAATCAAATCTGACCGAAGGTGTTGGCCCAAAAAAGGCGCCCGTCAATCGCTGGTGGGCCTCGATTTTCGCCTGCAACCGGCGTAATGATTCGGATGAGGTGTTGGTGATGTTCAGGCTGCCGTTTGCGCCAGCCAATTGCTCCAAGAAATCTGGCCCCGTTTGGACGTCCTTGAACAAGCGAGCAAACAGCTTGCGAGGATCTCGATAGAATTCATTGTTCGTCGGTGTGCCAAACGTAGCGATGTGCTCGCCTTGCAACTTATAAGTGCCCGTCCACTGTTGTTCGAAGAACCGGCCAATGGTTCCGATCAGATCACTTTCGCCCAACCATTTGTAGACCTTGCCCTCTTGAGTGATGTAAAACCACTTGCCGCCGCGGCCCTTGAACCAGCGCTCGTGGCCCGAGCCGACGTTTTCATGGTAGTTGTCCGCGTAGTGCCAAGCGTTTTCGTCGCCCAAACGATAGGCTTCTTTTTCTTCGTCGGTGACCGCTTCCGAATGCGCCAACGACTCGCGCCGCAACATCTTGACCAGCGCATGGTAATTTCGATCGTCCTCGTTGCAGCCGTCCCAACTGACCAAGACGAACTGCTCGCCCAAGAAATAATCACGGAATTCACCCAACTGCTGCGTCTCAATGAAATGTTTCGGCAACCAGTCCGAGACATCGTTTCGTACGTCGTCGACCGCAAACCGAGCCGAGCGGGCAAAAAATGGTACGAGAAAAAATACCCCGCACAGCACAAACATGGCCACGCTACCGAAAAACGGAATCCGCCTGGCGAGAAAAGGTTTTGTCATACTTGCAGTCGAGTGTTTGTGGCTTCCAACCGTCCGTGTCCTATGCCGCTACCCCCAAATTCGGCAGAACCAGCATATCATAAACAGTCCGAATGCTTCAGGGTACCCTGAAGCCTGCATCGCCATCCTTGTAAGTTAGCCATCCCCCCCAAATTGCGGCCAGAATTCCACCGATAGCTCCACCCGATGTTCGAGAAGTTACGCTCCGGCGACCACCCAGCCAATGGGGTGAGGGCTGTGGTGAGGGCTACCCTCGGGCGAGGATAGATGAAGGGCCGTCGGCGTTGAACGAGCCGGCAAGTCCATTAAAACAAGAAGGGCCAGGGACCCGGTGGAGCCTTAACGAACCGCAGCCCGCATGCTTTCCAGATGGCCAGTCAACCAGCGGCGGGTCTGTTGCACCATGTAGTTGGCCAAGCTCTGACGTTGGGCCGGAAGAAAGACGGAGCCAGTATGACCAATCGGCATTTGTTGCTGCAACTCGGGGGAGAGTTCAACGATTCCCGTGACACGAGGTACTAATAATTTCAAATCTGCCGTCGAATGATCGGTCCCCGACTGGGGTTGAATGAACCGAGGCTTCGACGGTTCGGTGGACGAGACGGGCTGCACCAACAGTGGGCCACCGAATCGGCGGGCCAACGCTGGAGCGGGCACGGCGACACTGGCGTTTGGTTGAATTCGAATCAACCGTCCTTGCATAATCGGGAGATTTGGAAAGACAATTTGAACTTCGGTATTTGCCCAAGCATGTGCCCCAGCCAAGTCGTCCTGCGAAATCGAAATGGCCAACTCCTTTTGTCCGTCGTCCACCGACAAGACCGGGGTGCCACGACGGATGTATTGGCCCAGTAGTTGCCCCAATTCAGGGTGCCATACCTGTCCGGAACAGGGCGCGCGTAGTTCCAAACTCGCGACCTCCAGCTGTCGTTCGGCCAATTGAGTACGCAAGGCCTCGGCCAATCGACGCTGATTGTCCAATTCGCTCCAATCAGCTTCTTCGCGAGCCAATCTCGCGCGATGCTCGGCTTGCTCCAACTGAACTTGCAACGATTGTAATTGGAGTAGCAATTCGGGGTTCTTGAGCACGGCCAACCGCTGACCGGCCACCACCGTTTGACCATGCCGTACGTCAATCGACTCGACAAACCCATCAGCCGCAGCGCGCACCAACTTTTCGGCGGGATATCGCACGACCGCTGGCGCATTCAAATAGACGGGCCCTGTAAGAATTGAAGTCAGCAACCACGTCGTCGCTCCTGCGGCGATCAAGGAAACCGTGACATTGACAGGCTTCCACTTCGACCAAGGTCGTTCGGTGCGTACGAATCGAAGAAACTGCAAAAAAGGTTCCATGGCGTAGTGGAGAACCGCCAACACGGCGATCAGCACACCCAACCCATAAAACAGGGCGGCTGCGGCAATCACCAAGGCCACCTGCAACATGACCCTCCAGAGCAACGCCGCCAAGCCATAGATCGCGACCATGACTCGTTTGTACCCAGGCAACAACATCGGTTGTGTCGGTATTCCCAAGCACCAGCGTTTGGCCGTGCCCCAAACCCATTGTTTCCCGCGCGTACCCAAGTTGGGTATTCCGATCAGATCGGCCAAGATGTAGTAGCCGTCGAACCGCATCAGTGGGTTGGCGTTGAACA
This sequence comes from Pirellulaceae bacterium, assembly GCA_030681235.1. Taxonomy (GTDB): domain Bacteria; phylum Planctomycetota; class Planctomycetia; order Pirellulales; family Pirellulaceae; genus M30B19. Next base: position 3,481 of record JAUXWY010000363.1, on the reverse strand, counting down.
CCACCGTGCTAATACCTGCACTAATCACGATCGCGTGCATCCAAGATGCCAGCGACACATTGGTCGTCCAGGCCCAAATGATCGTCGCGATCGCCGCCAAGACGATTTCGACATACATCCCTGCAGCCGCAATATGAATGCGTTTCCAGCGACTGGGCAAGCGCGCGGAGTTGCTAACATCCACGTAAGCCAGCGGCAGAAACAAGATCAGGAAAACTCCCGAGTCTCGGACTTGGGTGCCATACCGTCGCGCCACAATGCCATGCGATAGCTCATGAATCACTTTGATAAGCAGCCAAACCACCAACAGCGGTAGCCATTGTTGATCGGCCCATATCGCAACCACTTGGTGCGAAAACTTTTCGCCGTGCTCGTACAAACAAAACAGCGCATAAACAACCGCCAGTCCGGCCAGTGGCAGCCAACGGGCATCAAATATCCAATTCAATTTTGGCGCCAGCACGTTCAGTAATCGAGCCGGACTTCCAAAGCTAATGGAGATGCTGATCGGATTCGTCCACTTGATCCAATTCGTCCGCGACTGTGCTCGATAGGTGGCCTGTTGTCGCCCGACCGCTTGGTCCGAATGATCGATCAAGAGTTGTTTGGTCAATGCCCAAGTGATCAGTTGCTGAAAGTCGACACCGGTGAGCAACGGCAAGCCAACCACGCGAGGTTGGCTGGCGAGGATCTCGCCGATCGTACGACGTCCATCGCAAGCGAGCAGACAGTGCGCTTCTCGCGTCCCCAGTTCGAAGCACTTGCCTGCCACGCTATCTTCCAAGACATGATAGGCCGTCGCGCCGGCGGCTTGACTGATTCTCAGATCCGTCCTCAGTCGCGGGCTGGGGCTTTGTTCGGAATTAGGTGGCATTGGCAACATCGGTGATTAAAACCATCCCAAAAAAGCCCGTGTTTTTTCGTACGGATAGTGCAGCCACTTCCAGGCCAATGGGTACGCATCCCCAACGATCTTCGCTTGTCCCTTCATGCCTGGGCGAAGTTGACCGGCGGGATTGGCGATTCGTATCTCGGCCAAAAAGACATTTCGATCTTCACGCGTTGATGCTCGCGGATGCAACCGTTCAACAACCCCAATCAAAGTTTCGTACGGAAATGCTTCCAGGCTAAGACGAACCTCTTGCCCCACCGTCGCGTACCGATATTGGAACTCAGGGATCTCGATCTGGACCAACAATTCCTCCAGGCCGGCAACTTCAAACAAATTGCTCCCGACCTCCACTGGTGCTCCCGTCAACTCCGTCAAATCGCCTTGCACGATCGTACCAGCGATGGGCGAGCGAATCTCGCGATTGGCCAAGTGCTGGTTCAGCAGCGCGATTTCGCTGTTGATCCGGACGGCTTCCAATTCGGCGATTCGAGCCTTGGCGAAATCGCCAGCCGCGCGGGAAATTCTGATTTGGTTCTGTTCGCGATCGAAGGCTGCTTGTTTACCAGCCAATTCGATTCGCAGTTCGCGGTCATCCATCGTGGCCAACAGTTGGCCGGGGGCGACAACCTCTCCTGGCATCACCAAGACGTCTTTCAACGTGCCTTTGTAGGGAGCCACGGCGTAACGGCGATCGGTCGTCGCAAGTTCGCAAGCACAATACATCGTGTAAGGCATCGGCCACGCCGCTAAGGCTGACAATAACACGGTTGCCGCCAACAATAGCCACCGCCATCGGCGCACAAAGTTCGCAGGTGTGTCGATGCACCGCTGCCACGCCGATTGATGCACTCGTGTGGCCAGCGCAACTTGGGTTTGGATTTGGTCGAACGCTCCGCGACGTGCTTCTTCGGCAGCGGGATTGGCAATTTCTCTTTGACCAGCCAGGAACAGATAGGCGACGATTTGGTCCGCCGATCGCACGGGGATCGCCACGACCGCCGGAACCATGAGTTCGCTAACAATGCTCTGCAAGCATCGTTCGGCTGGTGAATTGATCGTCGAACTTTCGTTCGATTGCCGTTTTAGGAATTTGGGCGGCGCTGGCTGCCCAGTTACCCAATGACTTCTGGTCCCACCGGCGTGCAGCAACGATTGCGTCGCTTGGATCAATTCAAAGTAAATCCGGCTCGCCGGGTCGATCTCGGTCGCCCCGGAAATCGCCGCCACGCGAGTTGCTCGGTTGTGCCGCACGATAACCCACGCCACGTGACTGGCTTGCAATTGTTCGGCCCAGCGAGTCGTCAAGTGGGTTGCGGCCTGTGGCAAATTCTTGGCCGACTCCAAATCCGAATTGTTCTTCGTCAGCGATTGCAATTGACGAGCCGCCCGCTGCCCTTGTTGGACATGTCCATCCAATTGCAATGATCCCAGACATCCCACAAATGTGGTCAAGAGCGGCAACGCGCTGGCAGCCAATTCCGCGCGGACAGCAATACAAAGCGACTGTGGCTTGTGACCAGGAACCATCAGCGGAACGACCAAGATCTGATGATTGGCAATCACCGTCGACAATTGACACTGACGAGATTCAACACATTGTTGCGCCATTTCGGCGGCCAACGATTGCAACTCCGTTGGAAGGTCAGAACCTGGCGCCGATGCTAACTTGCATTTTTCCAACCAGTCGTCGACCTGAATCGGACTAGCCTGGCCTGGTTTGTTTTCTGGAAGCCGAAAGGCGTGCAGAAGCGCAACCGGTTGCAACAACTGAAAGAAACTTTGGTTCACCGCCAACACGTCCGCTTCGCCGCGCTGTTCAGCAATGATCTCGGCGGTCGCATGAGTGAACTGCACTAACAACGCGGGGCCGGTTCGAGCCTGCGAGCCAGGGCGGTCCGGTCCGGATTGATGCGGCGACGGCGACAAAATCGCCACGCTGTCCGAGCCGCCGACGGTTCCGCTTGCGCTCGAAAAATTCGGGCGATGATCGTGATGCATACCAGGAATCCTCTACATCCATGGAGCGGATTGGACACCCGGCGAAGTGCCACGATCCGAACATTGTTCGTGTCTTAAGGTCGGCTGGGACCACTTGTCTGCAAAATCATTGGGCCGCGATTGTTCGCGATGAGCAGGCAGTCCGTCCCAGGTTTGATGGCCAGTTGCCTGTTATCGATTTTGACCCGCACGTTGACCGTCTGCGAACTGCGATCGACAATCAATCCAATCAACGAAATTTGGCCGTGGACTGTTTGGTCATCGACGAGAAGTTCGACCGACTGCGATACACGAAAAGACTTGCTTACTGCAAATGGAACGGCAAATTCAACTTGCAGGGTGGTCGTGTCGATCAGCGTCGCGACATCGGCTCGGCTCATCGAGATGTACTCGCCAACCTGGCGTGGCAGCGTGGCAACGTACCCAGCAAACGGAGCGCGAATCGTTCGCTTTTCAACTTCGATCCGTAGTCGCTCCAAGTGCAGTTGTTTCGTTTGATATTCGTGTCGCTTTTGTTCCAATGTGGCTTTGGCCATGGCCAATTCTGCTTCTTCTCGCTCGAGTTCCAAAGGCCGTGCGCTGCCCGACGCG
>JAUXWY010000361.1 GCA_030681235.1 Pirellulaceae bacterium | reverse complement strand
CATCATCACCTACGTCTATCCTGGTCCCCAACAGGAAGGGACTCGCCATACCTTTACGGCCACTGCGGGTGAACAGCAACTGGCCCAGATCGGTTTTATCGTGGTCCAGGTAGGACATCGCGGTGGGACCCCCAACCGTTCCAAGGCCTACGCCACCTACGGCTACTTCAATTTACGCGATTATGCCTTGGCCGATAAGAAGGCCGCGATTGAGCAATTGGCTCAAAGATTTCCCTTTATCGATGTCGAACGGGTTGGCATCTACGGGCATTCGGGCGGCGGTTTCATGACCGCGGCGGCACTGATGGTGCCGCCCTACAACGATTTTTTCAAAGCTGGCTTTTCGACGGCTGGAAATCACGATAACAACATCTACAACAACTCCTGGTCGGAACGTTGGCACGGCTTGCGTGAAGTTCCCGTCGAACAAGTGGCCAAGACGGAAACCAGGGGTCGGACCAATCAACGCCAATCCCAAAGCGGACCGTCCGACCTTCAAGCAGTGTTGGATGTGCAGCCCGACGACTTCTTCTTCGACTACGAAATGGCCGCCGACGAAGATCCGTGGACCTTCGAACAGCGACTCTGGGGCGATCACGAACCCCTGCCACTGTGGTTGCAAGAAGAACGGCAGGAACAAGAACGGCAGGAACGAGAACGCGAAGAGCAGCAAGAACAACAAGTCCAAACTCAACAGACTGAGGAACAACAATCGCGACGCGATCAGCAACGTCGCCGCAGTCGCGGCCGAGGCACCCGGCAAGGTGAACAGCAGCAAGATCAGCAGCAAAACCAACAGGATGGTCAACAACAACAACAGCAGCAACAAGACCAGAAGCAAGAGCAGAAGCAGGACGATGAGCAGAAGCAGGACGAGCAAGTCAAAGACAAAACGCAGGAATTAAAGACGGAGCAGAAAACCCGATTTGAAATCGTGGTTCCGACCAATGCGGAATTGGCTGCGAACTTGAAGCATCACCTGTTTCTAGTTCACGGGGAATTGGACAACAACGTCCATCCTGCGAATACCTTGCGTTTGGTGGACGCGCTGATCAAGGCCAATAAGAAATTCGACATGCTTTATCTGCCGGGGACGCGTCACGGGTTCGGCGCTTATCAGCCCTACGTCACACAGCGGATGTTCGAGTTCTTTGCGGATCGCCTCATGCTGGAGTACCAAACGAAGTAAGGCGTCGAATTCCCGTATTGAAGTCCTTGGGCTTTGTTGCTTGGCTGTATGGGGTCGCTCACGTTCCAAACGGTCGTGAGGATAGGTCTGGCAGGAGGGCATTAGAGCAAGCCTGTATCAATCTTCAACGGGCAATTTGCGGCGCGACGAAATAAAGTTGGCCCCCGGAACGGCGTCCCGAATCAAACCTTTACGCACTTTCGGGTCTGAATACGTCGAAGAGACGCAGCGCCAGCCGACAAATTCGTAAATTCGTTGCATTGCTCACAATCCGCGCCAGGGGAATCGAAAGCCGATCACAATTCCCGCATCGAGCCGCGAACGATAAAGAAGTCGAGGGGGCCCTGTTTGCTAGCGAGTCAAAACCGATGAATTGGAACCGCAATCACTACATGACCGTCGGCTTCTTGATGATCCTGGCGGGATTTCATTTTCGAGTCATCGAGTCGTTCGTCCTGACTCCGCAGGCCACGAAGTTCCTCCACGAACAACAAGATGGACTGGAGTTGACCGGCAGCGTCTATAAAGAAAACGGTGAAAAGGTCGCGAACCAGAATAGTGGTGGCATGTTCCTTCCCCAATATCAAACGGTATCCCAAAGCGGACGCACGGGACTCACGACCGCTGGCTACACTCGGTCCGAGACCGTCACGGACAATGCCAAGAAAATTATCACGCCACCCACTTGGATGGGATGGCCAATGATTTACATTGGCGCTGTACTGGCGTTGTTCGGCATGACGACGAGCAAGACTTCCTAGTGCTTGGAGAGGGTCGAACCGTGCTGCACCGAGTTTCCTATGTTCTGATGGTTGCGGTATTGCTTGGGTTGGCGCTGCGAGAAACTCGTTCGGTTCACCAAAATACCGCTGTAGGTGCTTCCCGCGTTCCGCCCGCTGTTCAACCGGTAGCCCCAGCGGACCTGGCAACAACCAACGACCAACCAAGTCGGTACTTCTTAGCCTCTGGAACGACACAGGTTACAAACAAATCGCAAGACACGCCAAAGAGCTCCGCCAGCAATCGTTTGCGAGAAGGGCGCGAGATCCGCGATCCGAATGCGAGGTTCACGCCCGTCGGTGAACGCATGAACTGCGTTCTGCCCAGTCTCGATACGATGGTCACGGTATTGGAGAATCTCACTTTGGAACGAGTCTATGAAATCATGACTCGCCATGACGAGGCCGCAACTTGGGAAGTCGAAGGATTGATCACCGAGCACCAAGGTCGAAACTACATCGTGTTGCGACGTGCGGTTATCAACTCGATTTCGTTGGATGAGCAGTAACCAGTTCACTCCAATGAGAGGCCCATGGTTTGTCTCGCGATTGGGCCCCAGGGGGCGGAGTCGATCGTTGCTACGACGTCTTATCGCGGAGCCACGTCCCTGATTTCCCACCGCGTTTCTCCACCAGTACGATTTCGCGGATCGACATGGCTCGGTCCACGGCTTTACACATGTCGTAGACGGTCAACGCTGCGGTACTGGCCGCGACCAGGGCTTCCATTTCGACGCCGGTCGGTCCGACGGTCTTGACGCGAGTGGTGATCTGCAACAGATTCGGCTCGACAAATTCGAACTCGACTTCCGTGCTACTCAGGTTCAAGGAATGACAGAGAGGAATGAGTTCGTCAGTCCGCTTGGCGGCCATGATCCCTGCGATCCGAGCCACTTGCAAGACATCGCCTTTGAGCAAGGCTCGCTGTTGGATCAAGGCGGCCGTTTCAATCGCCATTCTGACAAGAGCTCGCGCGACGGCCACGCGTTCAGTGGCTGGCTTGGCCCCGACATCGACCATTCTTGCATTCCCACTTGGGTCGAAGTGGGTCAAATCATTTTCGGGGTTCATCCGCAACCTGCTTCAAGACAATCCCTGCCAACGGAGGTAGGTTCAGTTGGATGGACCATGGGCGTCCTTGGGCTGGAACGGGCTCGGCAATCGATTGGAATGTGCCGACATTGGAGCCACCGTAAAACTTCGAATCCGAGTTGAGGATCTCGCGATAGGTTCCGGGGGCATCCAAGCCCAAACGATAATCACGGCGAATGATCGGCGTCATGTTGAACGCTGCAAAGACCGTTTCATCGCCAGACTTGTTCCGGCGCAAGAAAGCGAGAACACTGTTCTCGGCATTCAAGCAATCGATCCACTGGAATCCGGCTCCCTCAAAATCCAGCTCGTGTAACGCCGTTTCAGTCACATGCAGTCGATTCAAGTCCGACACCAACTGCTTTAGTCCACCGTGCGTGTCGAACTTCAACAGTCCCCAATCCAGTTCGCGATTGTGGTTCCATTCGGTCCATTGGCCAAAGTCACAACCCATGAACAGCAACTTTTTGCCGGGATGCATCCACATGTAGGTATACAATAGTCGCAGGTTGGCAAACTTCTGCCACAAGTCGCCGGGCATTTGATCCAGTAACGATCGTTTGCCGTGCACCACTTCGTCATGTGACAAAGGCAGGGTAAAGTTTTCGTGGAATGCGTAGATCAACGAAAACGTCAATTCGTTGTGATGGTACTTGCGGTGAATGGGATTGTGGCGGAAGTACTTGGTCGTGTCGTTCATCCAGCCCATGTTCCATTTGAGACTGAAGCCCAAACCGCCGCAGTGAACGGGTCGCGAGACGCCTTCCCAAGCAGTGCTCTCTTCGGCAATCGTCAACACGCCTGGGTATTCGGCATGGACGACTTCGTTGAATTCGCGGAGCAACGAGATGGCTTCCAAGTTCTCGCGGCCGCCGTGGCGATTGGGAACCCATTGATTGGCTTGACGACTGTAGTCCAAGTACAACATGGAGGCGACCGCGTCGACGCGTAGGCCGTCGATATGATACTTGTCCAACCAGAACAAGGCGTTGGCGATTAGGAAATTGCGGACTTCGTTGCGTCCATAGTTGAAGATCAAGGTTCCCCAATCTGGGTGTTCGCCTTGCCGCGGATCCAAGTGTTCGTACAACGCCGTGCCATCAAACCGAGCCAATCCGTGTCGGTCTTTAGGGAAATGTGCCGGCACCCAGTCGATGATCACGCCGATTCCATGTTGATGACAGTAGTCAACAAAGTACATGAAGTCGGCTGGACTGCCGTACCGGCTTGTGACGGCAAAATATCCGGTCGTTTGATAGCCCCAGCTACCCGTGTATGGATGTTCGCTAACCGGCAGCAATTCTAAATGCGTGTAGTGCATTTCTTGGCAGTACTTCACCAAGCGATGCGCCAACTCCCGATAGTTCAACCATCCGTTGGGCATCGCGGGGTCCGTTTGCCACGATCCCAAGTGAACTTCGTACACGCTCATCGGTTGCTGCAAGGCGTTGCTTCCCGCGCGACGTTCGATCCAGGCTTCGTCGTTCCAAGTATACGAGTCCAGATCGACCACAACGGAAGCGGTTCGCGGCGGCAGCTCAGACGAGTAGCCCATCGGATCGGTGCGATCCGTCACATGACGATCGGCGCCGGTCACACGAAACTTGTACAGCGACCCCGTCTCGATTCCCGGTACAAAGACCTCCCAGATCCCAGCACCACCCGGCATTTTTTTCAGCGGATTTCGGCGATGATCCCAGGCATTAAAATCGCCGATGACGGAGATACCCCGCGCGTTGGGGGCCCAGACTGCAAAGTTGATTCCGGGAACACCATCGACGGTCCGACGATGCGCGCCCAAGAGGTCGTAGAGTCGCCGATGCTTCCCTTCGCCGATCAAGTACTGATCGAAATCCGTCGACAGCGGTGCGACTGCATAACTATCCATTGAGACCTTCGTTTCTCCCGACACGTTCGAGTACCCAATTCTATAAGAGGAGGTCGACGTCCGTCCAGGGACATTCCAGTCGGCAGGGCACAAACCCTCAAAGAGCCCCGCCGGATGAATTCGTTTCATCGGAATTTGAATCGGATCTGTCAAATGTTGCAACCACGCGGAACTGGCTTCGGGAAGAAAAGTGCGAACATGCGACCAGTGATCCGGGGCGTGGACGCACGGCTGTGGCCCCAATACAACGGCCGGGTCTTCCAACTGTCCGTCAAACAGACGTTGCAGATCTGACAACGAAACAGTGCTCGCCACCGTACTTCCTGCGGTCATCGTTGCGTTTCCATTCACAAGGGAGATTGTAACAGCCGCGAACAATGCCCTGTGGCCGATCCGAATCTGGATCGTTCCCGATGGCAAGCGGCGAAAAAGAGTGGTTGGCAGAGATTCGATCGCGGGACAGGGTGTCCGGCGTCAGCTGCTTCAGGACTCGACCAATGAGTGTTCCCAACGCTGACAAAGTTCC
>JAUXWY010000350.1 GCA_030681235.1 Pirellulaceae bacterium | reverse complement strand
CTACGGCCTTTAAAAACCGGCACCGCTGATGTAGCGAGAAGCCGAAAAAATCCGCCGAGTAAATCGGCGGGATTTTCCCGATCGGCCTACTTGCGGACTTGTCTGAAGCAAGATCGGTTCTACGGCCTTTTAAACCCGCACCGCTGAATGTAGCGAGAAGCCGAAAAAATCCGCCGAGTAAATCGGCGGGATTTTCCCGATCGGCCTACTTAGTAGACGGGTCTGAAGCAAGCTCGGTCCTACGGCCTTTAAAACCCGCCCCGCTGATGTAGCGAGAAGCCGAAAAAATCCGCCGAGTACTTTCGAGTTTCGGCCTTTCAGGCCTGCTGCTCGCGTTCGTAGTGGCTGAAAAAAGCGTTTTCACTGCACCCGCCGGCTAAAGCCGGTACACCAGCGCTCGCTAAATCGCCTTTGTTCAATTTCCATCTGCGTTACGCACCAATCGTTTGGTGATCGCATCGACTAACATTCGCCCCGGGTCGGTTTTGACTTGCCCCCAATCCAGATGTGAAATCGGTAGTAGTTCCCAATCGTCGACGCCGTCCAGTTTTGTTGCTTGAAGTTTGACGACACCGTCGCCTCGACCCTGGCGCAGTTCCGGCATTCGGGTGACGTCCGCAAGTCGTTTGGCTAGTGGACCAAACTCGACATTTTCTTCCAACTGCTTCAAGCCGACTTGCATTAGCATGCCCGCCACGGGACGAATCGGGCCGCGATCTCCGGCGAGGATGGAATAACGTACGTGTGCGGGACGAGGCTGACGGTTGAGCTCCAACATCCAGGGGGAGTTAGGGTCCAGGTCTGCACTGGCTTCATTGAGTCCATCCGTGATAGTGCGGACGACTCGTTGCAACGGCCGGCCGATGGCCTCGTGATTGGCCATGCGTTGCCAAATCTCTGCGCCTTCCAACAGAGGAGCGTATTCCCACAGCGCCGACCCATGATTGGGTGGACAAACAAGGATCAATTGGTCCACGTTTTTCCGGATCGGTTCGCTAGATCCAGTTGGCCATTCCAAGGCACCGCGAGCCACCAAGCAACCCAAACTGTACCCAACCAAGCTGATTTGCGTGTCGGGAAATTCGCCCAAAATTTTGTCTAGCTGTTGGTTCAGTTTCTCAGCGGACTCCATAACCGGTGCATCGTTGGGGTACAGGAACTGGAGCATCGGCAGCTTCGTGGTTTCATGCAGCTGAAGAGCGACCGCTTGACCAGCGGTGGGAGTCGAATGAATCCCATGCAGGACGATCACCACTCGCGAGGGTGGTTCGGATGGTTCGGGCCACGTGGTCGGTAGTTTGACGAACTGGGTCGTTTCGATCCCAGCTGCCGCCGCCAAATGCTGCCGCAGTTTCAATTTTTGTTCACGGAGAGTGTTCTGTAACGCGCCTCGGTCGATGACCAACTCGTCGCGGTCGCCCTTCGATTCGAGCGAAAAAACACTCGGGAAAAGTTTAGCTAGATTGTCGATCTGTGCTCGATCGAGTGCGACCGGAGCGAGCGATCCGCTGATTGGCTTCGCAGCGAATTCTTGTTGCAGGGTAGCGGCGGCTGCGGCTGTCCAGTGCAAGTCCGCTGCTAGCGCTTGAAACAACGCATTCGCATCGAGTTGTTGATCGCGAAGTGGCAGCGACAATGGCTCCACGTTTTGCCCCCTGACGGAAAGTGTTAGACAAAAACTAAGGCCGAGCGCCATGATGGTCAAACGCTTTGAGAAACCGTATGGCATAGTGCGGGCTTTCTTGATAATCACGATCGATCGTCTTGGCAAATTCCGAACAAATCTTGGCCTTGTCAACAACCAGCTGAATTATAACGCGAGACGTCGATTCAAGGTGACCTTTCCCGAGATAATGCGTCGATCAGGAGATTGTTTAACCGTCAGCCGGAGGCGTACGCGGGAGCCTGCACCAACGATTTACAGAATTATGCAGCCGTTCACAGCCCAAACGCGGGCCGCCGCAAGTTTGGCGGTTAGAATTAGAATTGACTTTTGACGCCCAGATAGAATTCGCCAAATTTGCTCTGGCCACGCGGTTAACCACACACTCCTAAGGTTTTTCACGCTGTATCTATTGGACAACTTGTTTCCAGGTTCCGGTTACGGGAATCATATTGACCTGTTTTGTGAGCCAAGGTGCTGGTGCGTGGAATAGGTACGGATCGTACAAGACTCGCGGCGTTCCATGAATTTCGATCCCGTTGCCGCCTTGGCCCTCAGAAAGCACGCTGCCACGTAGCAAGCCATTGTTGTACCACCGCAGCCTCCGGGTGACGTAAATGAGGCCTCGGATCTCACTCGGGTACGAGTCGATAGTATCGGTATCCGAGCTACCTTCGTAAGGGGCACCAGCGGGATTGAAGTTTGTCGCCAAGACACTTTCAGATAAGATCTCTCCATCGGACCGATACGACAAATCGAGGTGTCCTTGCACAATCAACGCGGGATACCCGGGGACGGCAGGTTGAAAGAAAACGTTTTCGCCAATCGTCAGGCGATGGCCGGTGCTTGGCATGACGACAATAAGGGTTCCGTGAATCCGAGTGTTGCGAATCTCCATATTTGATGTTGGTCGAACGATATAAACCCCACCGGAATTCAACGGCGCAAACGAATTGAAGCCGGGCGCGATCACTGCGTTTTCAATCAAATTGACTCGGTTGGTAAACTCAGTCCCGATTTCCAGGTACTTCGTCACGATACTGTCGGCCGGCAGATCCAAGATCGGCGCCGCGTTGGTGACGCTACCGGTGACCGTGCCTTGTTTCGAAATCGCGGTCGCCAGCACGTCGCCATCAATGACGTTATCGTTTGTTAACGAACCGTTGATGCCGACCGGGGCCCCGTAGACGGCCAGAGTTCCTGTTGATTGAATTTGTAGATTGGTCCAGCTGTGAACGGCATTTTTTAGCACTTCCAACGGAACCGGATTTGCCGCGATATCGACTTCAAATTTCTGGACTGCCCGCCCCTGATTGGCCGTGATCTGGAGTCGGACGGGATGGTGGGGGTGGTTGCCAAGATTGTTGTCCACGGGGTCTTGAATCGTGGCGCTCATGGTGCCGTTGCCGGTCGATCGGTTCGTAAATAGTTGGCCGTTGCTGAAGGTCGTTCGCCAATTCGGATCGTTGGTAAAGTTGTAACGCCCCAATTCGACGGCCGTCCGTCCATTTTCCCGGGCTTTGATCGAATTGATCGCGTCTAGCGAGGCGCGAGACTGAATTCGCAATACTGACAAGCTGCCCAACGCCATCGTTCCGACGATCAATGACGTGCCCAAGACCGCGATGTAACTAAAGCCTTGTCGACGCGCTAGGTTCATGTTTGGTAGCCAAAAGTTAGATGGTTCATGGAACATTGCTACGAAAGCCAGTCGCGGTGGCGACCAACGTCCCGTTCCGACGCGTCTGGACAGTCACCCGTTTGACGCCAGACTCGGTGTTGAGGACTTGCGTCAAGTCCGCATTGTTGACCCATTGGACGGTCACGGATCGTTGCCAACCAGTAAAGTCGGGCAGGGCGGTGTTGTTTTTGGCCTTGGGTGGCGATTCTGTGTAGTTGTGATAATCATCGACATCGTCGTAGTTCGACCGATTCGTTGCCAACTCGTTTGCTTCACGTCCGATTGCAGACGAGGTCAGACCAGGTTCCATGTAGCTCAGTTGCAACGCTTCGTTTAGTAAAGAATCCGCTAAAAACTGACCCGTCGCTCGATCGGCGTTGAGTCTCTGCGTCAAAAACGACTGCCCCACAACGCGCAGGCTGGCGACCAACATCACGCCGACGATCAGACTCGAGATGGCGACCTCCACCATGTTCAGGCCGCGGCGGGACGATTTTCCATTTTCGACTGCCCAGTTAGTTCGGGTTTGGCGCATTGTCTTGCGTTGCCTCCGGTTCATTCAGCAAGCGGATGCTCGTATCGATGTTGATACTCTTGTTCGTCGCAGACTGAAGTTGCACTTGGACGGCTTGAATGTGTTGCTTGGTCTCGGGAACAGAACTTACCTGGACGGTCTCGAAGGTGCCGTAGATGCGAAACAACAAGTCGTTTTTGTGCAGATCGCTTGACCCCGGCAACCAGCTTGTCCCGGAATCGGTCGTCCACCGACAAGTTGGATGGACATTGACCGGCGCGGAATTCGAGGAATAGTAAGACGCTCGCAAAGTCGACGTTGCCGCCGTTGCCGAAAACATGAGGTAAAACGTCCGAGAGCCATCCGTGACTACGACATCGTTGGCCAAGGTTGTATCAGCCCATCCCGACAGCACCGGCAATAAATTACTGGCGACTAATCTCAGACTTCCAAATCGATGGACCAAACGTGGTTCCCGACCCACCGTTACGCGATAAACTCCGACGTTAGCCATCCCCGAACCGGTGTCACGCCGGCCGTATACTGAGGCTCGAGTGAATCGCAGTTTCGAGTAATTCCGCGGGACTGAATCCGACAATTGAAACGTGGAACCGATCCAATCGTTCGCCCCAACCGTAAATTCATTTGTCGATGCCGTCACCCCCGGCCAACCCTCAAACGACGCGAGGAGCAGTTCATTGCTCGTAACAACTTGTTCGACGACGCGGTTGGTGACTCGGGGTTGAATGTCGTAGGCCAGCGAGAAATTGCTGGTTTGTTCAACCACAATTTCTGACGGTCCATTGTTGATTTGGCGATAGACCGCCGACTTATCGACACCTGACCACCAATAACGAATCGACTCGGACTGGCCATTGCCCGTTCGATCCGGGACCGAGAACACAATGTCCCGACTCTCTCTTTTGCTGATTTGGGTCGCACATCGTAAGTCTCGCTCGAGCTGTTCCATAGCCCTGGCGGTCTCGACGGATGCCGTAATCACCGACCCGCCCTGTGGGATCGCGCGAACCGACAATAAGACTGCCGAACACATGCCGACGGTCAATATTCCGATGGTAGGCAAGGCCACTGCGATCTCGATCAAACTATACCCGAAGCGGCGATGTCGTGCTTGTTTAGGAATCACAAGTAAGATGCCCTCCCGGTTGTGGCGTTGACCGTGATGGTTCGTTGAATTCCACCCAATCCGATGACAATCTGTCCACCTTGGTTGGGAAGTCCATGTCCGTTGAACGTTAAGTTCGTAAAGTTGGCGCTGGAAATGGTACAGTGGTACGGAGCGTCCGTTAAGTTC
>JAUXWY010000344.1 GCA_030681235.1 Pirellulaceae bacterium | reverse complement strand
CCGCGATCTTATTGGTAGGGGTGCTGGAATATCCTGTCCTGACGCACTTGTATATCAGTTTGCTGCCCCGCAAGGTTGTTGGCAATAGAATTTTGTGGGTTTTCCGGGATTTGGCGGCAATGATACCGGATTCGGTCGCTCGGTCACGAAATGATTTGGTCAATCAATTGGCGTTCGCGATTGCTGGGGCCCAGTTTTTGCTTTCCGCCAAAGGTGTCGAGCATGGAGTTGTAAACGTCCAAGCCTTCGGCACCGACATCCATGATCTGTCCGGTTTTGAAGCGACCGTTGGCACCCGTAATCGCATGAAATACTCCCGATAGTTCGCGTTTGACGTCGTTGTGTCGTCCATCACCGGATTCCGTCGAGATGGTCAGCAGGGAATTCTCCAAGATCGTGCGACCGTTGGCTTCCCGCGATTCATCCTGATCCAACAAGCTCATGAAGTACGCGAGCTCCCTCATTTTCAAGTGTGCATGGGCTCGCAACTGTGGGTTGTCGCTGGATTCGTTGAACGCATGCCACCATTCGTGGCTACACGCATTGGCGCCCGATGAATTGCGATGCTTGGCGTCGTCGAATTGGAAAACGTGACGACCGTTGTACTCGTAGTCGCCTTTCAGGCGAATTCGTTCACCAGCTGCCAGGAACGTGATCGACCCAAACCGGACTCGGTCGGTTAAAATTGCTAGCGCGTATAGATCGGCCATCAGACGCCACTCTTCGACCAACTCGGTGACCGTGATATCGATACCCTCACCGCCAGGATCGGCTTGCCCACCATGCAGCAGTTTTGATTCCGGAGGCAGTGGTGGCTGTTCGCGTCGGCGATTCGCGGCACCGTCACTGTCGAAGACACGCTGTTCGTATTCGCGAATACGATCAAAATGGTCAGCCAAACGGGCCCGCGACTGGGCACCTAACGGCGAACGGGGGCCCGTGTAAAAGTTGGACTGATCTTTGACCGCGTCCAGGACACTGCGCTGCATACGTTGATGTCGTGGATCATTTTCATCCAGTGCGTCAAGCGAACCAAAAATCCGAGCGAACAAATCTCGAGGCTGTTCGTGCATTGCCGCTGCTGCCGTGCCATCAGGTAGAAAGCTATGGATGTATCGCACAGGTCGATCCATGCGACGAAAATAAGTTCCAGCAACCAGACTGGGGATCATGCCCGCCGGCAGGCCGTCCGGATAGGCGGCCAAACGCACCATTTGATCGACGGACGCGCCGCCAGCTCGTGCGGTCCCGTTGGGCGGTTCGGCAGTAAACGCTGCCGACGCGCCATCGTAGTGAGCGTTGATCCCCGGTTCATCCGCGCGAACTTGATCGACGCCACGCATGATCAACAACTTATCCGCCAACGGCTTGAGCGGCTCCATGACGCCGTCGAAGCCTTCCAATTGCAGCGGCGACGGAATCCCCAGCCCGAAGAAAACGTTGAATGCGCGAACCGGAACTTCAGATTCCGCTGATCGACGCAGCGACGCCTTGGCCACCGGGAGCATCTCTTCCAGCCAAGGCAAACCAACGGTAATTCCCCCGAGCCCCTGCAACATCAACCGACGACTAATTCGAGTTCGCTTGGACATTTGTATTTACCTCCGAATAGCAGATTTTTTGGTCACCAAGTCGCTGGACATGATCTCGGACATCAGGCTCGTGTAGGTTCCACCGTTCTTCCATCCCTGCTGGTGAATCTCTTCGACGGCTTGCCAATCGGCGGGGACCAACGGGCGACCGATCGCAAACTGAGTCAGCTTGCGCGTGATGCCCCGCTTCAACCGTTCACTCTCCGATAAGAACTCTAGCAATTGGGCGGTTGAAGTAAAACTAATCACCTCATCCGAACCAGGCAATTGAACTTCGCCATCGTCGCGTAGCTGATTACCAAACCGATCCAATTCGTGATACGTTCCCAATCCATCGAACTTCTCCAGGGCAAACGCGAACGGCTCGAACTTGGCATGACAACTTCGGCAAGCGTCGTTATTGATCCGAGTCATCGCCAAGTCCCGTTGCGTTTGGCCCGGTTGACTTGGTTTGGGCGTCGAGTCGACACACGGTGGTGGATTCCCGATCTTTCCGAACAACAAGTCTTCCATAATGAACAAGCCACGGGCCACCATGGAAGCTTGATCGCCACCGACGCTTAGCAAACTCCCCTGCGTCAACAATCCGCCTCGTTCCGATCGACCCGAAACATCGTGCCGCACCAATTCGCGATTGGCCTGTTCTAATTGCTCGGGTGTCAACGCCTGATCGTAGATCGCGACGCGGCGTAGATGGCCGTGCCACGGTCGATCGCCACTGGTTTCATTTCCGATCGCCAAGTGAAAGCCTTCGCTCCAGTTAGAAAAATCACCGCCAATTTGCTGCGTCCCTTGCTCCTGGCCGTTGACATACAGCGTCGCCAAACCACTGGGTTGAAACGTGTAGACCAAATGGGTCCAGGCAACTTGCGCCGAGCCCGCCACCGCCTGCAAATCCGGCGTGCCATTGTCGTTCGTCTTTCTGGTCCGGCAGCGAACATGGTAGGCATCCTTCGCTTGACCTAAGGTGATGTTCCGCTGACTAGTTCCCGACGAAATTGTCAATATCCGAGCCGGTCCGTCCTGCTCCAAGTTATCCGGGCGCAGGACCACTTCCAGCGTCAGCTCTGCGTTTCGCTTCAAGGTCGCAATCAATTGGTTGGGCGGTGCCATGGTTTGTAAGGCACCTCCCGAGAACACCAACGAACGCTCCGTCCAATTGAGATCGTTGCTGCTACTCGTCTGCAAATCAGCTTGAGAACCGGTCGCACCCAAATTGCGAATCGGGAGTTCCGAGCGTTGATCGAACACATACATTGCCACGGGCCATGGCGCTGTCTGGTTGGTTTCACTGCGTCGTCGGAGTGTTTGTTTCGCATGAGCCTGATAGTCCCAGGGAATACCGTAATGTTCCGCAAGTTTGGGAGTCAGGAAAGTTACTTGCGCTTGGAACAGGTCGGATAATGGTCGATTTTGATTCCACACAACGTGATCAAAAAACGCCAGCGATTCTCGTTGCATTTCCTCGGCCAGTTCCGGGGCAAAGCTTGGGAACATCTCGCGGTCCGGCCGCAGACTGGACAAACGCTCCAAGTCCAACCAATCCCCCACGAACTGCCGCGAATAGGTTCGCGCCCGAGGGTCGCGGAGCATCCGTTGCACTTGGGCCCGCAGTCGGTGTTCTTGCGACAATTCATTGGCCGCGACCGCTCGCCAGAGTTCTTCGTCGGGCGGCGCACCCCAAAGACTATAA
Source organism: Pirellulaceae bacterium (assembly GCA_030681235.1). Lineage (GTDB taxonomy): Bacteria > Planctomycetota > Planctomycetia > Pirellulales > Pirellulaceae > M30B19. The sequence goes on along the minus strand of JAUXWY010000344.1, from coordinate 5,609 downwards.
CTGAGTCGCACGGCCAGTTCGTTGTCGGGCACACGTTGAGCTCGGTTCGATTCGTTGGCCGTTTCGATCAAGAATAAAAACCGAGGGGACTGCAGCATCACTTGGAGCACCAACTTCAATCCAGCTTGTGCGTCCCCGCCTTCCTGTCGAGCCATCTCTTGGACCGCCAGCAGCGAATCCAATTCCTCGCTCGACAGCGGGCCGCGAAAGAAAACAGTTCCAATTCGCGGGAGCAAAGTTCGTGGGGCGTCCAAGTCGCGCGTCGTTGAGTGGAATTGTTCTAAGAGGCTAGGGACATCGACGCGTTGGGCAACTTCTCGAGCCAATCGCGCGTAGCCATGGATGTGATCCAGATCGATGGAAAGGTTGTAGGCCGTATTCGTAAACCCATCCGCTCGGACGTCAGCGGGCAGCCATTGTTCCGCTTGGGGCCGAATGTCGATGCCCGTGATTGCGAGAACCGTTCGAATGTATTGTTCCCGAGTCAAACGTTTGAGCCAGGAAGGGGCGGGCTCCAAGTCGCCGCCAAACTCGGCAGGATCGATCACTGGCACTGGCCAGGACGCCGCCTGTTGCAGCCACTGCTTGATCGTCTCCAGTTCATCCGCCTCGAGTCGTTGATAGCCGACCGGTGGCATGTTCCCTGATTCCAGTTGTTGCCAAAGTTGTCCGGCCTGCCATTGTTCCAAATCAATTGCGGAACCGCTTTCACCACCACGAATCGCGGCGTCGCGTTTGGTGAGATCTAGTTCTCCTGCGCGAGAGATTGGATCGTGACATTCGATACAACGCCGAGCCAGAATGGTCGCGGCTTTGACCGCAAGTGGCTCCGGGTCATCGTCGGAACTGTTAGCGACGGAATCTTGAGTTGCCCAATTGGGAGTGGTCTTGAGATGAGCTCCGGCCTGGGCCGGAGACCCGATTGCAAGAATCGCCAGCCAAAGAAACGAGCATGCGACGCTCCGTATCAAGCAACGGTCGTACCGTTTTTGTTCCAACTTCACGCGAACCACTTTGCATCTGGGAGGGTGAGCCATGAATCGAGCCCGCGATGTTGTCGGCACCGGGGGTGGCGTACTCTCAATGTACCGTAAACCTCGTAATTTTGCCGCAACGAAGGGGCGTTCGCAAGCGAAATCGATTGAAAATCCTAACTTGGTCGAAACAATCCGGTGATACCGGGGGCAAACCATTCATCAAGGCCAGCGCCTGCCGCTCGGCGGCAAAGCGGGCCACAATCTCTTTGGAATCCAGCCCCTTCCTGATTAGCTTCAAAGCCACGCGGCGTTTCACTGGGTGAGTCTGCTCAGCGACCCACTTCCCCCAACCCACCACTTCCCAGTCGTTGCAGTAGCCGGTAATTGCCAATCTGTCGCGACTTCGCGGATTCAGCAGCGGAACGATCAGGAAGTTCTGCCGTTTCCGCAATGACGTCACGATCGTCGCTCGCAGGAGTCGGAGAATCGTTGCGACGAAGGGCTTTGGCCTGGGTGGTCGGATCGTTTGCAGCCAGACTATCGAAAGACTTCTCGCCCGAGACTTCCAAATTGTCTCCAGAATCAATTCCCGTCTGATCAGGAGAACTCGACTCAGGCCCATGATGCGTCTGTTTTGAGAGTTCGTCGTCGTTCACGGATCATCCTAACTTACCCGAGTTCAACCGCACGTCGATATTTTCAGATTCTAACGCTGACCCATGGAATTATAAAGCAAGAACTGCGTTCTAGGAACTAGAAAATCAGTGGCGTATTCTGTTGACTACCTGGCTGAATCTCAAGGGCGTATCAACGAGCCAAATGAGTTCCTTAACGCATCTGAGCCCGCGTTTTTTGCCTTAACGTCATCGTCAAGGGGCCCTGAATGCCTAGTCCAACACTAGCAAACCCTTGCTCGCCGCCGTCGCAGTCCGGCTACGGCTAGGCAACTTCCCACTAGTAGCAGGCCCGAAGGTTAAGGGACTGCGGAAAATCCGAGCACGAGGCTGTTGCCGTTTTCCGCCACGCTGAACGAGCCACCGGTAAAGTCGTTCATTAAATCAGCCGTACTGATGAAAAATTTATCAGCCGAGAAGTTTTGAATTCCACCTGCCGCAGTCACAAACGCCCATTGATAGTTTTGATTTGGATTAAAGCCAGTGACCAAGTTGCCCATCGAACTGAGTTCGGTCGATTAAAACTCGCATTTTCCGAATTATTGCGTCAATCGCTAAAGTTCGAATGATTTCATTTTCGAGCCCGTCGTCGTCGAAATCCAGCCGCAGCCAATCAGCTTCCCACCAATAAGCAGGCGGAAGGTTCCGAAACGGCGGAAAATCCAAGCACGTAACGGCTGCCGATTGGAGTCACGCGGAAAGATCCACCGGCACGGTCATTAAGAAAACCGTCGATGTTCCACCGCGGCGCGACTTCCAAACCATCCTGGCTCAACAGGACGTGCAAGACGTCCGCGTGGCTCTGATTTGTCGTCGTCGTTAATCGTTGGACACTCGCTCTCAGAGGCCATTGCGTCAATCGATGGTCCGTTCGAGACGCGCGCCATCTGCACTTATTTTTATTGGGCTACAATAAGCAAACTTGGCTATGGAGTGCTTTCCGAGTGGAACGAACTCCATCGCCAAATCTATTGCTGCATTTTTTAAGCCCTGTGAAAGATGGCGCTTTCGACCCGATGATCGACGAGCGCCACACAGAGGTTTTCAGCTTAGTGTTTGAACGAATTGTTGGGCGTTTGTCCGTCCCAGGCTCCTCCCGGCCAGCTGATCCGGGCGTCCGCGATGGCGTCCAGGACCGTGGTATACGTTCCTTTTTGCGCCCAGGCCACGGTCACGATAAAGCGACCCTGGTTATCGGCAACCCCTGAAAACTTTTGTTGCCAGGGCTTTCGCATCAAGACGCCATCCACGTAGGCGCCGGGAACCGGATTTCCGCTTTGGGTCTCGCGAACCGTAATGGTCACCACTAAGTCTTTTTTGCCATTGAGCTGCGAATAAGCGATCGTGGCTCGAATGGGAAAACCGGGTGCCGCCGCTTCGGCCGCCATCGCGCCCGAAATGGAATCGACTAGGCCGTAGCCATAGTGATCGAGATTACCGAGTGGATCTGCCGTAGCGCGTAGCAACGCGCGGGTTCCGCTGCTGGTCAAATCAGGCTTTGCCGACAGCAGCAAAGCCGCCACGCCCGCCGCATGGGGCGCAGCCATCGAGGTGCCACTGAGTTGGCGGTAGCCCGGAATAAAACCTAATTCAGAATCAGTACGCCAGAGCGGCCATGCGGATCGGATCAGAACGCCGGGAGCCGATAATTCTAGAGCGGGCCCGGTGCTGGAAAATCCTGCTCGAATGTCGCTGGAGTTGGTTGCAGCCACGGCAACCACCGAGGGAAACCTTGCTGGGTAAACGATGTTGTCGCCGATTCCGTCCGCTCTGCCTGAATTCCCGGACGCCGCGATGTGAACCATTCCTCGGGCATACGAGTTCCGCAAAGCCGCTTCATACAGGGTGCTAAGGGATGTGCCGCCGTAACTATGGTTGGTCACTCGAATCAAGGAATGTCCGGGCTTGAGTCCTGCCCGAACGTCCGCGTTGTGTTTGACGCACCAGTCCAAAGCCGAGATCATTCCACTCCATGAGCCGCCGCCATTGGCTCCCAGTACTTTGAGTACATACAGGTCGACGTCCGGAGCAACTCCTACCACACCCACATTGTTCCAATCGGCCGCAATCGTCCCGGCGACATGCGTTCCATGGAAATGGTCATCAAAGGGATCGCTGTCGTTGTTGATATAGTCGTAGCCACCGCGATAGTTATGAGCAAATTCGGGGTGAGTGTAATCGAGCCCCGTGTCCAGAACGGCCACCCCAATGTTGGTGCCGGTATTCGGTAGCAGCGGCAGGTCCACTGGGCTGCCACCGATGATCTCGTAGCCACGGTGGACCCAGCCGGCACCGATCCGATCGACGCCCCAGCCGTTTTGCAGCTCAACCAGGCCTTCATCCACAACCGGGCCGGAGTGCCCAATCGCAAACGCGATTCCGTCTGGTTCGACCACCGTCACGTTCGGATTGGCTTTCAACGCATCCACGGCGACTTGGGGAATACGAGCGGCGATGGCGGGGACCAGCGAGTAAGTGGTTTTCACCACACCTCCCTGGCCGCGAATGATGGCATGTTCGTTGGGGCCCGGTGCATTGGCAAAACCGACCAGCACATCGACCATCGCGGGCGGTCCTCCCCCACCCTCAACCTTCTCCTCGTCGATTTTCAGATTGCTTCTGTCTTGGGCCAACATTGGCACATGACTGGAAAGCAAGACCAACCATAGAGCTGGAAACAGAAAACTCAGCACACGTTTCACGGGTAAACTCCTAACAACGAAAACGGATCTCGGCATCCTACGGCGTAACAAACACATCGACGCGCAAATGAAATCTGAACACCAACGCGTATTTCAAAACGCGGCCCCTGGGATTGTTCGCTTGCGAAAGTCGCGCAAATGCTCCTTCATTAACTCTGCAAATTGGCAGAGCTTGCGGTCGAAGAATTATTACGATTTTAGGTTGTATTACGACAATTTATCCAGCGCTGGTGTACCGGCTTCAGCCCAATACCGCTAAGTTAAGCGGCCCGGATGGCAGCGGTACCGGCGCGTTGTTGGGCGAGAATCCGACCGAACACGCGCCGCTAAGGATTTGTCCCGAAATAAGTTCCGGATTTCGCTGGCTCTGCCGATCCAAAGGCGATTTAGCGAGCGCTGGTGTACCGGCTTCAGCCGGCGGGAGCTGTGAAAACGCTCTTTTCAGCTACCAACCGGCTAAAGCCGGTACACCAGCGCTCGCTAAACCAATATCGCTACGGGCTCTCGGATTTTCAAAGTCGGACGCTCTCCCAAGTCGGGAAGTTGATGTGGGACAATTCCTAATCCGGTGGGTTCTGTAAAAAATAGCGGCGCATGGCGGGTTCGAATTGGCATTCCGTGGCGATTTCTGCGCCCAGCTTTTCAGCTCGTTGCAGCCAGGCCTGAACCCGCTTGTGCTCGGCAGTCACAAGTGCCGGGTCGGTCGGGTGCAACGCAACGGCCATTTCTGCCAGTCGAGCCCGCAGGCCAGCGGCCACGCAATAGTCGGACGGTTCATCGGAGAGTTGGGACTCGAAGTTTTTAACCAACTTTTGGGCTTGTTCCCAATCCCCGCGCCGTTGGGCTTGTCGAACTCGCACGCGAAATGTCTGCGGATCGCTGGAACCACCTTGCTTCACGAGCCATTGCTCAAATTCTTGGAGCAGTTCCGCTTCTCGATCGGATCGTTCCAATTCTTCAAGAACGGCAATCAACTGTTTCAGGCAAATGCCGTGAAACGGATGCTGTGGATAGCTTTTGCGAAGTTCCGGCAGGGCTCGCTCCATTCGCTCGGCCGCTGCACTCAAGTCCCCGCGGATCCACTCCGCCAAGCCCCAATTCACCAGCACGCCAAGGGTGCTCACATGATCTGGCCCCAGTTCTTCTAGTCGAGCTTGATGGGCTTCGGAAAAAAGTTCGACAGCTAATCCGATCTGCTGTCGGTCCAAAAGAATGGACGCCAAGTCACTCGCGGCAATGCCCAGCAGTTCATGACC
>JAUXWY010000337.1 GCA_030681235.1 Pirellulaceae bacterium | reverse complement strand
CCGGCTGAAGCCGGTACACCCGCGCGCTAAAGTGCCTTTGTATCGGGCGAGCCATCGAAATCCGGAAGTTGTTTCGGGACACTTCCTTAGATCCACTTATTGTTTATCTAATTCCTCAATAATTGCGGACCATTGGTCCTTCAGCACTTTGGTGATGGCGTCAGGAAGAGTATCGCTTCGACGCAGCTTGGCCGGGGCTGGATCACCCAAATGATATTGGCAAATCGCCGAACCATAGTCACTGATGGTTCGTTGTTTTTGCGATTGCGGCAACAGCGAAAACTCATTGTAAATTTTTAGCGCTTCGGCCCATTGGCGTTTGCCTAAATAGAACTCGGCCAATCGTTCTTTCGCCCATTGAACATAGAGAGAATCCAGGTCACCCGGCGGCGACGCACCTTCAAAGTAATGAATCACAGAATCCCAGCCGTCTTCGGAATCCTGGAAATATGCGTACATGTACTGATCGGCAATCGAGTCCTTGGGTGGCATGGTGAGCGATTGCTCCCGCGCACGTTGTAATCGATCGGGCGGCGACATGGCCCGCGCCAACAGAGACCCCGAGACAATCATGGCGACGACGCCGACCAACATCCACATCCCAAACCGCAATCGGTCCGCCAAACGAGGCCCTCGCATCAGAACCTCCAAACGGCGGGTCGCAGCCAATTGACCTTCGGCCAAACTGACTTCATTGGCCGCTCTGGGATTCGAATGCCGCAGCTGTTTCAGCAGTTCTTGCCAATTTGCGGCCGAGGCATCGACCTCCACACCGCTGAGTGCTTCCAAAACCTGCCCCGCCTCCTGAAAACGATCCGCAGGACGCTTGGCCATCAAGCGATTCACAATTTCAATCAGTGGTCGCGCCAAATCCGGCCGACTGTTTTCAATCGGAGTGGCCACTTCCTTGGCGTGTTGGATCGCCACACTGATGGGGTTGTCACCACGGAACGGCGGACGCCCCGTGAGCATGTGGTAACACGTCACGCCAAAGGAATACAAATCCGCGCGATGATCCACAGCACCGCCTTCAATCTGCTCGGGACTCATGTACAAAGGCGTTCCCATGGTGACGCCTATCTGCGTCAAATCGGTGCGCTGTTTGTCCATGCTCAAACGAGCCAAGCCGAAGTCAGCGACCTTCACTTCGCCGTCAGTCGACAACATGATGTTCTCGGGCTTGATATCGCGATGGACAACGCCAAACGCCGAAGCCTTTTTCAAGGCAGCGGCAATTTGAGTCATCACATTGACGGCCATCAATGACGAGACCGGGCCGTTGCGGCGAAGGTACTGGCTCAGGTTCATGCCCGCCACATACTCTTGCGCAATGTAATACCAGCCGTCGACTTCACCGACTTCAAAGATCTGCACGATATTGGAATGGACCAAAGCCGCAGCAGCCCGAGCTTCGTTCCGAAACCGATTGATGTAAGTTTGATCGGTTGCCAATTCCGGCTTCAAGATCTTGAGGGCAATCAAACGCCCGAGCGACAATTGTTCCGCCAAGTACACTTGCGCCATTCCGCCTCGGCCCAACCGACTCAACACTCGATAGTCACCCAATTGGCGACCAATCAAGGACGGCGACGATGGATCTGAAGTTGGGTTGGACATGGGCGTGTTTCTAACCAATTCTCAAGTGCCAATGACCGGCACTATCAATGTTCAATGTAAGGCCAATACTTATCAAAATCAAAATCCGGGCTGTTGTCTAGGTCATGGCACTGAACACAGAGTCGATCTTTCGCTTCTTCCTTCGTGATTCGCAATCGCGACAGGACCACGTCCTTTTCGTCCGCCGTCGACTCTTCCCCGTTTTCGATCGCGACATGGCGACTTCCAGGTCCGTGGCAGTTCTCACAACCGCTGCCATGCAAATGAGTGTCTTTTTCCAGATTCAAGTAGCCCGTCTCGTACGCAAAGTACTGTTGGGGATTCCACCCGGTAACATGGCAACTCAAACACTCGGGATCGTGATGTCTTTGCACCCAAGTTCGTTCCCCCGGCTCAACCAAATCCGCTGTGGCGCGGGAATGTGGTCCCACCTTTCCTGGATGCTCGGACTTCCAGATATCCGTACCCTCGGCCCAAACTTCGTGCTCCTGATCGTGACAATCCGCACATACTTTCGACCCCACGTACTGATACCCCGACGGATGAGGAGACGGTTTCGGAATTAACTTCGTCAATCCCGCGCGCTCCAACTCATCCTGGTATCGCTTGAATTTGTCTTTCATTTCTTTGGTGTCTTCAAAACGATGATCCAAAGTTATCTTTTGATATTGGACCGGTTTGTTCGGGTCGGCGTAAATGCCAATCACGCCCGCAAACATGCTCTTGTAACCCATTTGCACCAAATTGACGGTTCGGTTGCCGACCTGGATTGGCTGAAGAGCAGCGACCGGTTCTCCCTCGACGCCCTCGTTGACGATAAAATCAAATTGAGGAAATTTCTGGGCCAATTCCCGACTTTCACGCTCTGAAACAAAAGCCAATAGCAGCAGCGCATCGCACTTTTCTGCCACGAGTTTCGGCACCACTTTGGCCAAGGCAGTCTCCGGGGCCTGAATCTTGGTATCCCGTTCCGCCGCCATCAGGTCCCCTTGCCCCGTAAAATGCTGAGTACTGACCACGGAAGTCACTCCGATTCGGCGACCATTCCGTTCAATCACGCGATACGGCAGAATACTGGGTTCGTCGAAAACCGAAGCATTGGCGGAAACAAAGGGACTAGCCGGACCACCGTTCCCAGCATTCATCAACAACTGCAGCATTTCAAACGAGTCGATCTTCAGTTCCCCGGCCCCCAACCCAATCGCGTCATATTTCATCACTTCGCTCAAAGCTTCGAAGGTCGATTTCAACTTTTTCAGCGATTGTGGACCAGCACGCCGAATTTGATCACCTAAATCCAGTTTGACGACCGACCAACCTCGACTCGTCAGGTCGTTAATCAAAGCATGCCGTCGCATCAAGCCGCCCTTGGCTCGATCCAATCCACTACAACCACACGGTTCGATGTAGCCATGCTGCCGACCCGTAATCAACAACGCTAGATCCGGCTTTTCCCAATTCTGAAAGATTGGCTCGAAATCGTCTTTCGAGTCCTGTCGAACCTCTCGGCTGGGCTCGACAGGAATATCGACACTGGTCGGACGCACTTTTTCAGTATCCAACTCGGAGTTGCGAACCCGCGCCTCGGTTGGAATCGGCAGGAACTGCCATCCCAACGACAACGTCAACACCGCAAGCAAGCCACAAACCACTGCACGTCCGGTTGTCCATTCCATCTGATTCACACCGTCCCTTCGGTCCATCGTCGCACTTCCATTTCGCCGCCCACCGATTCTACGGGAAGACCCCACAAACTTCCACACCGAATTTGAATCTGCCTATCCATCAGCGTCGGCCCAAAAATCAGTTTTTGGACACCGAAATCGCCAAGTTAACTGCAGGCGCCTCTACCGAGTTAGTCATGATCTTTACATTGGCCATTTTGTCACGCTTCGGGCCGTTTAAAAGGGTCGGTGGAGCGTCGGCACGAATGGCCACTCGCAATCTAACGATGGTTGCGGTTGGTGTTCGCCGAGTATCGGCGATTTCCACATCCAAAAGATCGGGATGAGAGATCTCGGCGATGTTGAACTCCAATTCCCCCTTCTTATCCGTGCGATAGTTGAACAACAAGTCCATTTCGGCGGTTTGCCCCGCTTTGACGATCCCAAAATCAATGTACTGGGCCTCCTCAAAAAATCGCACATTCCCATGCTCGTTGCTTAGCCCTCGAATCGTGACCGGGGCTTTCACCTTGATGGAAATCCCCAACGACGACTCGCTGCCATCGCTGGTTTTGACAAAGATGTTCGCCGCATACATGTTCATCGGCATTCCCTGCGGAACAATACCCGTGATCTGAAAACCACCTTTGGCTTGGTACTGGGCTAGAATCTCCGCCTCGCTTAACGGTTGCCACGTGAACTTTAGTTTTTCGTTCAAGAGAGCGTTGTCGCATCTGATAGTTTCGATTTGAATGGTCGACGGGTCCACATCGTCGATCGCAAACGTGTAGAGATTGAAATTGAATGTACTGGAACTAGAGGACATCAAGTCCGAAACTTCCAAGCCGTACGGTCGAACGATGGTTCGGGAAACAATTCGGCCTTCCACTTGCAGCTTGAGCGTGTTGCGAGTCAGGTGGGGATCGTTGGTCTTGATCTTGGCCATCTGAACAAACGATTCGGCGGCTTTTTCGCTTTTGAATTGCAAGGTCACCGGAAGTTCTTCGCCCGGTTGCACAATCGTCGGTATCTTTGAGTCCAACGTCATCGTCAAACATTTGCAGGTCGTCTCTTTCAACGTCAACTCCAGCGGTCCTTCACCACGGTTGCGAATGATGAACGTGTGCTCCATCATCACGCCCGGCTGACTGACGCCAAAATTGTAGGTCCCGATCCCAACCACTTCGGCGACGGGATATTTTTTAGGTTCACTATTTCCCGCGTTTTCGTTCGGCTTTGCCAATGTACCATCGCGACTCACATCCAGAGATTGCATGACCGAAAATTCTTCCGCCCATGTCGTCGTCGCTTTGATATAGCCCGTCCAACCCAATGCGCCGCCGATGACCAAACCCAATCCCAAAGCGGCTCCCAATTGCCAGAATCCTAAGGATGACTGTTCTTGTCGCATAATTTTTTTTCCCGAAACCGAAACCGAAGAGAGCAGGCCACTCTTCCGATTTTAACCCAACGGCGGCGTATCGTTGAACAAAGAAGCTGTCACTTGGCCGTAACGTTTCGTTCCAATGCCCACTTGATCCAAGCCTCCACGTTCATTTGAACCAGACCGTTTGCGCCAGGGCCCACAGGCCGACAGTCCGACGCCAGCGAATGCGGAATCGCCGATTCCAACGCCAAAAACCACTGATTGCGCAATTGAAGGTCGGAGTGTGGGTTGAGTTGCCCCAAACTTTCCACGCGCGCGGCCAGTTCGCTGGCAGTGGCCTCGGCCCCCATTACATGGTGAAGCCAACTCACTTGAGCCACCAACGCCGCATCGACCGGCTTCCGCTCCATGGCTTCCTCCAACCAGTCCTTTGCCGACTCCAACAACTTTCGGCGCTGCGTTTCGTCAGTCGCGTTGACAGATGCCTGCAAATACGCCTCACCAAAACGACGACGAGTGGGGCTGCTCGAAGGTCGAAAGGCCGCAGCCTCGCGCAGCCTTTTCTCTAGATCGGCCGACACCTGAGCATTGCCCCTTCCATTCACTCGCTTCATCAACTCCAACACTGCCAAGTCGACAAGCGCGTCCCCGTGCCAGGGATCCAATTGCTTCGCCAACAGAAGCTCACGCTCCGCACCGGAAAAGTTCCCGGTGGTCAATTGGAACCGACTGCGCTGCATCGCCCACTCGCTGCGAATCACCGGCAAAGTGTCGTACAAATACATGTAGACCGCGACAAACATCAGCCCGCCCGCCGCAAATTGCCAAGTCGCTCGCTGCCGCCAAATACTATTGGATCCATCGTCCGAGTTGGCAATCGCCTGCGAACGACCAACCGTCAGGGCAGCCAACAAAACGACACATGATCCGATCGCCGGATAGTTGATTCCACCCGACGCCAACAAACTCAACATCAGTCCAAGCAACGCCCAGCGAGCACCATCCGAAATCGGTCGATCCTGTTCTGCGGAACTCCCGTTCAGCAAAACCAGTTCCGAGTCGTAAACCGCCATCCACCAACCTGTCGCCAACACTACCCCAACCGACACGTACAAAATCGGAGCCGGCAAAGACTCGCCCAACCACGCACAACCCAAACCCAAGCCCATCCCACCCATCAACACCAGCCCCAAACAAAGCGGCAAACCACCGACTCGCCAACCACTGGTCGCCGGCGAATGCACCCCATCCGACAACGGACCGTCGTCGGACTTTTGTTTGATCGCCGGATCAGAAACACTTAGGCCGCGTTCGCGACCGCGATAGATCGACAGAGCCACCGCTCCCAACAAAGCCAAAGCGGCAGGCAAGCCGGACGTCGCGGCGATCTCAAAGAAGAAGTTGTGTGGATCCGCAATCGTCTCGCTCGCCTGCGGAGATTGGAACGCTGCATACGCCGACTGGAAGTTACCAGGCCCCCAACCAAACCACGGCCGAGCCGCAATCATCTCGCTACTTGCCACCCAATACTGCAATCGATACTGCACGGACTCGGGAGCACCGGAAAACAACTGCGAATCCGATTGACCTACTGCCCACAAACCAACGACCAGAGCCACCGGCAACCCCATCAAAAGTCCAGCCGCGCCCACAAGCCATCGTCCACTCGCCGGCATCCGCTGGCCGAGCCAAAATCGACTGCACAACCACATCACGACCGTCAATCCGAAAGCCAAGAGCGACGTTCGAGAACTTGTAAGTGCCATCGCGCTCACGCTCACGAACCAAGCCATCAGCCACCACGCGGCGATCCACCAATGGCGTCGCCATAGTCGTTCCAAACCAGTGATTAGCGACAACAGTGCTACCGGAACAAGGATCGCCGCCAAAGTATTTGTCAACGAAAACGTGCCAAACGGTTCACGATTGAACAACCGACTTTCAAAAAGTTCTCGCATGCGAGAACCCGGTTGAGTGTCGGTAATCCCCGCTCCGGCCAATTGCGCAATCTTTTCGGCCTCAGTCGCTGAACTGTACTGTTGATGCAGTTCTGGCAAGACAACGACATACTGGAACCACGCAAACAGTGCCACGCTGATACCCAAAGCGACCACGCATTGCAAGACCAGCGATCGATGCTCCTCCGAACGACAAATCAATCGTCCGCCCACATAAACGGTCGCCATGGCCAACTGCTGCCACATCAATCCGATCGCCGGACGTGGCTCCAGCCAACAAAAATTCCAACCAAGCAGAACACTTAAAGTATGCCAAACAAAGAAGCATAACCACAATCGATCGACCCAACCTATGGCCGGCAACGCCCCTGATCTTTCGCTTGACAGATGATAGGACCAAAAGCCGAACAGCCCAGCCAGCCACACAAACCACAGGACATTCAGCGGCATCCCCAACCCGCCGCGCAGGCTGGCCTCGGTCGGCATGAACCAAGCCGCACCGAACAGAATCAACAGCGCCCATAGCCACGGCCGACAGTCCAAGTCCGCTTCCGATCGACTCAGTGATCTCGCAGACTTCATTCCAGATCCGCTCCAACCGGACGAGACTCAACACTGCCGGATTTCGCCGAGCTGGGCACAGCACTCTTGGGTCGCTTGCCCGTCTTTTCCAACATCGCCACCAACAACAACACCAATAGCACGACGGCAATCAGTAGACCCGCTCCGCGAGCATCGACAAAACTGAGAGTCACGGTGCTCAAACCGCAAATTCCGGTCAAGACATAAATGGTCAGGACGGCTTCCGGCCGAGTCATTCCCATGTTCTCCAAGCGATGCGACAAGTGACAACGGTCCGCCTGAAACGGACTCCGCCCCTCCCGCAATCGAATCCAAATCACACTCACCATATCGTAAAACGGAACCGCCAATACCATCGGAGCCGCGAGGATCCGGAATTTATTGTCCGAATCATAATGCGTGTAGGTCGCCAACAAAGTACATACGGCGATCAAAAACCCAATAAAAAAACTGCCACTATCGCCCATGAAGATCCGAGCTGGCGCACGATTGAAGACCAAAAACCCACCCAATGTTCCCGCCAAGACAAACAACAATCCCGCGACAAAGTACTGCGGCGAACCCTTCTGCACATCCATCGTATTGAGCAGAAACACCGCCAAAGTCAAACAGACAATCGTGGCAACTCCCGCCGATAATCCATCCATGTTGTCCAACATATTGAACGAATTGATCAAGGCTACGATCCAAATCACGCTCAGCACCACACCCACCGCTGGCACGCCGATAAAGACCGTCATCTGCCACCCTTGCCCGTACACACACAAGGTCGCCAACAGGAACTGCAAGCCCAAGCGAACCGGCCAGGGCACTCCCCAGCGGTCGTCACAAAAACCCAAACAGCCGATCGCGCCCGCCAAGCCCAGAATCCACCACAAAGAATCCAGCTTGCTGAGCCCGCCCGGCAGATGAACTCGCAATGCCTCCGGCAGAAACTCCGCTCGCTCAGGCGTCCCCGTCAACCACCAGAGCCCAACACTCAATCCCGCAAAGAATAGCAACGTCGCCATGATCATCGCGACCCCGCCACCCTTAGGAACAACTCGGCCGTGGTTCTTTCGTTCGGTCGGGCGATCGACCAAGCCGAGCCGTGCCGAGAACCCGATCATCCACCACGTCAGTCCCGCCGAAAGGGCAAAAGCCCCGGCAAGAACACCAAAAATGGCCCAAATCCACGGTTGTGACAAGCGATTCAACTTTCAAAATGGCCAGCGCCCAATCACCGCTGGAAAAGACTCAAACGGATAATGACCGACCAAAGTCATGCCGTTTTTGCAACAGAATGCCTAGTCCATTGCACGAGCCGCCGTACCAGAATTCAGTCTACTACTTATCCGCGATCAAGTCAATTTTGTTGCCATGCCCAATCGTCCGCTCGTTTCAGCAATAATTACGCGAACGCAGGATTCTTCTTAGGCGTTTAATACCATTTGGATTCCAACGGCGACACCGAGATGCACGGCGACAAAAATGCCGCCAATCAAAAAGGATCTTTTGATCTCGACGCCAAACAGAGCCGACACCGCAACGCCCAACAACACCGCGCCGATGACCGCGGCGGGCGCTAACCCTGCGAGGCCCATCGCGGACACGAGAGCAAATGTCAACACGTTCGTTCCAATCGATGCTGCCAAGGCAATGAAAAGAACAATTGCAAAACTAGATCTCGCCAGAGGGTCTTTTGGGTCAAAACACTCGCCGCGGCTAGTCGCTTGCGAGAAAACACTCTCTACCCAAAAAACAGTCTAATTGTCGTTACGCCTGGCAGAAGTTGACGTTTCCAAAAAACAACAGAAGCATGGGCCCACCGTTCGGTCGAAATTGACACCCGCCCCCTCGAGAGGTTTGAGTCGTCGCGGGAACCGTGTTACATTCATTCCGAACCCAGTTAACGGCGGTTTTAGACAAGAATTTGTCAGCCCATGCGAACAACATGAACTTAGGGTCAAGCAATGCGTTCTCCCAATGGCAAGTTGCCCAACTACAGTACTTGAGTTTGTTTGAGTATTCGAGCCGCCCATTGGTTTGGGTACCATTCGCAGTCCTATGGAACGGGATGGTTTGGTTCGGGTTCTACGGGCAGCAGATTGTTCACGGAAACTTTAGCCTGGTCGCCTCGCTACTTGGTCTGCCATTTGTCATTTTGGGACTTGTTCGGGTTTCGTGCGCGTTGCTCAGTGTTTGCGGACACACCGTCGTGAAAGTCGAAGGGAATGATGGCCAAATCTTCCTGGGCGTGGGACGCTTCGGGTGGACTCGGAAGTTTGATTGGAGTTCCGTGCAGCAGGTCTCCGAGTACTACTCTCTCTCGAGCAGCGGCAGCAACTACAACCGCGTTTCGATCTCACTTGAGGGTGAACAGACGCGAGTTCAATTTGGCTCGCTGATCGGTGACGAGCGCCGAGCCTACATGATCGATCTGCTCACGAACTTACTGGCTCGACGGAAAACGAACTCACCAAGCGATCAATGATGTGTGCGGGCCTCGCCCGACGCCCAGCCGATACAACCTGAAAGCAAGTTGAACCGACGCCTCAAGAACCAAGCCCCAAGCCCCAAGAACTAAGAACCAAGAACTAAGAACTAAGAACCAAGAACTAAGAACTAAGAACCAAGAACTAAGAACCAAGAACTAAGAACCAAGAACTACCCCCTCAACTTCACTTTCAGCAACTGCCGACACTGATCCAAAAACTCGTGGTACTCAGGGCGTTGGTAATCGGCGTAGGTCCAGCGATCGGACTGCCATCGTCCGTGTTTGAAATGAAGCGTCACTTCGGCGAAGATACCTTGCCCAATGTACAGGCGATGGTCGCGGTCTTTGGTCGTCGCCAAGACTAACTTTGCCAACGTGACGTAGCCAGGGTCGATGTTCACCGCGCGAGCGACATCGTGACCGCCCAACGCTTGAAACTCCGCTTCCAGGGTATTCGACTGCAATTTCCAGTCGGGCAGGGCCTCTGGCGGATGCAAACCTTCGAACAGCAACAACTGCTTCTGCAAGTCGCGTCCCATGCTGGCTTCGTAATAATTGGTTTCGGTAAACGGCAGTTCGGGACTCATTAATGCCAACGCCCCCCATTGGGCGACCAACTTTTCGCGCGCCCACGCCAAACTTGTCGACTTGTTCCCATAGATGGCACAGAACAACATCACCGGATCCGGTGGCATCAAGACTCCCATGATGTTGGCTCCTCCAATTGGCCCAACGCATCGGCTTGACAATTGGGACAATAAAACGTCGCCCGTTGAGTCTGGACAAATCTTTGGATCGGCGTTGTGCAAACAGGGCAGGGCAGTCCTTCGCGATTGTAGACGCGGTGTTTATTTTGATACCCACCCGCTTTATTCAACGCATTGCGGTAGGTTCCGTCTCCCAAGGTCGAGCCTTCATAACGAATCGCCGTTCGCAACACCTTGAGCATGGTTTTGTGGATCGCTTTCCACTGTTTGTCGGTCAAACGGTGGCACCGGATCGCGGGATGGACCCCCGCCGAGAACAACAACTCACTGGCGTACAGATTACCAACACCCGCCAATCGCTTCTGATCCAAGAGAGCTGGCTTGATCGACTGACGGCATCCCGCGAAGCACTCTTTCAGTTGAGCGGGTGAAACTGCCAACGCATCCGGTCCGATCTTCCCGGACTGAAATGCCGACTCGAATTCCTGAGCCGAATACAGCCGCACCGAACCGAGTCCCCGGCGGTCCCAGAAACGCAACTGGAGCGGCTCCTTCCGAGTCGAAACGTCCACATGGAACCTCAAGTGTTCGATCGAAGGCGGCTCGGCCATCAACACCAACCCAGTCATCCTCGGTTCAAATACGATTCGCTCTTGATTGCTCAAGACGATGACGACTCGCTTTCCGACTCGGTCGATACGATCGATCTTTTGCCCGACCACGCGCGACTTCCAACCGGCCGGTCCCGGTGTCACGGCAATCGGTCGTCGTTGGCAAGGCAATCGCCCTGCCGCAACAATCTTTCGACCGACCAACGGAGCGATCCCGCGACACATGGTTTCAACTTCAGGAAGTTCAGGCATTTATTTCGCAATTCGCGGATGGGGACAAAGGCAATTTAGCGAGCGCTGGTGTACCGGCTTCAGCCGGATGGTAGCTGAAAAGAGCCTGTTCGCAGCTCCCGCCGGCTAAAGCCGGTACACCAGCGCTCGCTAAACCGATACCGCTCCGGTTCTCGGATTTTCAAAGTCGAACGCTCTACCCATGTCGGAAATTTGATTCGGGACAATTCCAAAGGGGGTCGATCGACGAGTCCATCGAGCTTGTCCGATCTGTGGTGGCTGTTATTATTGAGAACTTCGCTCGGCTTGCTATGCCGGGTCGGATTTCACAAAACGGTGCTTCGAAGATTCTCCATGCGGGAACAAGCACCAAGCAACTGAGAACGAAAATGCCAAAGATACTGCCTGATCCTTCGCCCCTTGCCGCCGGCCCCGATCTTCAAGGTCGGTTTGGACCTTTTGGAGGAAAATACGTTCCCGAGACGCTCAATTATGCCCTTGAGGAATTGGACGCCGCCTACGAGGCAGCGGTCTGTGACCCAGAGTTTCGGCGGAAACTGGGAGATTTGCTGCGAGATCTGGTGGGGAGGCCGTCGCCCCTGTATTTTGCCGAGCGGCTGACGGCGTTGGCGGGCGGCGCACAAATCTGGCTCAAACGCGAGGACCTCAACCACACGGGCGCTCACAAGATCAACAATACCCTGGGCCAAGCTTTGCTGACGCTCCGAATGGGAAAAACCCGAGTCATCGCGGAAACGGGGGCCGGGCAACATGGTGTCGCGTCGGCCACAGCCTGCGCTCGCTTGGGCTTGCCGTGCGTCGTTTACATGGGAGCCGAAGACGTTCGGCGGCAGCAACCCAATGTCCGAGCCATGCGGTTTCTGGGGACCGAAGTTCGCCCGGTCGAGACCGGGTCGCGTACGCTGCGTGACGCCGTCAACGAAGCCATGCGCGATTGGATGGGGTCGGTCAAAGATACCCACTATATCCTGGGCAGCGCCGTCGGCCCGCATCCATTCCCCAAAATCGTTCGCGACTTTCAGTCGGTCATCGGTCGCGAATCCATCGAGCAATCGAAGCTGCGTTTTGGCCGATTGCCCGACGTGGCCATCGCCTGCGTTGGCGGCGGTTCCAACGCGGCCGGTATGTTTTATCCGTTCGTGCAAACAACGGACGTTCCGCTGATTGGAGTCGAGGCCGGAGGACGAGGACCAACCGCGGGCGAACATGCGGCTCCGCTGACCTTTGGCCAGCCGGGCATCTTGCACGGCAGTCTTAGCTATGTGCTGCAAGACGACGACGGGCAAACCTGCGACGTGCATAGCGCCTCGGCCGGTCTCGATTATCCCGGCGTTGGCCCCGAACATAGCTATTGGAAGGACTCCGGACGGGTTACGTACACCCAATGTACCGACCAAGACGCACTTCACGCGGTCCAAACACTTGCACAACGCGAAGGCATCCTCTGCGCCCTCGAAAGCGCTCACGCGGTCCACGAAGCACTGGTTCAAGCCAAACACCGGGGCAAAGACGAGATCATCTTGGTGTGTCTCTCCGGACGAGGCGATAAAGACGCCGCCGAAGTACAACGCCTCCTGGGAATGAACGACTAGGCTTCCACCCAACTTACCTAGAGCTCACCTTTGGCAAACTGAACAAAAAAACACATTTTTTATTGGATTTCCTGAACACGACGACCTTGTTAAGCGTCTATATAGGTAGCGGCTCCGTAAAAGTCGCTGTTTCCTCGTCTCAGAATTAGACTCTCGGCTGCTTTTGGGAGGTCCTCTCGGAGTAGGCCGCGTGGGTTTGACTTT
>JAUXWY010000331.1 GCA_030681235.1 Pirellulaceae bacterium | reverse complement strand
GTACGACCCGAAAGAGTCAGCATTTGCAGTCTGGATCGACAGGACACACGCCATCGCTCCGCTGACGATCACTGAGCTGACCCGAAACAATTGGTAACACCGTTGCATTCAATAATACTCCTTCTTCCGAACCAGGGGCCCATCCGCCAAGATCCGGCAGTCCAATACCGCCGTACTGAGTTTATCGCAAATAGCGATTGGGCTATCTAGGTAAGGTAGCTAACAAAAGCCG
Source organism: Pirellulaceae bacterium (assembly GCA_030681235.1). GTDB lineage: Bacteria > Planctomycetota > Planctomycetia > Pirellulales > Pirellulaceae > M30B19. The sequence continues at coordinate 18,949 of JAUXWY010000331.1, read as the reverse complement.
CTTTCGCAAATCCCATGCGACTAAATTGGCGAATTTCGCCCATTTTACCCCTCGCGGGACCGATTCGGGGACAGAGACGGCTAGAAAGCTGGCAAAACACGACCGGGAACTGCGCAGACTTTGCACACAGCCCAGGTGGCTGACATGACGATTTGCCGGTGTCGGACCGGACCAACCCTGTCCTTTAGATGTAATTGCTCGCACCGAACACTTCATTACAATCGGAGAAAGCCGGTTTTGCCCTATGACTGTCGGGTTTTAGAGGAGTTCATTGCCATGTTGCGATCTGTTCGACGTTCGACAATTCCCCGTCTATTCGGGTGGTTGCCCGGCGCTGGAGAAATCCACATTGCCTACACGCTGGTCAATGTTTTAGTCGTCGGGTGGGTTGTCCTGGCTTCAACCGGTGGCGATCGGGGGGCGGTTGCAGCAAACGAGGAATTGGAATTCCAAGCTGTTAGTTTTCTGGAGTCCAAGACTCACGGCCAGAATTCGGCACCGCTCTTTGAGTACCAGGACGATTATCGAACTTGGACCGACGCGACCGGTAAATTCTCCGTAGAAGCGAAGATCTTCGAACTCGGTGAATCGGAGGTCAAGCTGCTCAAGCGAGATGGCAGGATCGTCACTCTACCGTTCGAGAGATTCGTTGAGGGCGATCAGTCCTATTTGAAAGAAGTGTTACAGAAACGCGCCGCCGAGCAGAGCCCGTTTGAAGACCAATCGCTCGGACCGGGCGCATCTACCGGGGTCGAGGACATGTCCTCGGATCGCTCCAATGGTAGCGAGCAACCAAATTCGCTGCTCAGATTACAATTGCCCTTTCAAGGCCAAAACGTCCAGATTGCTAACGAGATTCCATTCGGACAAGTGGAATGGAGCTACGTGCCGGGCGAACAGAAAAAGCATGATCGCGACCGCTCGATTTCTTTACCTAAATCTAAATTTGACGAGAGCGAGAAAGTGTTCACAACGTCGACTCCTCGCTTTAGTGGAAGAGCGGGCGAGTTGGTTACTGTATTACGAAACAATTCTCGCAGCGACTTTTTGGAAGCGATCGTTGTTGACGTTAACAAAGAAACGATCCGCAGTCATTTCACACTTCCCGTACAATCGTTGCGAGATTTCGTCGTTTCACCATCCGGAGACCGAGTCGTAACCATACATGATCCGGTTAAAGACAGCGATGGCGGAATCGTGTTTTGGAAGATCAACGACGGCCGATTGATACCGGAAAAAAACTGGAACTTTGACAAGCTCGCTGAAGCAGACTCGCGATCGAACACTTCATCTTCATCAAATAAATTCTACGCCGACTCCTCGATGTTTGTCGACGAAAACCGTCTGTTCACGGCCGGGAAACAACTGGCTTTATGGGACATAGAAGCCGATAAATGCATTTACTCGGTTTCCGACACCGGACGGCCCAAATTCAGCCGAGACTTTTCGCACGTTGCGTTCTTTCGAAATGACTCCATCTGGTTGATGCGCATTATTGACGGGGCTCTCGTTGGTCGGATTCGGTGTGATCAGGTAGACACCTCTTATTCAATATGCCTCGAATTCTCACCTGACAACCGGCGGCTGGTCGTCATTATGGGGAAAGCTATTTACGGTTTCGATCTTACGAATGGCGCCATCGATTTTTCAGTTGATTCGAGTGGCCCTTTTCGCGAAGTCCAATGGGCCGATAACTCGTTATTGTTGGTCAACGGGCGTTCGGTTGTCGATCCGAAACTCGAAGTCGAGGTTTGGCGATACGAATCAACGAACGATCCCGAACTGACCATCATCGGATCGACGACTTGGTTTTCCTCTCGCAGCGAGCTCTTGGGAATCGAGTTAATCAACAAAGTACATCGAAACGAAATCGTGAAGAACACGGCCGGCCTGACGAAAGAGGACCTTATAGTGTACAGGCCTGGAACCAAGTTGGCGCTTGTCACGAACTTGGCACTGCTCAATGACCAGGCTTCGCCGATTGCAGAGAAGCTCAAAGCCAAGTTGGAACAGCAAGGGTTCGTGATCGACAACAACGCTCCCTTACGTTTAGAAGCCAGTGTTACCCGTGGCGAACCAGTCGAAGAGGAATTTGAGACACGGGAACGATCGGCGTTTGGACGGGTTACTGAACGCGTTCGGTATACGCCCCACGTGAGCGAATTGAAACTAACCCGCGATGGCGAAGTCATTTGGAATGCTTCCGAGCGCCATCGTTTTAGCGGGATATTCCTGCGATTGGCAGACGGAGAAAGTCCGCAAGACGCCGTGGAGCGGTTGAGCCGCCCCGATCCGAATTTCTTTAGTCAAACAACCCTGCCAGCCAACCTGATTCGACTGCCGAAGGGTCGACCAGTTGGCAAATCGCAACTCGGTTCGATTGGTATACAGTAACGATCAACAACTTTGTGGAGACCTGATCGATGGCGCATGTGTTCCATTGGTGCATAGATCGCTCGAATCAAGCAATCAAACCTGGAATGCCATTCCGACAACTTTGGGGCGGAGCTTTGCTCATTATTGCCTTTGTGCTTTGCGTTTCTGCGGAGCGACCGAGAGAGTTGTGGGCTCAGACTCAAGGCCACTCCGTCCGCGTGGGTGACTTGATCGAATATGAATACTTCAATCAAAAGGAACAGCAAACCGTTTTGGAAATCACAGCAGACGGTCGGTTGCGAGTCGAGAGAGACTTTGGATCGTCAAAGGTCTCACACCACTTGACTCCGAGCGACGCCCGGTTGATTCCGAAATTTGACAAGTACCCTGAACAGTATCGAACATGGTCTGACGCGACCGGTAAGTTCTCGATTGATGCAACGATCTTCGACTGCACAGAATCGGAGGCTCGCTTATTAAAACGTGATGGACTGGTCGTTGTCATTCCGGTCAATAAACTTAGCGATGCCGATCAAGCTCAACTGAAGGCCGCCCGCGAAAAAATGTTGTCCGAAACGAATCCGTTTGCTGGAGGCTTACCGGGCCCGGATGGCGTTATTGAGGAAGTCGACTATCAGATCGATAACCTCAAGCTTCCCGGTGTAAAGGTCTTCGTAACCAATCGTCGGGAGTTGCCCGAGACTGCGTGGCGTTATGTCCCTGAGCGGGTCGAGAAACCCGATTACAGCTTATCAGTTCCATTGCCGAAATCTATGTTTGGGTCCGAGAGAGAGTTCTTTACGGACATCGGGATATTTGTGAACAAGTCACCTTCCAACCAAGCGGCGGTGCTTCGGTTCGAATCGTCTCAGAAGTTCTCTGAAGCAATGTTGATCGACCTATCCGCGAAGGAATTGGTGGGCCATTTCAAATTGCCGATCAATCGTTTGAATGATTTCGTCATTTCACCAGTCGGCAATACAGTGGCCACGTTGAATACACGCTTTGGAAATGCCGATATCGTATTTTGGAAGTCCAATAATGGCGAACTAGTACCCGAGAAGGCATGGAAACTTGACAACGCGAACAAAGGGCGGGGACTTGACTGCAATTCCGCCGTATTTCTGGATGAACGCCAACTTCTTCTGTTGGGCAGTCCAATAACTTTATGGAATATTGAGGGTAACTTCTGCATCTACAGTATTCCATGCGATGGGAAGTGGTGCCTTGGCCCTGATGGACGGCACGTGGCGTTTTGTAACGAATCCGCCATCTGGTTGATGCGCAGCGGCGATGGAGAAATCCTCGGCCGAATCCCACTGGGTCCTGAATTTCGCAGTTCGCCCGATTCGTTGGATTTCTCGCCCGATGGACAACGGCTGGTCGCCACATCCAACGGACACATTGTCGGGTTTGACCTTACCAACGGCGAACCACTATTTTCGTTTGTTGTGCCGGGGGGTGCTTTCAACGTGCAATGGGCTGATAACTCTCTGTTGTTCCTCAACGAATCGCGAGTATTCGATCCTCGGCTCGAAGTCGACGTGTGGCAGTTCTCACGCCCGAACAGCACGGTGCGTATTTCTCAGACCGTTTCTGGAGGCTATGGATGGGTTGCGTCGAACGGACACTTAAACGTCTTTGCTCTCATCGACAACACTCGGCGAACTGCAATTAACGACAACACCGCTGGCCTGGACGACGAAAACATTATTGCATTCGGTGCGGGAAAAAGTGTGGCCGTCGTGGCGAATTTCCCCGACGCCGTTCAGGAAGCCAATAAAGTCACGGCTATCTTGAAATCGCGATTGGAACAGCGGGGAATGTTGATCGACGACAGCTCAGCATTGACCGTGGAAGCAATAAAGGGAATTAATGGTCAGCCCGGGTATGGGATTCAAATTCGACTCGCGGATAAGCAGCTTTGGCAAGCGGCAGCTGCCGCCGACGATCCGCTAAGATACTTTGAAATCATAGTACTCCCAGAAGAAATCAAGGGCTTACCCGCCAACTCTGTCGGAGGAAGTGTTTGGCCCGTTGTTGATCCGTCAAAGGAATAGTGAACGTAGGCGTGAACAAATCGCGGGACTCGCATAGAGCCCCATTCCCTGAGTGTCGAAGCAGCGAGATCACCGAGATTAGTAATAGAAATTGACGGACAGCAAATGATGCGTCCGGTCGTTGCCGCTGGGGATGTCCAGCGTGTGGTTCAGATAGCCGAACTCGACTCGGCCTTTGGCGTCGGGGGTCCGTTTGAAGCCCAAGCCCCCGAAAGCTCGGTTCTGATCGAAGCCGATTCGGGCCCCCCAGTCGGTGTCGTTGAGGTGAAAGAACGCTTCGTCCCAAACCACAAAACTCAAGCGAGGAAACAGATCGAGCGATCGCTGGGCTCGCACTAGTTGTCGAAATCGCCAGCCTAAATCATCGCCCGTTTCCAGAAACCGTTGCTCCAATCGGGAGCGCGATGCCAATGTCCACCGGCCATAAGTATTCGACCAAGTGACCTGCTGCCAGATTCGATGTTCATCGAATTCGGCGCCCGCCACGGGATCGGTGTGAATCCATGCGTAACCGACCCAGGCCACCGCGTGTTCGGTTATTTTGACCCCGACTCCCGGCCGCAAAATGCTTTGATTGTAGCCACCAGCGTCGTCCAGGTAACGCAAATGCCCATCGAACCACCACTTGAGATTCGGTGAGTTTTCGCGAAATGGCTCGATGTCGCCCTGGGCAAAAATCGCAAACCATTCGCCTGTGTCCGCAACGGGCTGGGCCATCGCCGTAGGCATCCAACCGGTAGACACGACAAGTGCCAGCCACAGGCCCCATTTCTTTGCGATCATATCCAACTCCATGCTAGCCCAGTGTCAAGCCAGCCCAGTGTCGTTCAGCCGACAACGGCGTCCTTGCACGTTAAACTCGGTTGATGAAGTAGGCTTCTTCCGTTTGAAGGATCGACGATTGGCTAATGCGTCCATCAAAAAAATCACGCCCCAAATTGAATAATGCGGAGAATACCCGGCCCAACAGCGGCTCGATACGTCAGACTCCAAACGACGGACTACGGGACACGGACAGACTTGGGAGACAGTTTGCGGACAGACAGTTTGCGGACAGACAACCTTAGAGGTTCACCAAACTGCGTCGATTCGGACCTATCATTGGTTGTCCGCGATTGCTGTTTTCTATAACAACCCTTAACGAGGGCAGGCGACCGTTTCGGCCGCCTGCCACTATTGATTTCTCCGCACGCCTTTGACCGAATTGCGAGTTCGATTAGAACAGCGGGCCTTTTCCGGTCGCTCGCCGCCAAGCAGAAAGTTGCCCCAGATGAATATTGAGATGGGCGACCAATAGGAACCCGGCCATGTCGGCGACGGTGGGCAGTTCCTTTTCGAAGAACCCCAACATCTGTGGAGCAGCCAATTGTTCGGGTGTGGCTTGATCGAACAACTCAACAGCGTGTCGGTAGGAGTTCAAGAAATGCGTCACCAACTCGTCTTTGGTCGGGTAGTCGTCCCGTTTGTCGGAGACTGGCTTTTTGGTATCAGCGCGTTCGTTCCAATCGGCTGGGCAAACGCCACTGCCACCCAACATCTTGGTGGTGTAATCCGCAGCCGTCGCCAAGTGCATCAGCAGCCACCCCGGCGGATTCAGACCTAACGGCCGCTCGGCCATTTGACCGCACTCGATATCACCCAGAACTTGCTGCGCATAACCCAATGACGCCAAACAATTCAAACCAATCGCACTCATGTTGAATCTCGACTTGCCGAAAACGAGGAACTTGGTCCACTTGAACGAACGCCCCAGCCCGTTGCTGGAGGCGAGTCCCCGATTGTACCAAAAACCGACGCGGGGAAACCGGCCGGTACGCAATAGCCTGAGCAAGTCGTCAAATTTCAACTACAATAGGTTCTTTGCAGTCACGCGGATGTCGATGGAGCCAACGTATTGAATCCCTACACCACCGACACGACCCCTGAAGCGGAAGAGGTTCAGCTACAATTGATCCGGCAAATGTCTCCCGATCAGCGCGTGGCCATGTCTCTTCGCATGACCAATCGACTCATTCTCGAATGCAAAAACGCCATTCGGCGCGAGCACCCGAATTGGAACGAACAAGAAGTCGGCCTAGCCGTCATTCGCGTGAACTACGGCGATGAACTGTACTTGGCCGTGAAGGCTTACCTATCGGAGCGATCGCATGAACAAAGGTGAATCATGTTGCTGAAACTGTTGGTCCTGGCGCTTGTCTATTGCCTGGCATCTGACGAGACAGTTCTCTCGCTGGGAGATTCTTATACCATCGGTGAAGGTGTGGCGGCTGACGAGCGTTGGCCCGTGCAGATGGTCAAGGAACTCAACGACCGCGGAGAAACATTCGCGACGCCACAAATCATCGCCAAAACGGGCTGGACCACCGACGAACTTCAAGCCGGGATCAAAGAACAAGAACTTGCCGAAAAATACGATTGGGTGACGCTGTTGATCGGCGTCAACAACCAATATCGCCAACGCGACGTCGACGAGTACCGGCAGCAATTTCGCGAACTGTTAAAACTGGCCATTGAAAAAGCCGACCAGAATCCGCAACGAGTGATCGTCTTGAGCATTCCCGATTGGGGCGTCACGCCCTTCGCCACCCAACGCGGCCGCGATCCGGAAGTCATTGCCAAACAAATCGATCAGTTCAATCAAATCGCGCGCGAAGAAACGGAACTGTTGAAGGCTCATTACATCGACATCACGAAACTCACGCGCGAGGCCGCTGACCAACCGGAAAAATATTTGGTCGCGGACCAACTGCATCCTTCAGCCGAAATGTATCGGCAGTGGGCCAAGTTAGCCGCCGACGTCATCCTAGCTCCCGAAACGGATCATGAACCCAATGCTTCTGCGGTGAGTCGTCGTGGAGATTTCCAGCAGATTCAGGGAGGACAGCAGATTTGCAATCCCATCAGGCCAATTTCTGCGGTGTTAAGGAAACGTGGTTGGCAAAGGAATGGATGGCAAAGGAATAAATTTCGAATGCAACTGCCGGGAGAAACTTCATGGAGCGTCTACGGTTGTTTCTAGTTAACCGTTCGCAAGCGGATAGAACCTGGATGCTTGGAACATTTTGAGTTTTTCATTCTCCAATAATCATTAATCATTCGCGCATCAAAAAAGCTATCAGGTAACATCGCGTCGCTGCTGGGGATAAGACCGATACGTGCCGTGAGTTACGGAGGACTCCAGTGCCGCAACCGCTTGCTCGATTTCGCGACCCAACGTGTACAGTGGTGTGATACCGAAGCGAATGATGTCGGGTCCGCGGAAGTCCGGGATCACTCGATGTTGCTGGATCAAGTCCTGGGTGATCTGCCACGCGTCTTCGTGTATCAGCGAGACATGCGAGCCAGTAGCGTCACGATCGCGCGGTGTCACCAATCCGAACCCTAACTGCTGCAAGCGTTGATCGTACAGTTCAAAGAAACGCTGCATCAATCGCCAACCTCTTTGACGCAGCGCAACGATGCCCGCTTCGCAGGTCAAATCGACACCCGGTTCAACCGCCGACAATGAGAGGATCGGCGGAGTGCCCACGGCAAAGCGTTCGATACCAGGATGGGGTTCATAAGTTCCGCCGAAATCGAACGGTCGCGCCGCTCCGAACCAACCGGGAATCGGATTGCGTAGGCGTGGCAACCAATCCTTGCGAACCATCAGAAACGCGGGAGCACCGGGGCCACCGTTGAGATACTTGTAAGTACACCCCACCGCCGCGTCAACCTGCGCAGCGCCCAGATCCAACGGCACCGCGCCCACGCTATGACTGAGGTCCCACAAGATTGGTGTCCCGTGCGCGTGAGCCATTTCCGTCACGGCGGATAGATCGAATGCGTAGCCGGTCTTGTAATTGACGTGCGACAAGCAAATTAACGCGGTATCGTGATTGATCACCCTTTCCAAGACAGAGTTGACCGCCGTGTGACTGCCGTGATCCAACACCAAGGGCTGCAATCGCAACTCGGGCTCGACCTGTTGTCGCAAGCCATCCAGTACATACAGATCCGTGGGGAAATTAGCGGCATCCGTCACAATCGTCCGCCGACTGCCTCGGTGTTGCAGCAGTGCCCACGCGGCCTTGAACAGATTGATGGACGTTGAGTCGCACACCAGGGTCTCGCCGGTTGCCGCTCCAATCAAGCCGCCAATCTTGTCGCCGACCCGTCGGGCGATCGGCAACCAATCTTGATTCCAACTGCCGATCAAGGCCCGCCCCCATTCGTGCGATACGACGTGCTGCATTCGCGTCACGGTCGCCTTCGGCAACCGCCCCAGTGAATTGCCATCCAGATACGCCACCTGTGGATCGTCGATCACAAATCGATCGCGAAACGGCGCGTGGTCCAACTCCGATGTTGTTGTCAAACATTGGTCCCTTTGCTGTGTACCCACAAGCGTCCGATGATACACGCTTCACCCTCCAAATTCGATCCCGAATCAAATCGTTCGGTTCTGAGATGCGTGAACCTGGGCCAACGCGTGTGCCGAAAAAACGAACGAGCAATCGCATTCGCCTGCAGCCAACTGTCGGAACACCTAATGGGCGTTACTCGATTTTGAAGCGAAGTTCGATACTATAGCTCCGGGAGAGATTTGATGAATCTGTTCCGAAGACTTCGTTTTCAGCAGGACGAAAGTTTGAAATCGGATAGACGTTTAGTGCCTTTTGGGCTGTGTCCCATTCTAAAATTTTAGTTGATGTGGTTTTGATGGAATTCTCAGCGACACCAATCGCTGTTAATGCGGCGACAGCTGCTTTCTTAGTCGCTTGCAAGTTGGTAAGCGCGTTCCTCGGTTCTTCGTCAACGGATTCAAACGTCACAAAACCGCGCAGCAAAATGGCCGGTACTGAAATCCTTTGAACACTGGCAACGGTCAATCCAGTGCGTTCCTCCCAACCAGGGCCCACAGACACTTGAGCACTGCATAAGGGGGTTACAGACGGAACTGGCAACGTTTGTTAACCGCGTGGCCAGAGCAGATTTGGCGAAATCGAACTGGGCGTTAAAGACAACTCCGACCGCCAAATTTGCGGCGGCCCGCGTTTGGGTTGTTTACAGATACAATCAAAAAAACGTGCCGCAATTACGGCCCAATCAATACATACAAGTGCGGTCCATCCACGCACTAGATAGAAGACTGCTTTCGACACCGTCGCCAAAGGTGTCGTTCAAAATAGTCGGGCTGACTGGATTCGAACCAGCGACCTCAACACCCCCAGTGTTGCGCGCTACCAGGCTACGCTACAGCCCGAACTCGGATCGGCATGCCGACCCGATCGTTCCTAATGTACCCCGCAGCAAGGGGACTGGACAGCCACCACCACTACAAGTTCACAGGTTTATTCGAATTACCGGCGTTCTTTCAGACGAACGGCCTTGCCAATTCGATCCCGCAAGAAGTACAGCTTGGCGCGGCGGACCACCGAACGACGCTTGACGTCGATCTTGGACACTTTGGGCGAGTGGATCGGGAACTTGCGTTCCACACCTTCACCCGACACAATTCGGCGAACCGTGAACATTTCCTTCGAGCCCGAGCCGCTGCGAGCGATCACGATCCCGTTGAAGATCTGCGTGCGGCTCTTGTCGCCTTCCAAAATCAAGCAATGCACATCAACAGTGTCGCCGACGTCAAACGTCGGGACCTCCGCCTTCATGCTCGACTTCTCTACCAATTCCAAAATCTTTTGAGTCATGGAGTTCTACCTTTGCATTCCAACTATTAACTATCTCGTTTCCACCCGACGCCAATGCTAGAGCATCGAGTCAGAATGGTTTATTCATCCAGTAGTTCACGGCGCCGTTGCCGGGTCCGTGATTCACTTTGCATCTGCCGCCAAGCTTCAATCTTTGGATGATCGCCGCTCAGCAAGACTTCAGGCACCGCCAACCCGCGAAATTCGCGTGGCCGTGTGTATTGGGGGAACTCCAAAATTCGATTCTCGCTCGAGAACGAATCTTGCTGCGCCGATTGCTCGTCGCCCAATGCTCCCGGAAGCAACCGCATCAAGGTCTCAATCAAGACCATCGCGGCCACTTCGCCACCATTGATTACATAATCGCCAATCGAAACCTCGATCGGCTGAAGGATATCCAAAATTCTTTGGTCGAACCCTTCGTAACGCCCACACAGCATCATCAAATGCTGTTCCGTCGCCAACTCTTCTGCCCACCGCTGGTTCCACGTCTTGCCGGTCGGGGACAACAGCAAGATGGGACCAGGTTGCTCCAATTGGCTTTTTATCGCGTGAACCGCGTCGACGACCGGTTGGGGCGACAAGACCATACCTGGCCCACCACCGTAGGGTCGATCATCGACGCGACTATGTTTGTTTTCCGTCCACTGCCGGGGATTGTGCAGCCGAACGTCCAACAACTGTCGATCCAAGGACCGCTTCAAGATGCTTTCGCCGAGGAATCCCGTAAACAGTTCGGGGAACAGCGAGAAAACATCTATCCGCATTACGTCGGACCTATCGCATCAAGGCCTTAAGCGTCACCGCCACTGGCTTCTTCAGTCACGGAGGCCTCTACAACTTCCGTTGCTGCTGCAGCCGTTTCAGCCGCTGCAGCCGCTGCGGCCGCTGCGGCCGCCGCTTCAGCGGCTGCTTTGGCCGCTGCCGCCAATTCAGCAGGCGTCTTGCCGCGCGGAGCCGCTTGGGCAGCTTCCGTTGCACGACTGATCGCTCGCATTCTTCGAGCGCCCAACCGAGCCAAAGCGTCACTTTGAGCAGGCAAATGCGACCCGTTTGAGCCGTACTTCTTGATCAACACGGCCACTTTTGGCGAGGGCACTGCACCAACGCTCAGCCAATAATTGATGCGGTCGCCTTTAAGAATCGCGCGGGCGTCCGTTTCCGGAACCATCGGATCATAAATGCCTAACTCTTCAATTGCCCGACCGTCGCGCGGGGACCGTTGATCCATCGCACAAACGCGGAAAAACGGGCGACCCTTGCGTCCCAACTTCTTCAATCGAATACGAACTGCCACTTGACCAAACTCCTCAACATACGAACCTAAATCATCCCCGAACCGTTTATTAAAAAACTACCCCTCTTTGCGCTTCTGCTTGAGCTTTCGCTCGCGATCTTTCCTGAGCTTTTCCCGCTCCTTCGGCGTCAATCGCTTGCCCGTGGTGCCCTTGTTTTTGGGCATTTGGGCATTCGGATTCAGCATTTGCTCTTGCATCTTTTGCATCGCAGCTTGCCGATCCGTGATGTCGCCGCCCGCCATCATCTGCATCATGCCCTTCATCGAATCGAACTGTTTGATCAATTCGCTGACTTCATTGGTGCCTGCACCCGACCCACGAGCAATTCGCTGCCGCCGAGTCGAGTCGATGACCTTCGGGTTCCGCCGCTCTTCCGGCGTCATCGAGTCGATCATGCCGACCTGACGCTTGATGGCTTTGGCACCTTCCGCCGAACCAGTGATCTGCTTCAACGCGTCCCGAGCTTCCGCTGGGATACCCGGCAACATCATCACCATTTTTTGCAGCAGGCCCGGCTTGGCGATTTTCTGGATGTGATTCCGGAAATCCTCCAAGGTCATTTGACCCTTTTCCATCTGCCGACGGAGCTTTTCCTGCTCCTCTTGGTCCATCAGCATCTGGGCTTCGCGAGCCAAACCGACAATGTCGCCCAATCCCAGGATCCGTCCGGCCATCCCGTCGGGATTGAACGGCTCCAGGGCGTCCATGTTCTCGCCGGTTCCGATGAACTTGATCGGAACGCCCGTCACATGCTTGACGCTCAGCAACGCACCACCCCGCGCGTCACCATCCAATTTCGTCAGGATGACGCCGTCCAGCTCCAAGGCCTCGTGAAAGGCCGCAGCGCTGTTGACGGCGTCTTGCCCTGTCATCCCGTCCACGACCAGGAACACGTGGTGGGGCTGGACTTGTTTATCAATGTCGCGGAGCTGTTGCATCAGCTCCTGGTCGATCGCCAACCGACCGGCCGTATCCAAAATCACGATCTTGTAGCCTTCGGCCGTTGCCTTGGCGACCGCGTCACGGCAAACCTTGACCGGGTCCTGCTGGCCCTCTTCCCAGTAAACCGGTACCCCCAAGCTATCGCCTAGGACCCGCAATTGCTGGATTGCCGCCGGGCGCTGCAAGTCGGCCGCGACCAACATCGGGCGAACTTTTTCGTGCAACAGCAGCTTGGCCAGCTTCCCGCAGGTGGTCGTTTTACCGGATCCCTGCAGACCACACATCATGATGACGGTGGTCGCGCCCTCGCGGAGCTTGATCGAGTTGTCGACCGGACCCAACAGGTTGATCAGTTCCTGGTGAACGATCGAAACCAGCTGTTCGTGCGGTTTTAGGCTTAGTAAAACCTTCTCGCCCAAGGCTTTAGTGGTGACCGAGTCCATGAAGTCGCGGATCACCGAGATGCTAACATCGGCCTCCAGCAACGACTTTTCGACCAACTTTAGGCCGTCCCGCATGTTGGACTCGGTCAACCGACCTTTACCCGTCAGCGTCTTAAACGCCGAGCGTAAACTGGTCTGTAACGAGTCAAACATCCGAAAATCCTAACGCAGTAACTGGTCAAAATACCAATTCATGGCATAACCCGGGCGTAGGGCCCGGCGCAGCGAGCGGAGCATCTTAGCAGACCTCCCCCGCTTTTGTAAATGGTTTCAGCCCCCAGAATCCGCGACTCGGGATAATTAGCTGCAACCGACATCGTCGGACGAGCTTCCCAGTCGCCCGGCCCATAGTAGAGCGAGCGCCCCGATCGCTTCCCGGCCCATAGTAGAGCGAGCGCCCCGATCGCTTCACGTAAGCATAGTAGAGCGAGCGCCCCGATCGCTCCCCCGCAGCTGGTTTTGTCAATCTAGCAACGACGTTCGGCTCAGAAACGCTGCGTGTCCGCTTTCCGAACAATCCCGCGCAGTCGGGTTTTTCACGATCCCCGCACGATCGGGGCGCTCGTGCTACTATAATCTGGGCGTTCCTGTCGCGAAGAAATCCCTGGTTCTGCGAGAAATCGAGTCGTCCCTGTGTTGTCCGACAACGGCTCAAGCTTGATCGAAGAGGTCTTTCAGATCCAACGGCGGCGTCCAGGGAGCTAAGGGTGGTTTCAAATGTCGGAACTCCGGAATCCTCGATTGGTAATAACAAAATGCCAAGTCCCGACCAATTGAGCCTAAGTCTTGCATTTCCTAATCGCTGTCATCTAGAATAGTGCGGGGTGTTTCGTGAGCCAACACTTGAAGACTTCAATGCGTTACTCGATCAAGTCTGTCGTTCTCGTTGTTGGCGTTGTTCTAATCCCCGTCGGGCTTTTAATCGCCTTTTGGGCGAAGCCGTCGATATTCGATTCAAAAGCGATTGGAACGCGGTCCGCGATTGCCGAAGCCGAACTTGCGCCTGAAAAGCAAAAGCAGATTTGGGACAACGAGCACATGGCGTTTGAGATCGAACGGCGATTCGGTCCGGCGTTTCTGGCGGCTTTACTGAGCAAAGATCCGACTCGACTCCAATCATTCATGCTGCCCGATTTTCGGGGCAGTGACTTCACGGACGTCCCAGTCGTTCCACGGAAGAAGGACTTTATAAGCGAAACTCGCAGGACGGCGCAAACGGGTTCCGCGACAACGATTGACTCTCAAGCGTTGTCGGCGTCGCTGATCGAATTGCTGGAGCCATTCGACAAAATCCAACGCAAACAAATTCGCAACCTCCAAATAGCGCAGATCGCGGGGCAGCAATCCCGTTGGAAGGCTCGCGTGATGCTGGGGTTCCAAGGACTCAATGCCAGTGGCCATCAAGTGTCGGCGCTTTCCGAACATGAAGTTGAACTCACCATTCCCGATGAAATGAAGATGGACTCGACGGCCATTATCAATTCCTGGCAGATGGAGACCGCGTTTGCCCGAGTTTGCGAGCAGCCGTTCTTCGAGGAAGTTACTGAGTCTTATGGACTGGATCGGGTTGCGATCGGCGACAATTGGAAGTTGCCGCTGGAAAAGACCAGCCAAAATAGTTTTCAGATCGCGTGCGCCGATTACAACCACGACGGGTATTTGGATATTGCCGTGGCGTTGCTCGATGGTACAACATTGCTTTTGAAATCAGTTGAAGGGAAACGTTTTCAAGAGGTATCCCGCTCGCTTGGCATCAACGGAGCACCTCGACCGTCATTGAACTTCGTGGCAGGTTGGATTGACTACAATAATGATGGGTACCCCGACCTGCTTAGTTGTGGGCGTCTGTATGAAAATCAATCAGGCAAAGCTTTTGTGGATGTCACCGATCGATCGGGTCTGCAATTTGCCGAAGAATGCATGGGCTGCAATGTGGCGGACTACGATGGGGACGGCCTAGTCGATTTGTATTTGGTGTACCAACGTGAATTTGGCCACGGCCCAGGCGGCGAACAGGAAAAGCCCCGCTGGGTCGATGATGATCATAGCGGCAAAGAAAACGAACTTTGGCGAAACATGGGCGATGGGACGTTCCGCGATGTCACGGCCGTCGCAAATGCGGGCGGAGGCAAGCGGCATACCCATTCGGCGGCTTGGTTCTACTACGATGATGACGCGTATCCGGACTTGTTTCTCGCCAATGACTTCGGGAAAAACGTCCTCTTGCGAAACAAGGGGAACGGCTCCTTTGAAGATATCTCGTCATTGACCGGGGCAGATGGTTTTGCCACGAGTATGGGGGCGGTCACTGGAGACATCGATAACGATGGGCTTACGGACATTTACGTAGCGAATATGTTTTCCAAAATGGGGAGGCGTATCATAGGCCAGTTGACGGATTCGGATTATCCACCTGGGATCTTTCCCCAGATTCAAGGATCCTGTGCGGGAAACCAACTGTTTCTCCGTAAGGACGGCCAGCTGTATCGCGATTGCAGCGATCAAATGGGGGTCAACGCTGTGGGCTGGGCCTATGCCCCAGCGATGTTGGATGTGGATGGCGATGGTTGGCTCGACATCTACGCAACGGCAGGATTCATGTCGTTTGAGAAGGACGAGCCCGACGGCTGAACGTGCCTATGGAGGGCTGTCGTGACACAGCCATTAGATCGTACCGTTTCCTTGCCGGTCCTAGGTGCCTTAGACGAAGAGAAACGCGAATTATGGGCCGCTAGTCCATTTCTACTTCCCCAAAGCGGTAAGAACCTAAGTGCTCATGAACGAAATTGCCTTTATTTGAATCTCGATGGCAATGACTTTATAGATGTTTCGTTCCCCTCGATGACTGACATCGACTCGGACTCACGCTCCGTGATCGCAGCAGACTTCAACCGCGATGGAGCACCTGACTTGTTGGTCGCGTCCGTAGGAGGCGGACCCCTGCGTCTGTTTCTTAATCGATATCCGCAGAGAAACCGCGTCCAGATCGAATTGATCGGAACCAAGAGCAATCGCCTGGCCATAGGATCAAGAGTGATTGCTGAATGCGGCGACCAAAAATTTTATCGAGACGTATTCACCGAGAACGGCTTCATGGGCCAAGGTCCGGCTGAACTGTCGCTGGGAATTGGCAGTGCGACCAGCATCGATCGATTGACCGTGCGCTGGCCGAGTGGTCAGGTCAAGCAGTTTTCCAACATTCCGGCCGGTTCTAGCATCGCGATTACGGAAGATGCCTCCGACTTCGTCGTGAAGTAACGATTATCCCAAACTCAAAAGTGTGGCTCGCCTTCTCGTGCCCCGTCCCTCGGATGAGCTGCATTACCGCGATGACTCGCTTGTGTCTCATCCGACGATGCGCGAGTTTGGCAGGATTCGGATTTGTTCACGCAATGCGGCCGCGTCGATTCGTTGAATCAACGCCATCAGTCCCGCGCGATTGGCCAATTGAATCGCCAACCCAGGGCGGGCGTTCGCTTCCAACACCAATGGTCCTCCGTCCCGATCGATGACCAAATCAATTCCGACGTAACCCAATCCAAGACGGCTGGCCAATCGACACGAAAAATCCAATACGTTGGGCCATTGTGGTATCACGAGTTCCGAAAGTGATGCTTGGGTATCGGGGTGATGTTCAACGACGCGGTCCCGAAAAACACCCCCATGTGCGGTTCCCGACTCCAGGTCGATGGCGGCCGCAACGGCGCCTTGATGCAAGTCGGCTTTGCCTTGGGAAGCTTGCGTCGGCAGTCGGGCCATCGCCATCGCGGGCTCCCCGCGATAGACGATCACACGAATGTCGGGTGTCCCCCCGACGGCAAAACGATCAAAAACTGGATGGCAAACGATTCGTTGTTCCACAATCACGGCGTCGTTTAGTCCGCCTAAAGAATAGAGCCCTGACATGATCTCGGCACAATGGTGTCTTAAATCCGCTTCGGTATACTCCTTGCCACCCGGAGTCACGAGGCGACGGCCTTTCCGTCCGGCGATGACAATGATCCCACGACCGCCACTCCCTCGCGCTGGTTTGATTACAAACTCGGGCTGCGTTTCCAGCAGACCAGGCAGCCTCTTGAGGTCGCTCTGGCAGCGGAGCACTGCCAGCGTCGCTGGAACCCGAATGCCGCTTTCCTCACATAGAGTCTTCGTGCGCAATTTGTCGTCCACATTCGGAAAGTTCGCGCGCGGATTCAGTGGCAGCACCAAATCGGCGTTGCGCTGGTTCATCCCCAGGATGCCCAGTCGTTTCAATTCGGATGGCCACGCCCAAAATCGCCGCATCAATGTTTCCTACAGGTTCATGGACTAGCAGTACCCGTTTGGGCAATTGCAAGATCTCGAAATCGGTACAGTTCCGACAATCGGTAGCCTGTGTACCGGCCAAGCAAGATCAACGAAGCCAAAGTAAAGAAATGAAGTTCAGGCAGTTGCAGCACCAATAGCCCAACCGACCTCCAACCGAGCAAAAGGTAGCAACAGAACGATACGATCGCCGTCGCCAGCATGAGACTTGCGGCCTTCTTCGTACCTTCTTCAATGGTCGACATGTACAGTTTTTCAATACTCAACGTGAGGATCACAATCGGAAGCAGCACCGCATTGGCGCTGGGCGTGAGCCTAAAATAATCGAGGCACGATACCGTCATTACTAAGAAGACAACGACTAGCGTCAGCATGAACCCCAAGCGGGCCACCATCAGGAGTCGCAACGGCTCGACCATCGATCGTGTCAACATGCCCAGCGAAATGGCCAAGGCAAAAACGACAACCCCGGTGCGCCAGTCCGCCAGGATAAAGCTCAACGCGATCAGTGCCGGCGTAAAAATCCCGATGGTTCGCCAACCGATCACCGTATGAAAGAAGGCCGTGATCAAGGCTCCCAACGGGAGCAGCAGCATTAACGACAGCACTTCATGCACTTCATGCGGAAGGCGGGTTAAATCAAAAACGCTCGACCAGTGACGATTGGCGGCCGACAAGCTACCGGCGGTCGACAATCGCATCAGGGTAAACTCGGCTTCGAGATCTTCTCCACCAACGGTGTTGACAACAAATTCCGTGTCCGCCGCGACTTTGACCCAGTTCCAAGGCAGCTCGATCGAAAACCCGTGAACGGGATCGTAAGGCGTCCAGTTGCCGGCCTGAAGCACTTCCACCCAGAAAACGGGCTCGATCTCGCCGTCTTCGATAATCTCAAACCCGCTCGTCAATCGGGCTCCGATTCTTGCAGCCCGACACAGAGCAACCATCGCCTTGAGCCGTCCCAGGTCCGTGCCCATGCGATCCGTCAGTGTGGATTCCGCGTCGTCTTGCCAGGCTTCATCGCCCGTTTCCAACTCGTAGCGGCAAAAGCGAAAGATTTGTCGAACAAGTTCGTGTTCGGAAGTGTTCTGCTGTTTCCAATCATTCACTAGACCAATCGCCACTGGACTATCTGCCCGAATACTTTTGGTCGACCTGAGCCAACGATTCAGTTCCTCAGCACTCACGCTTGGTTCGACGTAGCTTCGGGGATTCAAGGCCTCAGGACCAAGCTCAAAGTCGAAGGTCGCCCGAACGGCATGATTACCGGGCTCATCTGCCACCAGATCGAGGCGTGACTGTTGGATCGTCGCTCCGGAATTCTCGAGAATCAAATCCGGGTGATTCATTGACTGGCGATAGACCCGCAAGTGCTTGTTGTCACGGGGCAGCCAAATCTGCAGTTGATCGCCCGCGCGTTTGGCGTGGAACGACACGTCATAGCTCAATTGCCAGAGTCCGCTACGGGAATCACGGTAAGCGTCCTTGTAGTTCACACGTGCTACAATGGCGGCGCAGCCCGCCGCAATCAGACACGTCGCAACGATCACCAAAAAGAAATTGCGAAAAATAACGTAACTCCCTGTCTCGTTCGCCGTGAAAAATGACAGCCCGACCCGCCAGTTCCAAATGACATGCTAGTTGAAGGTCGATACGCTGACAAGAAACGGGCTTGCGACATCGATCTTCGGAACTGTCACTTGGCGCCCAAACAGTACCAGTGATTGGCGCTTCAAATAGTACCAGTTGAAACACGGAGGTTCATGCTGTCCGCTGATAAGCTTCTTTCCCCCAGAAGCCTTTCACGGAGACCAGCATGGCGAATCAACTGGATA
>JAUXWY010000330.1 GCA_030681235.1 Pirellulaceae bacterium | reverse complement strand
TCCCGCCGATTTACTCGGCGGATTGTTTCGGCTTCTCGCTACATCAGCGGGGCCGGTTTTAGTGGCCGTAGGACCGATCTTGCTTCGGACACATCTGCAAGTAGGCCGATCGGTTTTCATCTTGGGTACAGAGCATCCGGGCTTGGGAGCGTGAACCGTTGCGGTCTCGGTCAAGTTGGTTTGCTAAACAAGTCTGTCTCTCGACCACTTCTCTTCGTGCGTTTTGTTATGCATGTAGCCGTCAGTCGTGCTTTCGCCGGAATGAGTTGCAGGTGTCGGATGTGGTGGTCATCAAGCCAAACGAACGGATCCCTGCGGATGGGTTTGTCATCAAAGGAGAAGAGAGCGTCAACCAGGCGCCGATCACCGGTGAGACCGTTCCGGTTGAAAAACGCCCGGTCGAAGATATCCAGCAGGCCGCGGCGAACCAAATATAAGTTGTGGTGCAAGCGAACTCGCTATCAATTGCCAAATCGGCGTTCCGGCTTATTGGCGAATGGGCGAGTGTGTCAGCAAGGCCGCTTCGACGATTAGACCAGGTCCAAAGCCGAGCACAACGGTCGGGCCGGGCAACGGTTGTTGATTTTGTTGTTTCAATATAAAGAAGACCGTTGGCGACGACATGTTTCCGTAGTTCGCCAGGATTTGCCACGAGTCGGCCAAAGCCGCTTCCGGCAGCGCCAGTGACGCTTGCACCGCTTCGAGGATCTTTGGCCCGCCCGGGTGGACCGCCCATCGAGCGATGTCGCCAAGGACCAAACCGCGTGCTTGCAGCCAAGCCTCGACCCAGCCACGCAAGTGTTGCTCGATCAAGCGGGGAATTTGTTTGGTCATCGTCATGCCAAAACCATGATCGCCAATGACCCAGCCCATCTCGCGTTCCGAATTGGCCAACAACTGCGAGCCCGATGCCAACACTTCCACGCCAGGGATTTGATGGCTGACCAGCATCGCAGCAGCCCCATCAGCAAACAGGGCATTGGCGATGACTTTGCTTGGTTCGGCGCCATAATAATAGTGCAGGCTGCACAACTCCACGGCCACTAGCAGCACGACGGCGGCGGGATTGGCTTCGCAAAACGCTTTGGCAACCCTCAGGCCATTCAACGCGCCGTGGCAGCCCATAAAACCAACGTGAGTCCGTTCGACCCCTGGCGACAGTCCCAATGCACCCATCAGCAGGACATCGATTCCGGGAGCTTGAAATCCGGTGCAAGACACGGTCACCAAATGAGTGATGCGGTCGCCCGTGAGCTTGGCCTCCCGCAGCGTTTTGCGAGCGGCTTGCAAGGCCAACGGGCCCGCTTCCTTGGTATAAATCGCCATTCGTTCTGCCGTCGTGGGGCCGCCGATCTTTCCTGGCAAAAAAGGGGACTGCGAAATCCGAGTGTCGTGCAACAAGTCATTGACGATGGCTTGCCCCAATACTTGGTATCGCTGTTTGACGCCGCAGTTTTCATAAACGGCCGGTAGCCAGCCCGCGTCGCTCATGTAGGGCCCGCACAAGGCGTTGGCAATGTACAGCGACTCGTGCGATTGAACACAAGTTTCAGGGACGGCGGTTTCAATAAAGCTTAGGTGGACGGTCATGTGATTACTCGTGGTGGATTTGCAATAGGTCGACTCAGATGCCGCAACACAGGCCGAGCCAATCCGGGGAACAGTCGCAAACCGCCTACGAGGCCAAGCGACAACCATGGCCAACGCAGCACTTGCGAGAAGAGGCGACAAGGCCACTGTTGCCGAGCTATTTTTTGCTGATGCAGGTTGCTCCATTCACGGATCGCCTCCGGTTGCCATTGCAACACGGAGCGTTGCACGATCGGTGCGAGAGCCAATGCACCGTTCATCGCCCAAGCCATGCCTTCTCCAGTGAACGGCTCGACATAGCCGGTCGCGTCACCGACGGCAAACCAGCGTTCTCCGGCGATTTGCTCTGGTCGTCGTGTCAACAACGGCGTGCCTTTCCAATCGGCAGCGGCGACTTCGGCAATTTCCTCAAAGCCCGCTTGGCGAAAGAGCTCATTGACCGCGCTCGAAATCGTGCCGTGAGTTTTCAAAAAATCGACATCCAATGCCGCGGCCAAATCATATCGACCATTTTCGACGCGAACACCGCCCACGTAGCCCCCACGACCAATCACCATCAGTAGACCGTCATCGCTCAAGCGCTGAGGTACTTGAGTCAAAATCGTTCCCGCCCCCAGACGCGAATTCTTGGCAATCGTGCCCGCTTTCAGACCGTGAGCGAGGATCACGATTTTCGCTTCAATAGTCGAGTGACCTGTTTTTGATTGCAATTCGACTTGGCGGCAACTGCCCGAAACTTCTCCCATCGTGGCTCGTTGTGCCGGAGCAAAAGTGACGCCGGCCGCTTGGGCTTCCTGGATCAAGGCCCAATCGAAACTGGATCGAGAGACACTCCAATTATTTTGAAAGGGCAATTCGGCACAACGCCCAGCGTAAACCAACCGCACGCGCTTCACCGGCTGCGCGCCAAGTCGTTCGGGCAGATCGGCCAAATTGCAGAGCTGCAAGGCCGCCATCGAATTGCCATTCAAACAGCCGCCGCAGACTTTTCTCCGAGGGAACTCCGCTTGATCCAACAGGAGCACGGACAATCCGAGTCGAGCCAAGATCAGGGACGAGAGGCTGCCACTTGGACCGGCTCCAATGATTGCGACATCCCAAACAGGACCATCCGCTGGCGACATTATTGGGGTTTTCTCCAAACAAGTTGCCACCGAGCTGGGAATTGAGAACGCACGGCTGCGTTTGTCAGTCCCGCTTGAACGGCCAAATCGATCAGCTCCGCTTTAGTAAACGCTGCTTGCACGGAGACCGGACCATCGAAGTGGACCACCGAGGAACGACTCAGTAACCGCGAAGCCAGGTAAACCGCACCGAAATTCCACCAACTTCTTACCAAATCGTTTACTAAAACAAGACTTCGCGTGGCTTGGCCAAGTTTTGCCAATAACTGCACGATCTGATCGTCCAGCAAATGATGCAAAAAGAGCGACACCATGATGACGTCGAAATCTGACGGAATAGCATCGAGCACCGCATCCAATTGGAAAAACTGGATCGAGACCTGCGCTTGATCAGCCGCTTGCGCTGCGACTTCCAATGCCGTCGGACTCCAATCACACGCGGAAAATTGAATCGGCAATTGTGCCGATTGAGCTCGCTGAGCTAGACGGATGGGCAAATCACCGGATCCCGTGGCAATGTCCAGGACTCGTAAGTGCCGTGGTGAAATTCGCCGGGCTTCGGTCTGCAACGATTGCCATAGACCCGCATCACCGCGCGACCAACGATTCAGTCGAGCCAAGCCAGCCAAAGCGAGTTGATGCTCGGCCTTGGGCAGCCCAGGATCATCCATTCGTTCTGGAGTGAGTCGTCGTTTTTTCACGAACACTTGACGTGGGTAAGTAGCATCAGATCTTGCAGCGGGGAGTTTTCGTGTGCCGCACCAAAAACGGGCCAAAGGCTTGACCGTTCCACAGTTCTATGTTTACCAGCCAGACTTATCAAGCGTATCGAGTGCCACAGAAACAAATTGTGACGACTCCGGATTGATCGAACGTGGAAATAGTTTTGAGAAAACGTCAAATAGTTCGGAATCGTGTGAACGCGTTATTGAAACACGTTCTCGGGAGTCTACGGCGGGCCTAATCTCCCTTATTTGTCGGGCTGGGTCATGTTCCAGCGAATTGAGGCCGTTGATGTTGCGTTTTTAGGTTGCTCCGCTTGTATATGCGAAGTAGACTCGGCGGCTTATGCAACTCCAACAAGAAAATGCTGTGAAGCCACGCAATCCACGTAGTTCTGAAAGTTACCTGTTCGATGCTTGATCTATTCCGTTTCCAGGCCAAAAATCTCAAAAATGAACTTCTTTCCGGATTAACGGTTGCTCTTGCCTTAGTACCAGAAGCACTGGCTTTTGCGTTCATTGCTGGTGTTTCGCCGATCATTGGGCTGTATTCGGCGTTTTTTGTTGGTTTAATTTGTGCCTTGTTAGGCGGTCGCCCTGGAATGATTTCCGGTGCCACGGGCGCCATGGCCGTCGTCGTGGTAAGTCTGGTTGCAATACATGGAGTGGAGTACCTCTTTCCAACAGTCATTCTGTGTGGGCTGCTTCAATTGATCGTTGGTTTCGCCCGATTGGGTGTCCTGATTCGGATGGTTCCTCACTCGGTGGTGCTTGGATTTGTCAATGGATTGGCCGTTGTGATCTGTATGGCGCAATTCGGCAGCTTCAAGACCGTCAACTCGGTGGGTTCACTTCAATACATGCAAGGGCCGTCATTGTGGCTGATGCTAGCGCTTGTCGCACTCACGATGGCAATTATTTGGCTTTTGCCGAAACTTACCAAGGCCGTGCCAGCGTCGCTGGTGGCTATTTTAGTCGTTGCCGCCATCGGTGGCGGTGCTAATCATTGGCTTCCGGGTGATTTGGCAGCGGAAAATCAGAGCCGTGTTGTGATGACGGTCGGCGACATGCTTGCCACGAATGCGAAAGTCGCCGCCGCGAAATTGGTCTTGGCCGAGGACCAGCCGTTGCTAGCCGATTTGCATGCAACCGCCGAAGTGAATTCGGTGACTCCGGAACAAGCTGTTGAGATCACGGCGGCGATGAACGGTATCGACCCGAAGTCAACGAGTATTAGCGCCGGTTTGCCGACACTTTTTTTTACGACGTTTGCTTTGCCGCCGATGTCCCTCGCCACATTGTGGATCATCTTTCCGTTTGCTGCCGTGCTCGCCGCCGTTGGTTTGATCGAATCGTTGATGACCCTAACGCTGATTGATGAGATTACCGAAACACGCGGCAACAGCAATCGTGAATGCCTGGGGCAGGGAACCGCCAATATCGTCTGTGGCTTGTTCGGAGGGATGGGCGGTTGTGCAATGATTGGCCAGTCGCTGATCAATGTGGAATCAGGCGGACGCGGAAGAATCTCCGGTGTGTTTGCCGCAGCCTGCTTGCTTGCCTTCGTGCTGTTCTTGTCGCGGTGGATCGAAATGATACCGATGGCAGCACTCGTTGGAGTCATGTTTATGGTGGTTATTGGCACATTTGAATGGGCTTCGCTGAAGCTGTACCGCAAAGTTCCGTTTACGGACTTCCTAGTCATGGTGATTGTGACTCTTTATACAGCGGTGATGCACGACTTGGCATCGGCCGTCATTATTGGCGTGATCGTCTCCTCGTTGGCATTTGCCTTCAAGCACGCAAAGAACGTCAACGCCGACATCAAGTTCAATGAACACGGTGCCAAAATCTACCAACTTCACGGACCACTCTTCTTTGCTTCGACGACGCAATTTAAAGAGCTGTTCGATGCTCGGCTGGACCCAGACACGGTGGTCATTGACTTTTACTTCACGCGAGTTTACGACCACTCGGCGATGGAAGCCATCCACAACGTTGCCGAAAAGTATCAACAGCTTGGTAAGACGGTGCATCTGACGCATCTAAGCAAAGAGTGCCGTAAGATGATTCGCCAAGCCGAGGATCTGATCTCGGTTTCCATCTCCGATGAGCCGCAATTTCATCTAACCACAGATAAATTCTCGCCTGAGTCCGCAGCCAGGAAAGACATGTCGGTTGCCGGTTTAAAGGCCTGAGCGTGCCCCTTCGTACGGTCGCATTTGCCGCCGTCGGTGAGGATCAATTCGTTGCGAGACTCGCCAGCAAGAGACGCTGGCCTCGATGCCACCGCTTGCCGTGTTGCTTAGCATGTTCGGCCATCGTGTCCCATTCTTGGCGCAATGGCTTTGGCCAAAAAACTTCTTGAATTGCCACACGACTTGCTGGAGTCAACCTCGGGACGACAAGCGTCGAACCGGATGTCGATCAGTCTATTTTTGGCGGAGCCGAAGTCGGCTTGGGCTATCGCAACCGCAGCGCCAAAGTCATCGTCTGGGAGCGCAGGATTGATAACCTCGTAGCCGTGATCTTTCAGATACTTCGGCTTGACGCCGCCTGGGACGCTGTGCCAACCGTGGAGGAATAGTATTTTCATATTCAAAGTTTGTTTACCAGACAGGATCGGGTCGGTCTGCGGGCGGTTGCGGTTGGCAACGAGCCGCACGCACAAGATCAACTACAGCCGAACCCACTTGGCGTAGGTTCCTATTCGCCACAGCCACTCCAATGGCCCGAGTCGGAAGCGGCTCATCCAGACGTTGGCGAAGGCGAGGATCAGCAGATAGATGCCGATGACCCACAGGCCACGCTCGGCCCAGGTCGTCGCGCCGAAACGCCCCAACCCCCAGTGCAACATGACCGCGGACATCAGCAGGCTCTCCAATAAGTATCCCGTTAACGCCATGCGTCCCAATCGTCCGATGGTCACCGCCACCATTTGAAAGCGTCCGGACTCGACCCAATTCATTATCAACACCAAGTACAGGAGCGACATCAATGGTCCTCCCACCTGCAAGGTCCATGAATTCAGGGACGCCGTCACGGGAG
The DNA here is from genome assembly GCA_030681235.1 of Pirellulaceae bacterium. Classification (GTDB taxonomy): domain Bacteria; phylum Planctomycetota; class Planctomycetia; order Pirellulales; family Pirellulaceae; genus M30B19. The sequence goes on along the minus strand of JAUXWY010000330.1, from coordinate 16 downwards.
ACTGATGCACGTATTG
>JAUXWY010000325.1 GCA_030681235.1 Pirellulaceae bacterium | reverse complement strand
GCCCCTAAAACCCGGCCCGCTGTTGTAGCGAGAAACCGAAACAATCCGCCGAGTAAATCGGCGGGATTTTCCTGTACGCTTAGTGGTGAATCATCGGCCGCCCCGTCCCAACCAGCCCCGAAACCCCACATGCCGGAGGTGGACGCTTACGTATCCCCGACTCTTCCCCTCCCAGAAGTTGTGTGTCCCCGACTCTTCCCGTGTGTCCCCGACTCTTCCCGTGTGTCCCCGACTCTTCCCCTTCCCCCCGACTCTTCCCGGCTTTGCGGCCGGCCTAGATCGAAGTTGTCTGTCCCTGACTCCTCAACATGCGCGAAGTTGTCTGTCCCCGACTCTTCAACGGGGACAGTCAACGGCCCTCGTGCTTGGCGACGCAAGGTTGGTCGGATACCCGCCCAACCATGCTTTGCGGCGCGGTTACCCGGTCGCTTTCGCCCGCCGAAACTCTTGGCGAGTTTCGCGACTGGTCCAGCGCCGGTTTTGTCCGCAGACATTGTCTGTCCCCGATCGGCGGTAAATGAGAATGGGTGGCTATTCTATTGGTGGCTAACTCGGTCGGCTGGCGAATGGTTCAATATGATTTCCATGGAGACGTACATTCCAGGGACCAACAGCCAGTGATTTTCGATTTGGCGGTTGAGAACTTCAGCTCGTACCTTGTACTTGTCTCCGATAACTTGCGTATCCACAAAGGTGATCCGACCGTCGAAGGCGACCTTTTCGCCGCCTGGTAGATTCAGAGTGACGACTGCCGCTTTGTCCGAAACTTGATACGGATGGATCACGCTGGGATCAAGCGACCCTTCGATCCAGATCCGATCCATTTGAACCAGTTCCAAAATGGGATCACCCGCGTTGACCCACTCACTTTCTCGCTTCAACGTCTTCGTGACGACCCCGGTCCAGGGCGCAATGATCGCGTGGCGATCCAACAACTGTTGAGCTTTGGTGACTTGGATCTCTTCCAACTTGACGGCTTTTTGATCCACTTGAAAATCGTGATTGGCTTTTTTCAATTGCAGGTCAGCCTGAACGGAGGCCAAATACGCTTCATCCCGTTTCATTTCGGTTGAAGCTCCTTTTCGGAACAAACCTTCCTCGCGTTTGAAGGTCTTCTCTGCTGTTTCCTTTGCCGCACTTGCGTACTGAATGGCGATGTCGCTGCTAACTTTCAATTGGGATGCTTCTAGCCGTCGCTTTGAGCTCTCTAGTTCGGTGTCGGCCTGACTGTCGTCCACCTTGGCGATCATCGATCCGCCGGTTACGAGCTGGCCTTCCTTGGCAATCAATTGACCCAACACGCCACTTTCCCGAGCCGGTAACTGGATCTTCTCGATCACAATCACCAAGCAGACCGGCACTCGCAAATGGCCATCTGCGGACACTTCGACAGGGGCGCTCAAATTGCCGTTAGACCGGGTGCTGGAAACGGGATGGATTGTCGAACTTGGATTCGCAGCGCTAGAGGGGAGTTGCCCGGAAGCAACTTCAGGCTGTTCGATCGAGGTCATTGGCGGCGGCAACTGATGGCCAGGAATCGATCGCAGCGACTGGCTTGGCGCCGCAGAGTTGCTATTTCCATTTGCGGTTCCAGGCAAACGTGGTGGCAATGGCAATGTTCGTTCTTGCCCAAACACGGTCCCTTCGGAACAGCATTCGATCCCCACCCCGCCGGCGATCAAAACCAGGATGATCCCAAGAACGCTATTTCTGTACGAAATGATAGAACCAAACAACATGGCGAACTCCTTGATAACAAGCCCTAGTTAATATTCGACCAAAGATCACAACCAAAATAGGATTTGTGCCTGAACGGTTTCCCAAACTTCCCGAAATAGGACATACCCGAGCGGACGCTGGCCGCAGTGGATTTTCGCGTGAATCCCGGTTCCAGGCCGCCTCAATTCTTCGGGCACCTGTTGGATGTCAAACGCAACCAGTAGTCGAAGACTATTGCCATGGACTTCGCGAACCTCGGCTCTTTGGTCGATTTGCAAAACCGTTCCTGTGTACGTTTGCCCTGGCTGAGACACCAATGTGAACGAAACCTCGACCGGCGTCTCGCTTTCCCGAAATTGCTTGAGCACGTGGCTCGCTCCTCGTTCCGGAAGGTAGAGCTCCAATTCCCACGGCCCGTCCAAGTCGACCACCGTCATCAATCGTTCGCCACCCAATAGCCACCGGCCCATCAGCGTTTCACGCAGGTTCCAATGAATGATCTGACCGGTGATAGGAGAGTGGACGTCTAGGAGCGCCAATTTATCTTTCAGGATGCGGGCCTGTTCCCACATCGACTCGTAGTCGGAGCGAAGCTGTTTGGCCTCGGCTTGGGCTTTCATTTGCTCCAAACGTTCCGTCATGATCCCTTCAGCGCGCTCCTTTTCTGCCAACAACTGCAGCGTTTCCGTCATTTTTCCTCCGAGCGTTTCGAACTCGGACAGGAAGTCGCGATTGATGGTTTTGACCAGAGGTTGCCCGGCCGTCACCAGCACGTTCTGTTGTTTGGGCAATGGAATTTCGGTGACCAAACCAGCCGTTTGCGAATAGACTTCGAAGCGATTGACTGGCTGCAAGATCCCCTTGGCAGGCATGGTAAACGAATACGGGAACAGAAATAACAAAATCGTTGTCACGATGATCGCTACGGACGCAATTCCTGTCTTGGGCAAATTGCCAGGTGCCGTCAACCAGGAAAGTTTGCCGAGGGCTTTCCACAGTGGCATGAGAAACAGCCCATTGTGCTCCAATGAATTCGCGAGCGCTGAAGCTCCATGTTGCGCGACCAGTTCGATGCGACGATTCTTTTCTTCGGGGATGCGCTGATCGGTCAGTTGTTCGATGATCAGTGCCCCCAACAATTTCTTCTTTACCTGACCGGCTTGCCGAGCCTTCGCTAGATCGGTCTGGTCGTCAGACGTCTTGGGGCCGTGAACCAACGGCATCACCGCCACGGCTTTGCAATGAGCGATATCCAAGTAGGCTTCCAGGGATTCCTCGATCTGCGGCGGCAGGTCGTCCGTCGGTCCCACATAAAACAGGGGCTGCTTGGCACGGCAAACGACCGTTGTCAGTCGTTCCATTAGCCGCACTTGATCCGCCCGGCGATGGACTCGGTCGAGGCCACTTGTGGCAATGATCTTCAGTCGAGTCCCTTCGGCTAACGCGACGCTGACTCGATCGCAGTCGATCAACCGGCGCCCGTCATTCGCGAGATTGTAGGCCGTGCGCTGCGTGTCCAGACTCTCGTGCAAGCATTGAAGGAACTGGTCCAAGCGCCCCCAGAGGTCTTGTTGTTCATCGAGTTCGCGGAGCCGACGATTCTTGTGATATTGGCCAGCCATTTCGGCCATTTGAACCAAGAATCGCAAATAACCGCGTTGCGTGACAGGTCCGGTAACCGGTCGTTGAAAAATCTCGATCAGGCCAATCGCTTGACCTTCGTACATGATGGGCGCCAAGATCAGGAGCAGCGGTGTAGGGTTCCCGCTGTCGTCCGATGAGTTGATGGTGGAGGGCAGAACCAAGGTTGGCTGTCCATCTTGGAAAACCTGTTTCAACAGTCGATCGTGTTGGTACGCGCCCGGTCCATCGACCGGTAAGCCGGTTTGCGCCAAGTTGATTTGCTGCTCAAGGTTGAGCTGATTGCGCTCCTTGAGCCAGATGGCTCCGCCGATGCTGGAAAGCGCCGACACACATCGAGTCGTAAATCCTTGATAGAACTCGCTGGGCGGCAGGTTCTGATTGGCCAACAGAGAGATTTCTTCAACCAACTGCTTGATTTGCTGCTGTGTTTCTTGCACCAATCGTTGATCAATTTCCGAACCGTCGGCAGATTCCGATCGGGATGCATCGCCGCGGTCGCGCTGCCTCGAGCGCGTGGAACTTTTTCCAGCCTCCATTTCGATTCGATTGGCGTGGTTGGAAATCGGTGGCAACGGCAACGGGATCGTGCTGCCATCGGTCTCGTGCAGTACCGGTCCGTTGCGCTCGAGCCCCGGAGGGAGGGAAACCCCACTCGCGGGAACCAATGGCGAGTCAGCAGACGAAGACGGACTGGACATGGAGTTTCTTCCTTGATCCCATAAAGATGTCAAAGCAAAGATGCCCATGTAGGCCTCCGCCAGGGCGAAGTGTCCAAAAATCACTTGCCGTGTGTCAAGAGAGAATGAATTTGCTAGCAGGCGCGCATTGCCGAAAACCGTGTTTTCAGGTTCCTGGTCCGTCGGTCGAGGCGGCGAAAAAGTGGGCCGTCATGCCGACCGCATCAGCCTTGCCCTCGATGTCGAAACAAATCTCCCGACCAACCCAGTTTTTCACGTAGAGTATCGTAGTAGCCTTGGCCGGATACTTCGATCAAGCGAAAAGTTGCTGCGGCTTGGCGAACTTGCACGCAGTCACCGGGTTGCAATTCGTGGATCAACTTGCCATCCAACACGACCGCCGCGGAACCGTCCCTCCCACGCAACAACATCTCGTAAATTCGGTCGGCGGTATCGACGACAGGCCGAACCGTCAAAGTATGAGGTGAAATCGGAGCGATCACAAACGCCCGCAAGTCTTTCCGCACGATCGGGCCGCCGACAGACAAGTTGTGAGCCGTTGAGCCAACCGGCGTGCTGATGATCAACCCATCGCAGTTGTAACTCGTGGCCAACCGACCATCGATGTACAAGTCGATTTGTTGCATGTTGAACGGGGCTGCGGCTCGAAGCGCAACTTCATTCAGGCCGAGGTGATGCGAAATTTCTTGGCCATCGCGCTGAATCGCGCAGCGAATCATCAAGTGTTCGACAACCGCAAAGTCACCGGAGCAGACGCGCTGAAGAGCTTGTGGCAATTGGGCGGGCATGATGTCCGCCAAAAACCCTAGACGCCCCAAGTTCACAGCCAAGACCGGTCGCTGCTGATTGCCCATCTTTCTGGCAGCGCGCAAGATCGAACCATCGCCGCCGAACACGATACAAAGATCGATTCCATTTCCAGACCACGGAACTTCGCCGTCGTAATCTTCGTAGACGATGCGAAAGTGTTGCTCGACCGCCGGCCGCAACTCTTGGATTTGCACCACCATGTCCGGACGCTGACTGGCGCTGCTCAGTAACGCCACTCTGGGCGGATTGGACCAATTTGCGATCGATTCGCATTGGGGCGCGGAACGACCTCCACTGCCGGGCCCCCGTTCTTCATCGGGCGTACCTCGAGTATCCGAAGTCGGGGAATCGTGACGATCGAATGGCTTCATACCAAACTCTTCGACTTTGGGTTAGAGCCGGCGCCAACCAGGTTTTGACCCGATTGCGAGTGGCCCATCACGGGAAATGCTGCGACGACTTGCCAATGGTTGCTCACGTTGGCGTCAACGCTTTGCTTAGACCGCTTGGCAACCGGCTTCCAGTAAACCTCGCTGCGTCGCCAATTCGAGCACCGTCTTCACGATGCCATCGGCGTCCAACCGCAACTCTTGCAGCACTTCGGCCCGGGATTGGTGCTCGACAAACCGGTCGGGGACGCCCAAGCGTCGCACATGATCGGCTCGTAGGCCCTGATCCGCTGCGAACTCCAAAAGCGCACTGCCAAACCCGCCGCTGAGCGTGCCTTCTTCGGCAGTCACGACAAGTGGAGATTCTTCCAGCACTCGCCGCATGACGACGTGATCCAACGGTTTGACAAAACGAACATTGATCACTCCGATGTCCAAGCCGCGTTCTTTGAGTTTCCCGGCAGCCTGCATGCAATGAGTCAACTCGGTTCCGACGGCCAATAACATTCCATCGCGACCCCACGACATGATTTCGCTCTTGCCTATTTCGATCGGTTGGCGATCTTCGTTAATCTCCAGGGCCAAGGTCTTGGGATACCGAATTGCCGTGGCAACGTTCTGCTGCAGGGCAAAATCCAACATGTTGCGTAGGTCGTAGCCATCGCCCGGGGCCATGACGATCATGTTTGGGAAAACCCGCATGTAAGCCAAGTCGTACGTGCCATGGTGGGTGGGGCCGTCTTCGGCGGTCAATCCCGCACGGTCCATCATGAACACGACCGGCAGTCCTTGCAGGCAAACCTCTTGAAAGATCTGATCGTACGAGCGTTGCAGAAAGGTGCTGTAGATATCCACAATCGGCCGCATTCCGGTCTTGGCCTGGCCACCTGCAAACGCGACCGCATGGGACTCGCAAATGCCGACATCGAAGAAGCGATCAGGGAACTCTTCCCGAACGGGTTCCAATTTGTTGCCTTGGCACATCGCAGCGGTGATCACCGTTACTCGCGGATTGCGTCGCATTTGGTCGCCAATGGCTTTGGCGGCCACATCGGTATAGGCCAAGCCCGAACCTTTCTTTAGTTCGACGCGCTCGCCTTCGACCCACTGAAAGACGGGCGGCGTGTGGAACAGCACCGGATCGGCGGCAGCGGGCTTGAACCCGTGTCCCTTTTTCGTAATGACATGCAGCAGAACCGGGCCTTCTTGTGACTTGACCAACCGCAAATACTTTTTCAACAGTGCGATGTCGTGGCCGTCGATCGGTCCGAAGTATTTGAACCCAAATTCTTCAAACAGCATACCGCCGTGCAGTCCGGCTTTGACACCTTCTTTGATCTGCACCAGCAGCCGCTCGGTTGGGTCGCCCAACACCGGCAACTTGTTCAAAACGTTGACAATTTCTTGTTTGAGTCCCGAATAGAACGGATTGGCCCGCAACCGATCCAGATAGCGGGCCAAGCCGCCCACGCGAGGACAAATCGACATTTCGTTGTCATTGAGCACCACCAACATTTTGCTCTTGAGCAATGCGGCATTGTTCAAAGCCTCGAAGACAATCCCGGAAGGAAATGCTCCGTCGCCAATCACGGCCACCGAATGGTTGCTTGTTCGGCCTTGCAGATCATCGCCGCTTCGCAGTCCGACCATGGTCGAAACGCTGCTTCCCGCATGGCCGGTCATGAACAGGTCGTAATCGCTTTCGTTTGGATTCGGGTAGCCCATCAAACCGCCTTTAGTGCGGATCGTGTGGAACTTTTGGTATCGGCCGGTAATCAACTTTTGGGGATAGATTTGATGCCCGGTGTCCCAAATCAGTCGATCGTTGAGAAAATCGAATTCCGTGTGCAACGCCAAACAGAGTTCGACCACGCCCAAATTTGAAGCGAAATGCGCCGGTCGTTCTTTGAGCAGGTCACACAATGTCTGACGGATTTCTTGGGCGACTCGTTGCAATTTGTCCAGCGACATGTCGCGCAGTTGTTGCGGCGATTCCAGCGTCGGCAAGATCTCAATCATTGTTCTCTTTCTAAAATAAACCGAGCGAGGCCCCTCAGGACACTGGCTCGATTTCCGTACCGATCCAACGAATCATAGGCGCGTCGGATCAAATTTTGAGCTTTCTGGTGACTTTCGTCCACGCCGAAAAGCCCCGGATAAGTCAATTTGCCTTGTTGGCTGTCTTTCTGAGTCTGCTTGCCGACTTGTTGGGCGTCGCCGGTCACATCCAACAAGTCGTCGGTAATCTGAAAAGCCAAGCCTATATCTTGACCTAACTGCCAAAGATTCTCTAGCTCCCCCGACGTGACTCCGGCGACGATTCCCCCCATTTTCAGCGAGGCTGCCAACAACGCGCCGGTTTTGCGGCGGTGAATCCGTTCCAAGGACGCCTCGCAGCAAGGCAATTGGTCGGCCATCAAGTCGTCCTGTTGACCACCCGCCATCCCCGCCGGACCCGCGGCCTGAGCCAATTGGGCAATACAATGGAGAGCCACATCGACCGCCCACGGTTCCATTTCACGTTTACCGATCATCAACCGGGGCGCCGCCGGGTCCGCCGCAGCGGCCAAGACTTGAAACGCCAGGGATTGCAGACTGTCGCCAACCAGGATGGCGGTGGCGTGGTTGTACTGCTTGTGGCAGGTCGGTCGCCCTCGGCGAAAATCGTCGTTGTCCATACCTGGCAGGTCGTCGTGAACCAGCGAGTACGCATGGATCATCTCGAGAGCGCAGGCCGCTGGGAGCGACACCTCCGGTCGCCCCCCACACATTTCACAGGCAGCCAAAGTCAAGAGCGGCCGCAATCGTTTGCCGGGACCGAGCAAACTGTACCGCATCGCCTCGGTCAATATTTCCGGGCTCGCCGGTCCCAATTCCGTGTAAAAACGGAGCCCTTGATCGATCCATTCCCGCCATATTTTCGTCTGAACCTGCCAAGGTTCCAGTTCGCAGGGTGAATTCACTTCCACGGCTTTCAGCATCGACTCCGGCACTTTCACATTCCTCCCTACGAGTCATAACCGTGATTCGTCCCGGAGAATCTACAGCCCATCGTACACTAAACCTGCGACAAATTCGACACCATGAAGCGGTCAAGGCGTGTCCGTTCGCCCGCAAGCTACAGACCAACCCCTAAAATCAAAACGCCAATTGATCTGGAAAGAACTCGGTCCACAGGTCTTCATAATAAGACCGCAACTCTTGAACATTCGGGCGAACGGCGGCTTTCGTGTACAGATCATACGGATTGAATTGCTGGACAAAACGAAGGTAATGCCGGTCCTGGTCGTTCCAAAGCTGTTGGTACGCCGATTCGCGATGAGCCGCGTAAAACGAGTGGTACCGAATCATGTAAAGAGCTTCCAGCGGCAGATAATGTTTCACCACGTGATACATGTATTCGTCATGCCCCCACGACATCAAAACTTCATCCAATCCGCAACCAGGTCGATAGATTCCACATTCGGTTTGATACTCGGCCACCTCAGCATCGGGGTTCACGGCAAAGAATTCCGAAAAAACAACCTTGTCCGAATAGCGGCAACCCACTGGAAACGTATCGCCCACGACCGCCCACTGAGGCTCCCCAAACAGACACAGGACTTTGCCGAAATCATGGATCAACCCGGTCAACACGAACCAACGTGGGTGCCCATCTCGCCGAATCGCTTCCGCCGTTTGCAATAGATGTTCGATCTGCGGCAAACTGGTGTCTGGATCGCTGTCGTCAATCAGCGTGTTCAAGAACTCCAGTCCGTCCCACAGCCCCATTTTGCGTTTGTCGAGTGTCAAATACTCGCGGCGTTTTTGACGAACGAAGTCGAGCGTCTGAAGGCGATGGTTCAGGCGATAAAACTCCCTGACTTCAGGTTTGACGGTCGCCGCATAGTCGCGAAACTGGTCCGCCTGCTTGGTCGAATCCGAAGTCCATTGACCGATCTCTTCGGGGTAACGATTCCGCAAGTCATCTTCCCATTGCTCCAGATCATGCAGTGGACCCGAAGTTGAATTTGGATCTTGAGACATCGCTAGTCGTTCCTCCGAACTTGGCTGGTCGCTGGCAACAACGAGTAGGCGACCAACAGGCCCGAGACCAAACTGATGGCTACCATGAACATGTCGAACGCACCGCGGACCGCCGCATCGACATCATTCAACAATAACGTCTGGATGCTCCGAAAGCCAATACTGCCTGGTACCAAAAACACCAATCCAGGCACGGCCAGTGTCGAGGAAGAGCGATTTGTCCACCGCGCATAGATCGAACCGATCAAACCGACCGAAAACGAACCGACCGCCCCCGATACGACAGGCACCAGGAAACCGCTGGCCATTTGCGCAATCGTGTACCCTGTCCAACAAGTCAACGTGATCGGAATGAAGTCACGTGGCTGGGCGCGAAATAGGATCGCAAATGCCAGAGGAGCCGTGGCAATCGCGAAATACCAAAAACCAAGGTTCAGTTGCACCGGCGCGACTCCGGTTGGCGTGGAAGTTAGCTGTTGCCCTAGGCTGCTGCCGAGAGCGACGCCAAAGCCCAAGGTCATCAATAGGACCAGACCACCAAACAGCCTCGCGGTACCCGCCGCTAAGTTTTGCGTCGCCAATTCGTTGATCGCGATCGTCAGGGTCAGACCTGGAAGCAACACGACCAACGAGCCCAACGTAACGACCTCCAGCGACAAAGGCTGCAAGAAGTTACCGACAAAATAGGGGACCAATGCCGCGAACAATGCGCTAACGGGAGCGTAGGTTCGCGCCATTCGCGGAAACTGTCGCAACAGTCCACCGTAGCAGCCGATGATCAGCCCCAACACCAAGGTCACTAACCATTCGTTCAGCCCACCGCGAAACAGAATGGTGACCGCGCCACTGGCCCACGCAAACGCCAAACTCGTCAACCAGAACCCGTAACGTGGAGGCTGTAGCAACAACTGCGGCAGTCGAACTCGGCCTTCCCGCACGCTGAGCTGTCCCTCGACGACCTCGCGTTGCAAAGTCTGTAACTCATTGAGTCGTCCCAGATCAATATCTGACGGCGTCACCCGGAATAGCAGCGTCCGGCATTGTTCCGCTTGACCAAACGAAAAGAAAATCGAAGTCGGTGTCGCGAACACACTGACCTCCAGTCCCAATTGTTCCGCCAATTGCAAGACGTTCTGCTCCAACTCGTCCGAGGCCATGCCATTTTGATGCAAGGCTTTCGCTAACTCCGCGACAAATTGTTCAGCGATCTGGTTCTCGACCAATAAGTTCGCGGGAGTCAGGTTCCCGGGCGTGCTCATGGGGTCGGCTCGTCGTCACCTGGCATTTTGCCGTTGGCCAATTCGACTTCAAACTCGTCCATCAACGGCCAATCGACCGCACAAGTTCCGAAGTCGGCTCGGTGTGAATACCGTTCCAGTCGCTCGATCGCCGCTTGCAGCGCCTGATCATTTTTGCGGAACACGGGGCCATGGCTGGGCAGTAACCACTTGACGTCCGAGGCCAAGATCCGCTTCAGCGATTGAATAAACTGCAGCAGATCGCTGCCGTGATGCGCATCAATGGCCCCGACGCAACCGTCGCGATAGATGTTGTCGCCACTGAACAGCAGATCGCCCAGACGAAAGCTCAGTTGGCTGTCGGTGTGTCCCGGTGTCAGCCAAACCTCCAACCGCAAGCCGCCGACGGTCAAGATATCTCCATCTTCCAGCAGCGTTTCTACTTCGACGGGCGGCATGGCTAAGTCGATGCCTTGGGCCTCGATCAGAGCAAACGTCTTGAGGCGATCACCAATTCGCAAACTATTCGCTGCTAAGCGATGGGCCGAGACCGTCGTTTTCAGCACTTGCTTGGCCTTGGCCAGCCCTTGAATATGGTCCACATCGGCATGAGTCGCGACCAGCGTCTTGCAACGCTGGAATGGAAAATCGAGCTGCCGAATGATTTCTAGGATTTCGTCCGTGGTTTCCTCGTATCCGATATCGATCAGAATCCATTCATCTTGGTCGAATACCAAATAAACATTGCACCCCAGGACTTGCTCCAGTTGATGATTCACTTCAATCACATGAGGGAAAATCGGGCGTCGCTGGAGCATGAGATTCGAGCCTATTCGATCGAAAAGGGGATTTCCTGCCGTTTCAGCCCGAATCTTACCCGAACACCGTCGTTTTCTTCAACCAGACTGTGGCATCAATTTGCTCGAAACACCGCCAATTGAAAGCCATTGGCCGGAATTTGCACCTTTAGTTTCAATCGAGCGCGTTGATCCAGGTCGCGAAGCTCGGTCGGTACACCAGCGCATGCTAAACCGCGATGTACTGGCACGTCTGTCAACTTTCGTAGCTTGTGGCAACAGACCACTAGACCAACGGGATTTGCAGGCCGTCGTAGGCTAGTTCAACTCCGGGCGGGAGTTCTGCGTTGACTCGATGATAATCCAAATGACACGAGCAATGTGTGAAGTAAGTTTGCCGAGGCCGCAGGCGCGCGACGACTGCCAACGCTTCGGCCAAATTCAAATGAGTGGGATGAGGGTCGTAGCGCAGGGCACTGAGCACTAGCGTATCGAGGCCCTCCAAAAGTGGCCACGATTCAGCGGGAATCTCTTTGACGTCCGTGCAATAAGCGACGTTGCCAACTCGGAATCCCAACACTTCGAACCGCGGTCCATGCCGAAACAGGATCGGTTGAATTATTGCGCCCAAAGTTCCAAACGGTCGACGATCGATCCGGTGAAATTCCAGACTGGGGACAGCACCCGCGTGTGTTTGAACTCGATCCTCGAAGGCGTAACTGAACGACTCGCGGAGACGCTGCTCCACCTCAGCGTTGCAGTACAAAGGAACGGGGCCCTCCAAGTAAAACTGCATCAGACGCAAATCGTCCAGCCCAAAGATATGGTCCGCATGTTCGTGGGTGTAACAAACGGCATGGACCAACCCCAGCCCTTCGCGAATCAACTGCTGACGCAAGTCCGGCGGCGTGTCGATTAGCAGATTGCCTTCAGGCAAACCAAAGACGGCGCTGCACCGCGTGCGCTGGTTCTTGGGATCGTCACTGCAACAGACGGGACAACCACAGCCCAACGCGGGTACGCCGACACTGGTGCCGGTCCCCAACAGGATCAGCTTGCCCCGAATATCCAACGTCCGCGCCGCTTTCCTCGTATTCAACGACTACCGATCTCTATAAGATAGGAAAGTTCATTTGTAAGCCGTACTCCAAGGTAGCCGAACACGGTTCTGGTACAAGGTGTCGCGCTGTGCTGGGAGGCACTGAAGATTGATGTTGCGCATGGGAAAGACTGGTCGAGCATTTCAAAAAGCTTGGCAGGCCGCGACTAAGGAAACTCTCATTGCGGCGTTCACCCTGTTGATGCTGATCGGCTCGTTGACGGCGGCTTGGTCGCTGTCCCCGGACCATTGGCTGACGTTGGCGCCTTTGTGGCTCAGTTTGGCGGTTGGCGGTGTGCCCTTGGTCGGCGGACTGCTGGTCAAGCTGTGGCAACGCGAGTTTGGCAGCGATTTGTTGGCCGGGATCTCAATCGTGGTGGCCGTGACGCTGGGTGAGTACTTGGCGGGTTCGTTGGTGGTGTTGATGTTGTCGGGGGGCGCGGCCCTCGAGTCCTATGCCGTCCGCAGCGCCTCATCGGTATTGTTGGCCCTGAGTCGCCGACTGCCGCTGGTGGCCCATCGTCGTGACGGTGCGAGTTTTCGCGATGTCGCGGTGGCCGAAATCCAACCCGGAGATCATCTGATCGTTTTTCCCCACGAGTCGTGTCCCGTTGATGGGACCGTGATCGAAGGGCAGGGCGTGATGGACGAAAGTTACCTGACCGGCGAGCCGTTCCAGATCCACAAGTCGCCGGGGTCCGCGGTTATCTCGGGGGCAATCAACGGCGAGTTGGCTTTGGTGATCCGCGCCGACAAAAGACCCGAGGATTCGCGGTACGCGCAGATCATGCAAGTCATGCGAACGGCCGAGCAAGACCGGCCGCGTTTGCGAAGGTTGGGCGATCAATTGGGAGCTTGGTACACCCCGTTGGCGTTGGCTGTGGCCGGGACCGCGTGGTTGATTTCGGGGGACCCGATCAGGTTTTTGGCGGTCTTGGTGGTCGCCACGCCCTGTCCGTTGTTGATCGCGATCCCCGTGGCTATTATCGGTTCCATCTCCCTGGCAGCCAAACGCGCGATCATCGTGCGAAACCCGAGTAGCTTGGAGCTGGCGGATACTTGTCGGACCATTATCTTCGACAAAACCGGGACGCTAACTTATGGCGTGCCAAACTTGGTGAGTGTCTTGCCGGCTGAGGAATTCGCCAACGACTGGTTGCTGGCGATGGTCGCTAGTCTCGGGCGGTATTCCAAACATCCGCTGTCGGCGGCGTTGGTCCGAGCCAGTGAGGAACGAAACGGGGCTTGGTTTTCCGTCGGCGAGGTCAGCGAAAAGCCGGGTGCTGGAATGTCAGGTCGTGTCGGCAATCACATCGTGCAAATCACGAGTCGAAAGAAGCTGTCGGCGGGTGCCTTACCAGGGACCGTTGATTTTGATCCCACACTCTTGCCTCCGGAAACACCGGGCTTGGAATGTGTCGTATTGGTCGACGGGCACTATGCCGGGACGTTTCAGTTTCGCGATACACCGCGTTCGGAAGGTGGTCCCTTCGTCCAGCATTTGTCGCCTCGGCATCGGATCGATCGAACATTGCTCGTGTCCGGAGACCGAGACAGTGAAGTCCAGTACTTGGCCGGTCAGATTGGGATCGCTCACGTCTTTTCGAGTCAAAGCCCGGAGCAGAAGTTGGCGATCGTCCGGGACGAAACGAAGAAAGCCCCTACGATTTTTGTCGGCGATGGGATCAATGATGCTCCGGCCCTGACAGCGGCGACCGTCGGCATCGCTTTTGGGCAGCACAGCGACGTGACTTCGCAAGCGGCGGACGCCGTGGTTTTGGATTGTTCGCTGCAAAAAGTCGACGAATTTTTGCACATCAGTCGTCGGATGCGGCAGATTGCCCTGCAAAGCGCTTTGGGAGGAATTGGGCTCAGTTTGCTGGCGATGGCAGCTGCTTGTTTCGGGTATTTGACTCCGGTTTGGGGGGCTATGACCCAAGAACTGATCGACGTATTTGCGGTATTGAATGCCCTCCGAGTCGCCTGGCCACCCGGCGAATTGAGGGATTTCTAAGAATTTTCGACATTCGGCTTTGAACCGATCCCCGATACTTGGTATGAAATTTGCCACGGGGTACAATTTGCGCGCGAGTTTACTGACGAAATGGCATGGACTGCCAACAACAGCCTCTGAGCGGCAGCCCAGGTTTTTGTTGCGTGGGCAAAAGCCGTTTGGTGGACAGCGACCGGCGCAAGGTCGGCGAACTTCAAGTCACGACACAGGAATGACGTCGACTGGGCCTCCGTGGGAGGCACGTTGGACGATGGCGATGGAACTGCGAGAAAAGCGAAGCGAAAATGGAAGTATTAGAAAAGTCGTTTGATGCGGTTTCGGGTTTCTTTAGTGGTTTGTTACGTGGTTTTGAAAAAGGCGTGACCGCTGTTTTCGGATCATCAAACGCTCGGACCTTGAAGAAATATCAGGGACGGGTCGAAGCGATCAACCAATTGGAGAGCCGGTTTGCCTCGATGAGCAACGAAGAGCTGGTGGGTCAGACCCAGCGGTTCAAGGATCGTTTGGCCGCCGGGGAGACCTTGGACGATCTGTTGCCAGAAGCCTTTGCGGTCTGCCGTGAGGGTGGGAAGCGATTTATTGGGCTGCGGCATTACGATGTGCAATTGATCGGTGGCATGGTTCTGCACGGCGGAAACGTGGCGGAAATGGTCACGGGTGAAGGCAAGACGTTGGTGGCGACGCTGCCCGCGTATCTGAATGCGTTGACCGGCAAGGGCGTTCACATCGTGACGGTCAACGACTATTTGGCTCGTCGCGATATGGAGTGGATGGCCCCGTTGTACATGGGGTTGGGGCTCACCGTCGGCACGATCCAATCGGACATGCGGGTGGCCGATCGGCAGATGTCTTACGATTGCAACATCACTTACGGCACGAACAATGAATTCGGCTTCGACTACTTGCGTGACAACATGCGCCCGGCGGCGCGCGGGGATCATCGCTTTCCTCGGGACATGCAACAATGCCAAGGCCCGCTGCATTACGCGATCATCGACGAAGTGGACAACATTCTGATCGACGAGGCCCGAACGCCCTTGATTATTTCGGGACCGGCCCATCAAGAGCGTCGATTGTATCAAGAAGCCAACCGCATTGCTCAGACGTTGAAGAAGGGGATTCACTTCAACATCAACGAAAAAGATCACGCAGTGACGCTGACGGACGAGGGTGTTCGCGAAGCGGAACGCTTGGCGGGCGTCGAGTCCTTCTATACGGCCGGCAATATGGAGTGGCCGCATTTGGTTGATAACGCGTTAAAAGCCAACTACCTGTACAAAAACGACGTCAACTATGTCGTCAAAGACAACGGTGTCGTGATTGTGGACGAGTTCACGGGCCGGTTGATGGAAGGACGTCAATGGAGCGACGGGCTGCATCAAGCCGTCGAGGCCAAAGAAGGTGTCCGGATCAAAGAAGAAACGCAAACACTGGCGACGATCACACTTCAGAATTATTTCAAGCTCTATGAAAAGCTCAGCGGGATGACGGGAACGGCCCTTACCGAAGCGCCGGAGTTCTGGAAAATCTACAAGCTCGATGTTGTCGCGATTCCCACCAACCGGCCGATGAAGCGGACCGAGAAAATCGATCTGATTTACGCCACAGAGCAAGGCAAGTGGAAAGCCGTGGCCGAAGAAGTCGAGGCGATGTACCGGCACGATTTTGTCGAGACGAATCAAGGTCATCGGTACTTGGGCAAGATCACCGAAGTGGATGACAAGTCGGTCACGATTGTCTCGGAGGGCAAGCCGGAGACTTTTGAACGAAGAGTCCTGACGCGAGTCCAGAAAAAAAATCGACCGTTGCTAATCGGCACAAACTCGATCGAAAAAAGCGAGTTGCTGAGCACGCATTTGCAGCGTCGGAACATCCCGCACGAAGTCTTGAATGCCAAGAATCACCGCCGTGAGGCCGAGATCATTGCTCAGGCCGGTCGGATTGGCGCGATCACGATCGCTACGAACATGGCAGGTCGCGGTACCGACATCGTATTGGGTGGCAATCCCGAAAACATGGCCTGGGCCCAATTGCAAGACAAGTATCGCACGCGTTTGGATGTGCCACGCGACGAATGGAATGCTTTGGTAGAAGAGATTGCCAAACGCGAGAAAATGAAAGAAGAAGGCGAGATCGTCAAACAGATGGGTGGGCTTTGCGTGATCGGCACGGAACGCAACGACGCTCGCCGCATCGACTTGCAGTTGCGCGGTCGCTGCGGACGACAAGGAGACCCCGGCGACAGCCAGTTCTTCCTGTCGTTGGAAGACGATCTGATGCGAATCTTTGGTGGGGCGTTTGTCCAGCGATTTCTAGGAAGTTCGCTCGGCGAAGATGCTCTGCAAAGCAAGATGTTGTGCCGCCGATTGGATGCTGCCCAGAAAAAGCGAGAGGAAATGCACTTCGAGGCTCGCAAGAACTTGCTCGAGTACGACGAAGTGATGGACGAGCAACGCAAAAGAGTCTACCGCTATCGCCAACAAATCCTCAACGGTGTCAATTGCCGCGATCTGATCGTGAGCATGATCCAACAGCAGATCGAGTATCGGTTGGAGCAGTGTCTCGAATCTCGATTCGGTTGCGATATGTTTGCGGCCTACGCGAGTTCCGAACTGCGACTTGGGAAGCCATTAGAGGGACGCGAGTTCCGCGGCATGGAGTACGAAGCCGCGCTCGATCACGCTCTGGATCAAGCCGTCCGAGTTTTGGAAACCGAATTGTTGGC
This sequence comes from Pirellulaceae bacterium, assembly GCA_030681235.1. Lineage (GTDB taxonomy): Bacteria > Planctomycetota > Planctomycetia > Pirellulales > Pirellulaceae > M30B19. Next base: position 9,610 of record JAUXWY010000325.1, on the reverse strand, counting down.
TTCGATCGACGAAAACCTGCCGGACGGCGATGAAGACGCCCATTTGGACTGGAACTGGAACGCGATGGCCAACGTCCTGAAGAGTCGTTGGAAGATCGACACGAGCGAGCGCGAACTGCAAAAAGTTGGACGCGAGAACTTGGCGGAGGTGATGTTGGAACGCGGGAAGACCGCCATCCACAAGACGGATCTCCGCGAAGGTGCCTTGATGCTGAATCCGGACTATGGTCGCCAAGTCGGCGTGCGGTGGCTCAAGGATAAATTCGGCGTGCTGCTTGACCTGGACGAAGTCAGTCGCATGGATTCGGCCAAGATCGTGACGCGTGCGACCAACGATGCTTGTCGGCGATACGATCACAAGGAAGCCACTTATCCGCTGATCGCTGCGATGTCGCGATTTGCGAAAGATGAGACAGGACTGTTGGATCGAGAGGCACTGATGGAGTGGGCGTCGCGCCGTTTCAACGCTCAACTGACCGTCGAACAAATCACCGGTCTACAACGGAGTGAGATCTTCCAATTTCTGTTGGAATACAGTTTGAAGTCGCAAAAGGTTGGGCAAGAGGTCGAGGAGAAGTTGGGGAACCGCCTCAATAGCCTCAAGATCGAGACCGTCAAAATGATCGGTGACTTGGACTCCGAATTGGTACAACTCACCCAATGGTTGAGCCAAGAGGTTGACTCGAATTTGGACGCTGAAGACTTGCGAGGCATGAAGCCGGAACGTGTCAAGCAGCAGTTCAACACGTGGGTCCAAGACCGCTTTCATCCCGAGATGCGTCGGATGGAACGAATGGTCTTGTTGGAGATCGTCGATTCGGCATGGAAAGACCACCTGTCGGCCATGGATCATTTGCGATCGGCGGTGGGACAACGGGGGATGGCCGCGTTGGATCCCAAGGTCGAATACAAGCGAGAAGGCAAGGCGCTGTTTGACCGTCTTTGGGATTCCATCGGCGAACGAGTCACCGATTTGGTGTTTCGAGTTGAACATTTGAACGATCAATTTGTCAAAAATACATTGGTGGATAATCGTTCACGAGCGGTCGAGATCAAACGAGAGGCTGCTACCGAATCGATGCCGATTGGCAAAGAAACGCTTCGCCAGCAACAAGCGATTGAAGCGGCCCAACAGAACAACAGCGAGGCGAAACCGCAAACGGTTCGTTCGTCCGGAGTCCGAGTTGGACGGAATGACCCCTGTCCCTGTGGCAGCGGCAAGAAGCACAAAAGCTGTTGCATGAAAAATGATTGATGTGGGCGTGGCTGTTTAACGCGACTTATCTATCGGCTTTGGCGGTGTGGACCCCCGTGGCCTTGTGGCAACGTTGGGTTCAGGGCAAACGGCGGGGCGGTTGGAACGATCGATTCTGGGGTCCTCAACTGCCGGTCGAGAGCCTCGCTACGGATGGAAAGTCCGCGCCGACGGTTTGGCTACACGCGGTCAGTGTGGGTGAAGTGAATCTGTTGGTGGCGTTGCTTCCCGCACTTAAAGAACGATACCCGGGCTATCGGTTTGCAATCTCAACGACCACGGATACCGGTTTGACCTTAGCTCGGCAGCGCTTTCCCTCGGAGATCGTGTTTCGGTTTCCGTTGGATTTTTCGTGGGCGATCGCGAAAGTCTTGCGGCAATTGAAGCCGGCCGCAGTGGTGCTCGCCGAATTGGAGATTTGGCCAAACATGTTGAGCCAACTCCAGCGTGCTCGGGTGCCTGTCATTGTGGTGAATGGTCGCTTGAGTGAAAAGAGCTTTGCCCGTTATCGCTGGGGCAAGTCGCTTATGGTACCAATCTTTCGCAACCTGAGCTTGGTTTTGCCGCAAACGGAAGGATACCGCGAGCGGTTCGTGGAGCTTGGTGTTCCAAAAAAACGTTGTCGTGTCGTTGGTTCGATCAAGTTTGATGCAGCCCAGTTCGACCGTCAAAATCCCGCGACACAAGGGCTGCGAACATGGGCTGGAATTTCTGATCAAGATCTGATTTGGTTGGCTGGAAGTACGTCGGCGCCTGAGGAAGAAATTGTGTTGCAGGTTTTCCAACAACTCCGAGCAAAGTGTCCCCGCTTGCGGCTGGTGTTGGTCCCACGGCATCGCGAGCGTTTTGAAGAGGTGGCGAAGCTGTGTTCACAAACCAAGTTGACATTTATTCGTCGGAGTCAAGTTTCTCACGAAGCAACGCAACACTGGGAAATATTGTTGGTCGACACGATCGGCGAGTTATCCGCGTGGTGGGGCGTTGCTGACCTCGGTTTCGTCGGCGGCAGTATGGGAGCCCGAGGCGGCCAAAGCATGATTGAGCCTTCAGGTTATGGCGTGGCCATTTCGTTTGGACCGAACACCGCCAACTTTCGCGACGTCGTGAGCATGCTTCGGGATGCCGAAGCGGCGGTTGTCGTGAGGAATGTGGAAGAAATGCAAGCCTTTGTCCAGCGATGCTGCATGGACGAAAACTATCGCTCGACTTTGGGCCAGCGAGCCCAAGAAATCGCCAAGTCACAAACCGGCGCCACCACCCGAACCATTGAAGCGCTCGCCCCGTATTTACCTCGATCGTAGCTCTGTGAGCTGAATTCGCGATCCAAGCAAATTCGCCCTGCCCGCAGTTTCTCAAACTCCATTTGTAGACTTCGTCTTCAAACCGAAAAAGATTCGTCATCTTCTTGATAAACGACACGATAGAGATCGGTTCGTCGATCTTTCCAATTTTGAACCGAACCCGCCTCGCGATGTCGTCGCAGTTGCTCCACGTCGACATCATGAATAATGAGTGTTTCCACGTTGGGATTGCATTCCGCCGCGACCGCGTCCCGAGCAAATTCAGCATCCGCTGGAGTAAAAATCCCGGACTGAGCGTAATGAATATCGGCGTTCTCCACGAAAGGCAAATTGCCGGTACAACCCGAGATCGCCACGTAGAGGTGATTTTCGATGCAACGTGCCATGGCACAATGCCGGACCCGCAAATAACCGTGCCGCGTGTCGGTGTTGAATGGCACAAACACAATTCCCGCACCTTTTTTGGCTGCGATCCGAGTTAACTCGGGGAATTCAATGTCGTAGCAAATTTGAATTGCAATCGGCCCACAATCCGTATCAAACACCTCGACCTTCTTACCCGGATGAACTCCCCACCACTTTCTTTCACTGGGAGTAATATGAATTTTATATTGTTTGCCAATCGATCCATCGCGACCAAACAAATAGGCAATATTGTAGAGGACGTCGTTTTCCAATACGAAATGGGAGCCACCCACGACGTTCAGATTATATTTCACGGCAAGTTCGGCAAATAACTCCAGGTACTGTGGCGTGAACTCGGCCAACTGTCGCGCTGCCAACCCTGGCCGACTGGGAGCAACACACGACAAGAGTTGCGTCGTAAACAACTCAGGAAACAGTACAAAATCACTTTTGTAGTCGGACGCCACGTCCATGAAAAACTCGCACTGCCGAGCAAACTCATCAAAGCCGGAAATCGTCCGCATTTGATATTGCACCACGCAGAGCCGAATGGGCTCGGTCGGGTGATGGAAACGTCGCGTGGCAGCGGGATGGTAGTCAAGGTTCACCCATTCCAAGAAAGTTGCGTACCCCTTGGACTCGACATCCGAGGGCAGGTAATTTGGGATCAAACCCTTCAAAGCGAAACCATTGGCTAACTGGGCCGTGAGCACGGGATCAAACGAGGCCTTGCTTGTCACACTCTCGACGTATTCCCGCACCGAAACCGACTCGGGTTGTAAATGGAAGCCCGGAATGCGACCGGCAATGATGATTCGGGCCAGGTTTTTTTGGCGACATAAGTCTTTTCGTGCATCGTACAATCGCCGCGAGAGTTTCATACCACGGTATTCCGGATCGACCATGATTTCGATCCCGTACAAGGTGTCCCCTTTGCGATTATGATTTCGAATATAGCCACCATCAGCAACCGCCTTCCAATTGTGCCACTCCAGGCGAGGGTCGTAGGCCAAAATGAGGCTGCTGGAAGACGCCACGATCTTGCTATCACACTCAATGCCGATTTGCCCTTCGGGAAACAACGAAAGTTGACTGATAAATTGCGGGCGTTCCCAAGTCTGCATTCCAGGGAAACACTTTTGCTGCAAGGTAATCAACGCTTCAAAATCTTTCTCCTCAAGCTGCCGAACACGCACGTTCCATGCATATTCGCTAAGGTCTAAAGGTTGTGACATGTCGATTCTCTTTCAATACTCAAGGGTTTCTACCAATTTTTCTACCGAACTTCGGCCCTCGAGAGGGCCAAACAGCCGTTACTATACCGACCAAAGTTCTAATCGCAAAACCCATGTCGTCATTCCGCTTAGCAGGTTGTGGCTGGATGACCGGGACATTTTGCGTGCTCGCCGTGTCGAGAGTGGCGCAATCCGGACCTGTGTATCGGGACTCCAGCCGTAATGCACAAACAGCATTCGCCAATGCATGGACCCGCTTGCTTGACCGCGTCGCGGCCACAGAAGGTGAAGCGGCCGTCCCCCGCCTGCCGTTTGGCACCCTAAGAGCCCCAATGGATTCATTGTGCGGGAATTACACCCCGGCGGAGGCCAGTACGATTGTCTCGAAAGCGCGGCGTGGTGAATTCTTTACTCATGCGCCGATCGGCTACGTGCGGTGTGACGACAGGTTGATCAAAGACCCCGACGATCAAGTTCGTAGTGTCGTCGAGCTGGTGTTTGCCAAGTTTCAAGAGCTGCAAAGCGCATCGGGCGTCTTGCGATACCTGTGCGACCATCAAATCAAGATCGGTTGTCGCGACCATCGAGGTGCCGACAAAGGTCAATTGAGGTGGCGAACAGCCAATCAGTCGACGATCACTGGTATTTTACACCACCCTGTGTATGCAGGCGCTTATGTCTATGGTCGGCGTGAGAACAACCCATCCAAAATGGTTGCCGGGCAACCCAGTAAAGCCTGAAGATTGGGATGTTCTGATTCGCGATCGCTTGAGTTGAGTATCGCGGCTGCGCGACACTTGGAAGCCGATCAGGCCACGGTTGAAAAGAACCACAAGCAAGCCCTTGAGCGAGCGACTTACCACAGCGATCTAGCCAGACGACGGTACGAAGAAGTCGATCCGAGCAATCGCTTGGTTGCTGCAGAACTTGCCGCAGACATCCCCAGTCTCTGGCATAGTGTGGACACTTTACTCATCGACAAACAACACATTATTCGCGAGCTTGTTGAAGAGGTAACCGTCGAAGTGATCAACACGATCGAACGCGTGCGAGTGACCATTCGTTGGACCGGAGGATACGAAAGCCATCACGAAATCGTGCGTGCCGTGGGCAAGTTCGATCAACTTGAATTCGCTGACAATATCCGCCATCGAATCGTTCAAATGAAGCGGCGTGGTCACACTCACCAAGGAGTCGCTGAGGACTTGAATGCCCTGGGTTACCAGAGCGCACAAAAGAGCAAATTCACCAAAGCAATCGTCCGTTCGTTATGCCGTCAATTCGAGGCGGCGGGAGAAAGTTGCCAGGCGATTGGTGGCTACGAAGACTACTGGCCGTTGAAGCTGTTGGGGACACGCCTTTCGATCCCTACCTCGACCTTGCGTAACTGGCTTGATCGCGGGTGGCTGTGTTCAGTCCGCAGTGGTGAACGTTGGGTCGTATGGGCGGACGAAAAAGAACTGTCACGGCTGACTCGACTGGCCGAACATCAACAAGGCCCAAGCTGCCGGAGCGTGCCTCCCGGCCTAACAACCCCGGGAAAACCAACCTGACTCATCAGGCGCAAATCTCACCAAGGATGGCATTATGAATGATTCGTTAGAATCGAGTAGCAAAGTAGATCGATTCCGAAGTGCAGTGCCAGATGTTGCAATTCATCTTCCATCCAAGCTTTGCGTTGGTCGTAGTTCTTTCCAGTCAGCGGATCGTCGCCCAAAAGATAGCACCTGCGAACGGTGCGGTTCATCACATGAAGGATCGCGATCTCGTCGGCCGCAAACACTTCCGCTCGCGTTAACCTCGCCATACGGCACCTCCGATTTCCAAGTCATGATCCCATAAGAAATGCGTTCCGAAACTCCGTGCTGACAAATGCACCAATTTCAACAACCAACACGGGAGTAGCCGCTAATGGCGTTTCCCGCGTTGCCATCATTGCTGCCCAGCGATTTTCAGTGGCATATGCGGCCACATCCACCGAACCAACGAAGCAATAGTTGTCCAAGATATTCCGAATCGACTTGTGAATGTCAGATCTTCCAGCCAGAACCTCGCCCGCCTCTTGGAAAGGCTTCATCGCGCGACCCATCTTTGAGATATCGTCGCACGCAGCAGTAGTTTGCCTAAATATCCGAGCTGCCATGTTGAGATGATTGCCAACGCGAGCAGGATGGATGGCACCTATGTTTCCGTGACGACTTGGCCAGGGCCCTCTTGGATCGCGGGGCAAGGATAAATCCCCAGAACTCGCGCTTGACCGGTCGCTCCTAATTCAGGCATGTCCAAATGTATCGAGCCGCCGACCTGCGCCTGGTGTGCCTCCAACCACTCGAGCGGTCGGAGCATCGTGATCTCCAGCACGACCCCAGCAGCCTTGGGCAACTCGAGTTCCAGCGTCCGCTATGTCACGTGCGTCGTCCTAGCAGATCAGGCGACGAAACTCGGGCGATTCAAGTTGACAACAAAGGGATTGTTCATCATTCGAAATTTCTCCAAAAACTTCTCCAAACCGTGACGAACCTCAAAGTCGCGCTCGACGGTGTAGATTGGAACTACGTTGTAGAAGTGAATTTGTTGGTCGCCATCAAGCATTAGCGGCTGGCTAACATGTCCAGAATCTGGCAGCAATAACAGGCAAGACAACTTGGTGTTGGCACCCAACGGTTCCGGCGGATCGGCACTAGAGATGATGGTTGCAGGATGCGGGTACGATTCACCGCTGGAATGCGGGAGATAAGCCAGGTTGCGGAGCCAATGAATTGGCCACAGCCACTGTTCTTCGTCGCAGGTTCGCGGATGTGGCCAAGAACCGGGAAGTTGTATCACAAGTTCTCCGAGACGACGTGACTCTTGTCCACTAGGCAATGTCAGTGGCAAATCGCTCATCCCTGTCGTGAATAACACCAAGTTTGGGTTGGCATCGTTCGGACGAATGACGTGAATCGAGAGCGACATTCCATCAACGAGCGGGAGCAACTCACCCATCGCTAATTTGTCCACCTCGCCAAACCGAGCAGTCATAAAGTCGATGATCGCTTCACGCCGCCTTTGCTCAACCGTCTTGCTGGCAACTGAGCCATCCTCGGGAGAGGGTCGCTGTACATCAACTGCACAGCCCATTTCTTCCAGCATCCGTTCGATCATTGGCCTGCCATACATCCGAGCATAACCCAGGGCATTGATCGGCGAGCCGTCGGCCAGAGTGTACACCAAATGCGGGTCGGTGCCTGCGTCGATTAGAAACTTAACCATCTCAGGCTGGTCGCCATAGATGGCGGACAAGAGGGGAGTAACGTTCTTCTCGTACAAAGTGGCGCCCCGGTCGAGCAGAAAACGAACCATCTCTGTGTGTCCGTTTCTCGCAGCACACTGAAGCGCAGTCCCGCCAACTTCTGCAAAATGATCAATTTTTGCTCCTCGATCAAGAAGTGCTTTTGCTATGGTCGTTACGCCGAAGTCAGCTGCATCATGAAGTAGCGTAGAATCGCCCTCAACGAAATGAATAAACTCCGGATGTAAAGCTATCAAGGACTCGAAATCCGGTAGACGATTTTCCTTGATTGTTAGGTAGATAGTTTTGAGTGGATCTGTGTTCATTTTCTCGTTTTCATAAGGCAGCTGCTTGTTCACCGAGTTTGCGAAGTGCTTCCCAGACAGCGTCCGTGCCGCGACGATCTGCGTTTCTCAAAGCATCTAGGACCCGTTTCAACGCCGGCATCGCATGCTGCCCTGCGATGTTTGGTGCCCAAACTAAATTCTTTAGTCCATAGACTGGATCAATTCCGTGGCGAATCAGGATTTCCATCCCTTCAGCAACCAACTGGCGCTGCCCGAGTCCTAGTCCGCTCTTGAATAGAATATGATGAGCATGCGCCCGCACCATCTCATCCGGAGGACCGTGCCCCAACAAACGTTTCAGATGCGCTCCAAAGTTCTCATCCTTCAACTGTTTCAACAGACCGACATACTCAGCACGCTCTGCGGCGTCAGTCAATGTACCTGCATTTCGTTTGTTCATCAACTCAAGGTACCGCTGGCAGTTGAATCCGTTCGAGTTATGAACTAGAACGCCGCACTCGCCAACTTCATAGACGTGCTCCCCGGCAACTTCAATGTTGTAGACGGTCGCACCGTTGGGCAATAATTCGACGTTGATAATCTTTCGTGGACCTTGCCGCGACGCCAAATAATCGCCAACGACAAATTCTTCTATCGGCTGCCACTGGTGCGACGTTGGGTTCCAAAACGGATGACTTCCTGTCACCGTAACCTGAGTCCCATCGTCCAAAGTTACTCGGCGTAAGTCATAGGCTTGCCGAGTTACAAATCGGCCGGTCACCAACTCTCCGTCGCCGACTTCGAGATCGTCAACGTCTTCAATCCCATGGATAAAGGCACGTCCATCGACTTCGATGTCGGTCAATTCAAAGGAAATCCAAGTACCGATCTGGAATTGATTCCGAACAACCCAATCTAGTGAACGCAAGAGCTCTACATCGACAACGGCTCCGTTGCGATGTCGAACCTCCATGCTAATTTTTTGCCAATCGGTTAGCGATTCGTTGTGCGGGTCATACTCGACATCATCGCGTCTTGGATTCTGCGTCAAGACACGATCACCGAGTTTCACGTCTTGGATATTTACCAGAGCTTCCCTTGTGGCAACTACGTTGGCTCCCGCGTAGTTGTCCAAAAAACCTGGTTCACTGGAAATGGTGTTGCCGGACGGCAAAGAGATTAGGCACGGTGTATTTGCTAAGAAACAGCCAGTTTGGCCAATGGTCTCCGCGACGTCAGATCCGGCATTTGCGACGTCGTCGGCCTTTGAGCCCAACGCTGCCTTTTTCAAATTCGACCCGACATCACTGGCCGCGTCGATGGCTTTGTGACCCGCTGCAGTTTTGGCTACTCCGGCGCCTTGCTTGAGTTGTTTGGCGCCCTTGAAGAGTGCTCCAGTGCCGCCGAGGCCGCCGACGATGCCGACTAACGAGTCGATCCCTTCGCCAAATTTCTCTAACTCCTTCTTTTCCTCCAAAGTGGCCGGTTTGAAGTGGGCTAAGAACGCGGAGTTCGCCAAGCGTTTGGTCAGCGTCTGCTGCTCGTCACCACTGACCAACTGAGTGGCGCCGGCATACATCGTGTCCAAGCCGTGAATAATCGCGAGGACTCCGAATGGTGCGCCAATACCGGTCTTCACGGCCAAGACGCCGGTTGCTACCTCGACAATACCAACGAGAAAACGAGAAAAGGTGCCAGCCACCCTCTGAGAAGATCGCTTCGGCGGAATTATTGCTGGTTGGCTGGTTCGAGATCGCGATAAACGCGTGAAAGGAGCCTGAAGCGAGTGGGTCGGGTCCGTAGTTCAATCGAGATCGACCGCGAGAATGGGTCGTGGTAGCGTCAAGATTCAGTAC
>JAUXWY010000322.1 GCA_030681235.1 Pirellulaceae bacterium | reverse complement strand
CCAGTCGGCCAACTATGCCGGAGATGACCACAGCATGTACTTGGGTGATGATGCGGACAATCGACGCTGGACCGTCGAACCGCCGCAGTCGGATGCAACGAATGATGCCGATAACCGTTTCGTTTTCGGTAGCAATCATTCCACCGGCTGCCATTTCGTGATGGCAGATGGTTCGGTTCGGACCATCGACTATGATATCGATCCGCAAACCCATCGTTTCTTGGGCAATCGTCGCGATGGACAAGTCGTTGAACTTCCGTGATGCAAGACGCAAGTTGTCGGCAAAGAAATAGTCAAACCCTAATCGAATTTGCCTGAGGTCCAGTGTCTGATCTTCACTCCGTTTGTTTTCAACTGTCGGTCGTGATTCCCGTCTACAACGAAATGCGGACGATCGAACCGTTGTTGAGGCAGGTGCGGTTGGCGTTGCCTAAATCACAAATGATTGTTGTGGATGATGCCTCAAAAGATGGAGCGACAGAGATCATCCTATCGCTGCAGGAAGAGCTTGGGATTGAGGTCGTGCTTTCGCCCTGCAACGGTGGGAAGGGCAGTGCGGTTCGGCTGGGACTGGAGCGGGCACAGCGAGAATGGGTCGTCATTCAAGACGCGGACCTGGAGTACGATCCGAATGAGGTGGTGAAGTTATTGAAGGCAGCGATGGCCGAACCGGGATCGGTGGTATACGGCTCACGGTATTTGAACCGAGCCACGAATTCTAACGCCAGTCGGCTGAACGTATTGGCCGTCCGATTGTTGGCGTGGTGGGCCGCCATACTCTATGGTCGCTTGCTCTCAGACCCCCATACCTGTTACAAGTTGTTGCCGACCGGTTTGATGCAAGAGCTGAATCTGCAAAGTTGCGGCTTTGAACTCTGTGCCGAAATCAACGGCAAGCTCCTGCGACGTCGAGTACAAATTGTCGAGTTACCGATCTCGTATCACGCTCGAACCGCAGCCGAAGGAAAAAAAATTCGGTGGTACGACTTCTTTCATGCGGCCTGGGTCTACTTCCGGCAACGTTGGCAATTCTAGCAGACGAAAAGGCCAAACGTTTTTGTTGTCATGAGGCTACTCGTCGGAGTCTTTTAGGTGGTGAATCGTATTGTGAATCTTGCCTCGGATCTCGCGGCCTGTTGCAGATTTGACTTGGTACAGAATCTCCATGCCCCACGTGGGCGCGATATCCGGGATCTGCAAACGCAAGGTTTTTTTGTCGGGCATTAGCCGAGCGGAAGTGACCGACCAAGGACGTTGATTGATATGATCGGAACCATAACGAGCCGTGCGTTTCAAATCCCAGGCCTGGATGGCGAAGTTCTGCAGGTTCTCAATGGAATCAGGATCCAATTCATCCGCGAATTTGAGTTCCATACCCCAGGTGAATGCATGAAGTTCGAGTGGCAAACCGGTGGGTTGCTCGTTGTAGCGGATTCTGTATAAACCGCCGGGATGGGTCGCGCTGCCGGCCCAGGCAAACATGCCGCACAAATACAATTGCCCATCGGTAGGCTGGAATCGTCCCCGCATGACTCCCGTGGGAAAAGACGGCAACGGCAATTCGATCATTCCGCCTTGCATTTGCCCATGGAGTTGTTCGTGGGGAACCAAATAGACTTTGCCGTAACCATAAGAGAGATTCAACAACGAACCATGTAGGGGACCCCAACGAGGACTATCGACCCACAACAGTTCGGCCGGCGAACGGTCAAATTCGTTGGTGATCCAACACAATGGTTGAATCATCGCCGAGTCCGATTCGTCGGTGACGTCTTGATATCCCAGCATGTTGCCGTAGAAGTTGGGCCGACCCGTTTCTGAAAGTGTCACCCAATTGATCCGATTCTTGGGATTCCAAAAACCTTCTTGATCGGTCACGACAAACGAACCGTCTGGGTTTAGGCAGACTCCATTGGCGGCTCGAAAACCGTTGGCCAAGATCTCCGTTCGCGAACCATCGGCGGTGATCTTTAGCAGCGTTCCGTGATGCGGAACCACGGCGGCTTTGCCATGGCAACCTGACTTCGCATAGTAAAAATTGCCTTCCGAGTCGGTTTGTAATCCCATGGCAAATTCATGGAAGTGTTCTGTGACTTGATGGTCATTGTTCAAACATTCGTAAAAATCAATCTCTCCATCGGCGTTTAAGTCGTGCAACACCGTCAATTGATCGCGACAGATCAAGTGAATCTTGTTGTTGACAATCTTGAGGCCCAGCGGTTGAAACAAGCCTGAAGCGATTCGACGCCAATCGAGAAAGTCTTGTTCGCCTTCCGCACGTGGCGTCGCGATCCAAACATCACCGTCCCATGTACAAACCGCGATGCGACCGTCCGGATAAAAGTCCAAACCCGTAAATCGCGTCAAAGCCAACCAAGGGTTCGATTCCGGGGCTTGCAGAATGTCTACTCCAAACGGGTCGCTTTGAGAACCTCGCTCGACTTTGGTCGTGATCGATTGCGCCCAACGATTGGGGCCACCGCGAGTTAACGGTTCGAGATCCATGGCCGCGTCCAATATCGGCGGAGCTACAATAGTTTTAAGCGGTGTTGAAGCCTCCGCATTGTTGGATTCCGATGCGGATGGTAGCCAAACACTGAACTTGAGCGGTTGATCTCCGGCGGGAATTCGCAGTCTCAAGTTGCCGTCAGCGACAAACCACTCGGCCCGAAGATCTCGCGGTGCGAATCCTGCGTGTAACGGTCCCGTCGAGGGACGAACGGTCGCCATGCCACGTCGGACGACTGCCTCCAATCCTTGTTCGGTTGAATCCGGCAATCGCGACCCCAGTTGATCGGTCAAAGACCAAGACGCTAACGGGTTGTTCGGAGCCGCCACGGCCGCAGCCGATTTCGCAAGTTCCGCATGGACGGCACGTTGATAGAAGTTGATCGATTCGATTTCGCCATGGAAGAAGGATTCCGGTTCCGGAAAATTCTTCGAAGTAAACCCAATCCGGGCGACCGCATTGGCAATCGGCGCTTTGGCTGCCAACTTGCCTTCACCATCGAGGCGACCGTCCACATAAAGTCGTACTCGTTGGGTTGCCTGTTCCCAAGTCAACGCAACCAGATGCCATCGGTTGTCGCTGACTTTGGTTTTTCCGCTCACCGCTCCAACCCAACCGATATCAAAAACCAACCGCCCATCACGTAAAAACAATGACTGGCCGTTGGGAATCCAGAGCTCGCCGCCATCGCTCATCGAAAAGATGGTGCCATCGGCGTCGGTCTTGATCCGAGCGACAATGGAAAAGTCTTTGCTGTTCACGTTCATTCGCGACACGTTTGGGATTTCTAAATAGGTTTCTCCATCAAGCTGCAACGGACGTTGGTCTTCCGAAGTTGTTGTTTCTTGGACGTCCACGCTGATGGCCGACGGATCGGATGGCTCGATCCATTTCAACTGAGCGGCTTGGGCTGAATGTTGAGCGACCTGAAGCACGAGTTCTTGCTGCCGAGGGCCGATGTTGAAGGTCCGCAGAAGGACCGGTGGTGCATTTCCTGGAGTTAACAAACGAGGCATTTCCAAGATCGGAGTATCGCCAATCGTGTACGACAGAATGACCTGTTGATCGTGATGATAAAGACCACGAAACTGGCCCCAAGTTGCAGGAAGCGGACCGTACTGTCGTCCGTCTCGACCGGTGACGCGTTGGTCGTCGGCAAAGCTGCCATCGGTCGGACGACCCCACCCGGGACCGGTACCATTGGCAAACGCTACCTGTCCCACGACGCGCGGATGAACACCGTGTTCGCCGTTGAATTGAATCGCCCGCCAATCAATGAAGTTGTTTTTGTTGTTGGTGCTGCCGCCCGAGTTCCACCCGGCTGCGACTCGCAACGTGTCGGTGTCGAACACCATCCAATGCCCGCCACGTGCGACACCACCGGCGCCAGGATCCAAACGCATGGCGATCCCTTTGTAGGCAAAGTTGTGTTGCGAACCCGGAATCTCGTACGTGTGAATGAGGCTGGGGCCGTAATCCATGGCCGACCAGGCCTCGATGTTGCTAGGTTCCGGGCCAGTGGTATCGCCGGTCGGTAGAGCGGACAAATAGGCGGAATCCACCTTGGTCAGCTGAGATGGATTGTGGGTCTTGAGGTAAGCTTCGCGGATGTAATGAATCACGTCGTACTTCTGCGATGGGACCATCCAAGACTGCGGAGCCATTTGGCCAAAGCCGTGCGTTAGGGTGCGATACATCGACAAAGCATCGCTGCCGTTTTTGAATTTACCTTCGGCGAATCGCAGGGAAGTGGGGAGCGAACCTGCCGTGTCGTGTGTTCCGTGACAATTGGCACAGACACGTTGATAGATGGCTTCGCCGCGTTGGAAAGTCTCCGCGTTCCACTTCGCGATCAATCCCGCATGATCCAAGCGGTTTTCGTATTCGGGAATGGTTAGAACCAATAGCGAAGGGGAAGGTTGTAACTGCATGGCTCTAGTGGGGCCACCGTCGCGAATTTCAATCAAATAGCGAACCAGATCAAAGAACTGTTGGCGACTGCCCAATTGATTCATTTGCCCGGCTGGCATGATCGAGAGTTCATTCGTTTTGATTTCTTCAATTTCGTCCGCGGCGATTGTTACTAGTTCGCCATCGCGGGCCACATCGCGGAGTATAAGTCTTTCGGGAGTCTGTTCCACCAGAAACGCCGAGATCAGTTTTCCTTCAACGGTGAGCACCGAAATCGATTCGAAACCTTGGCGGATGCTCTTGGAAGGAAGCAGGACTGATTCGATAATCGCTTCGTCGCTAACGTCTTGACCTAATGTGGCGAGGTTGGGACCAAGAGCGGAGTTCTGGTCGCTGCCCACAACGTGGCATTTGGCACACGCCATGCTGGGTTGGTGAAACACGATCGCCCCCCGAGTGGCATCGCCCAACTGTCGCGCACCCGCAACCAATTCTTGAACGCTCGCCCGTTGCAGTTCCGCATCCAAGGTTTGTGCGTGTGTTGGTAGCGTTGTTACCAACATGGCCAATAGGACCGAAAGTCCAACGATTGTGTTAGGGTTCATTCTTGGGTCCTAGGTTTTTGATCCGACCGATCCGACCGATCCGACCGATCCGACCGATCCGTCCGATCCGTCCGATCCGTCCGATCCGTCCGATCCGTCCGATCTTTTGGTTGGCTGCGACCGTTGGCTTTGGAGGATTCTAGCAGAGCCCGCAGTTCTGTCACGGCCGAACCCAACGCGTGTCCGACTTCGTAATAAGTCTCCGCATTGTGATTGTAATGGTGGCCTTGATTGATGGGTGAGACGTCAGGTTCACGCCAGAAATCGCGGACATCGACCGACGCCACGTTCCCAGCAAACTCCGGGTACTTGCCGCCGCGACCATCAACGGCCAACTGAGCTTCAGCAATCTGCAAACCAAATCCTTCGCGCCCGGGATTGCCGCAACCCGTTGCGAGAACAAACTTGGCCTGCGGAGCTTGGAAGTCGGATCGTATCGTCTTGATCAGATGCACCAGATTTTGTTCGTAGCGTTCTGCCAAGGCCGCGTTTTGATCTTTGTGCCCCTGCCACCACACGAACCCCGCAATTTCGTAGCCTTGTCCTTGGTAACCAGGATAATAATCCGCTAAGTTTTCTAACACGATCTTGGCATGGCGAGTGTCCGCGTCGTATTGACGACCGGCATACCAAGGAACTGGTTTCGGTTCGCTGCCCTCATTCCAGAAATTGGCGACATCCTTGTAGCCCGCGTAGATCTTGCCTTCGTGTTGAAAGCGTTCGCTGCCAGGCGGCAGTAAATCCCAGCCCAAACTGCGATTGCCAATACACGCCTTGAGCAGCAATACGGGTTGATCATGCAAGTCGCCCACGACATGCCCGAAACCCAGTTCCGGACCAAACGAACCGTTGGGCGTCAACCATTCGTTGCGAACGACTTGAAATTCCTCCAGGTTGTTGAAATCCACGCCGCGTTTGTCCATGACATGAACGTAGCGAACGTCTTGGCGCGTGACCCAGCCGCCACTGGCATCCACCAACTGCGGGTATTTGTTTTTTTCTTTGACCAGATACTCCAGCGAACCGACAGTTTCTTGCGGACCAACTCGCCCGAAGCCCAACATGTTGGATTGCCCCAGCATGATATAGACTTGCATCGGTTTGGTTTGATCGGCGGGCTCCATCTGTTTTGGCGAGTTACTGGTCGTGCCGTCAACTTGAGAGTAGACAGCCGAATGAAAGGCCGCGAAACAGCAGACGATCGCGGCCACGATCGACAGCGACACAAACTTGCTCGGCCCACGAAGCAATAACTTTGGAATTTGCGTGTTGATGTGACTCATGCCACCACCTCCAACACGCGTGGCCCAATCACATCCATACGCGGGGTAATGCCCAAGCCTGGCTCGGTACTCGCTTTCATATAGCCGTTGTCGCGTTGCGGGGCGCCGGTGGCGATGCTGACGGTGACATAGCTGTTGAAATCGGTGCTGGTGAAGCGAAATTCTTCGGGCGTGCTGTGAGCCAAGTGAGCAATAGCCGCCGTGGTGATATCACCGCCCCAACTGTCTTCCAAAGTCATGGCGAAGCCCATCGAGACACAAAGATCTCGCACTTGTTTGGTTTTGGTCAGTCCGCCAAGTTTGCTGATCTTCAAGTTCACGACGTCCATGGCTAGATCCGCTTTCGCTCGGAGTAGCATCTCCAAGCCATCGACGTTTTCGTCCAAGACAAACGGATGGTCGGTTTGGCGGCGCACGGCCAAGCACTCTTCATAAGTGAGGCAGGGCTGTTCGATGTAAACGTCCAGATCGCGGACCGCTCGGACGACTCGCACGGCTTCGTGCTGGGTCCAACCAGTATTGGCGTCAGCGACCAAGCGATCGGAGGGTCGCAAACAGGCTCGAGCTTGTCGAATGCGTTCGATGTCCAGGTCAGGGTCCCCGCCCACTTTAAGTTGAAACCGTGTGTAGCCTTGGTCGCGGTAACTGGCGACATTGGCGGCCATCTCGGCGGGTGGCAATTGCGAGATCGCTCGATACAGCCGAATGCTCTCGCCGAAGCGACCGCCCATCAACGTGCAAACGGGCAAGCCTGTGGCTTTGCCCAAAATGTCCCAGCAAGCGATGTCGATGCCGGACTTGACGTAAGGATGCCCTTTGAGAGCGGCGTCCATGCGATGGTTCAGTTTGCTTAGTTCACGCGGATCGTAGCCGATCAAGTGCGGCCCCAATTCCTTCAGGCCGGCTCGGACGCCTTCGGCATAGGCCGGCAAATAGAATGGCCCCAGTGGACAGACTTCGCCGTAGCCAATCAAGCCGCAGTCCGTTTCGACGCCAATGATGGTACTGTCGAAGACCGACACCGCTTTGCCGCCGGACCATTTGTAAGAGCCTTCGACCAAAGGTAGTTCGACACGATGAGCAAAGATCCGAGTTATTTTCATAGGAATTTCTAAACAAGCGGTATCGAGATGTTTGTCTTCCGGAATCTTAATTATAGTGTTGGAGCCAAATCGGTTCTTGAGGGAATCTTGCTCAGAAGCGGTGAATCGCGCACAATAGACGTAACCAGGATCATCGGAACGCAAGGCTCGGGCACCAGTCGCGACCAGGGTTGATATGCGTATCGTTGGTCGATATTGCTCAGTATTGAAGGAAAAAGTCGAAATGACAAATCTATTCAACGTTCTCTCGGCATTAAAACCGGAAGAGAAATTAGCGGCGATTGAATTCCTCTGGGACAACCTTGAAATTGATGTTGACCAGTTGCCGTCTCCGGATTGGCATGGCGAACTGATTCGCGAGCGATTGGAAAACCCTTCACCCGAACCGGCATTGCCAGTTGAGGAAGCGATGCAGATGATCAAGGAACGCGTACGTGCTCGTTCGAATCAAACTTGAGGCTCGGGTTGATCTAGAAGACGCCGCCGATTTCTATAACACTCAGGCTCCAGGACTAGGCGATGTGTTTTTGGAACACATGGATGCACAATTCGTCGAGTTATCGAGAACAGCGGGAATTCATCGGACCATTCACGATTGTTATCGCAAGTTAGTACCCAAATTTCCGTACGCAATTTATTATCGGATAATTGACAACAGGGCTGAGATTGTCGCAATCTTTAATCAGCGGCGGGATCAAAGAATTCTTAGGAATCGATTGGGGGCTTAAATCCAAAATGCCAGACCGACCCGCGAATAGGATTAGCAGGAACTCAAAAGTGTTCGATTGTTATACTCCAATCGAGTTGGTTTTGTCGGTCGACGTCCATATTTTGCAATTGCTATTTGACTTGAATCCCGATATGGCCTTCTTCGTCAAGAACAGGGCAGGGCAGTACATTGCGGTGAATGACTCGTTGATTGCTCGGCATGGCTTGAAACGAAAATCGGATGCGTTGGGCAAACGGCCGCAGGACATTTGTCCGGGTGATTTTGGACGATTGCCAACCGAACAAGATCAGCGGGTCTTGAGTACTGGCAAACCTTTGATCGACTACTTGGAATTGCAATGGTATCGCCCCGGAGCGGCCGTGTGGTGTTTGACATCCAAACTGCCACTGAAAGATGAGCAGGGCCAAGTCATCGGGCTGATTGGCTTTTCCCGAGATTTGCGGGCGCCGGTGGGCACCGAAGAGATCCCATTGGGGTTTGCGCGAGCGATCGCTGAGTTTGAAACCGACTTATCGCAACCGTTTTCGCCCGCGATCTTGGCCAAGCGATCCGGGCTGTCTTCCAATCGTCTGGGGCGATTGACGAAGCGGCTGTTTTCTCTAACTCCATCGCAGTTGTTGGCCAAGACTCGGGTGGCAGCAGCGTCATTGCTACTTAGAGAATCATCGCTGTCGATTGTCGATATCGCTCACCATTGCGGCTACGCCGATCAAAGCGCCTTCACCCGCGCGTTTCGGACATTGACCAGCGTGACGCCATCCGAGTTCCGCCGAAGCGAGGCACTGCCAAAAAACTAGCTACTTGTTCGATGTTTCTACGCCGTCTTTCTCGAAGACGTCTTTGCTCATTAGTTCGTCTTGCTTCTTGCGGTCGCTCAAGATTGATTCCTCAAATAGGTCATCAGGAAGTGGTTGGTTGAACGAAAACCAGTGCAATTCCATGGTGCCTTCGTTCATTACCATGTAATGCCGCGCGCCTATGACCTGTAAGTTTGTCTGAAAGAAACGACTCGAAGCTGGTACATGGCCGTCGTTGACCAACTTCCACTCGGCGGTGTTTTCAAGAAAAGTTACGCCAGTTTTTGCATTTCCAAGCCAGAACTTCAACGGCAATTGACGCTTCATGTCCCAGTCCCATACAACCTTCTGTCCTTCCGTTCGGTCAGTTCCGACATGAACCACCTGATATCGTTCGTTGCCAACATGGAGGATACTAGAAATGAATTCGGGTCGCGCCCGATACTCAAAGTTGTCTTTCAGTTCTTCGGTGTTCCATGGGCTACCTGCTCTTTCAAGTGCTCCTAAACCACGAAGATCTGGTACTTTTGCTAAAATCTGCGAGATATTGGGAATTTCATCCAATTTACGGATTGGTCCATTGGAGCTTTTGAAACATGTAATGTTCTGTGATTTATCAAAGAGGGTGACGTCGTCGTAGACGATCTGCGAAGGGCGTCCGGCGTCATCGTCCAAAGCATCGATCACCTGGGTTTCGTTTTCACCACGCATGATGATCAGGGCTCGGTCGGTATCTAGGTCGAAAACAAACCTTATCAACATGTCATATCGAACGACCGCAGTACTTGCGTCTGGGCCTTCAACGTACTTTATGGGTTTATCGGGTCCTTGGTCTTCCAGTTTAAGGTAACGACCTTCGCCGCTACTTCTGATCCTAACGAGTACATCGCCCGTCTGCCAACTTTCTAGAGTTGCGAAATGGGCTTCCATCACGCCAGCGAAATGTTCGCTATCTACCGAGATTTTGTCCTGAGAAGTTACGGTTGATTCCAACATTACCAGCAACGTGCTAATGATGATTAAATTCGTCAGCCGCATTTTTTCGCACTCCTTTGATCGAATTAGGAACCGAACAGCGATCTTACCCAACTACATCGATTGAACCGAGACTTCACCAAGTGTCGCAGTATAGAGCAATGCGTCATCACGGCCTGGACCCTTTAGGGTCCAGTCAGTGATAAATGATAGGCTTTGAGTCGAGTGTTAAGGTCCGACGCAATTGATCATGCCAATACTGTGTGCAATTGGCGTAAACGGCTTAAGGAATGCAAGGTCTTTACAATTTCGTGCACCTGCACCTACCTGTGAGCAGTCGCATGTAAACATGTCCCCACAAGAATGCCCCAACGGCCATTGATTGATAATTGTACTCCCCGGGACACCCGTGCCCGCCGGCTCAACGTCATTTATATATCGCCCAAAAACTGTCGTAGTTAATCCGATCCCTTTTGGGCAATGCCACATGCCTGCGATGTTCAAGCAGCCAGTTGAATTACATGGGCCACCTTGCAGACCTGAATATTTGATTGCCATCTCATTGCAGACCTTGATGTGGGTGACACTACACACGGCTACACCGCCACCGCCTTGGGCAAATAGGCACGACGGAAACATAACGAAAATAGCACAAGCGATAAATCTAATCATTTTGATTTTCCTGGATCTCGAGGTTTCGGAAAAAAGCTTTCGATTCAATAATTTGCTCTTCTCCGTTCACTTTTATTCTCCAACGTACCTCCGAGGTACCGTCGGAATTTTTCCCCAATGGACCATTATGCAGAATGGTCAACCGATATATCCCACTCCGCCCAAGTGGCTTGACTAATACTCTGGCGTTCACGCCGTCGATCGTAACTCCGACTTCAGGGGGATCCGCAACAACGTCTGTCCCGATTTCTCCCGTCACGGTGTTGTTTTGGATTTCTCTCTGATTGGGCACTTCGTCTGTCTTCACTCGAAGAATTGCTCTCGCCTCGTAGGAGTTCGATGTATTGTCTCGAGACATCCGCAAAGATTCGGGGCGAAGTGAAATCAGATCTTGGTGTTTGATACACACGACGCAGTGGGCATGCAAAGCGGTGCCGGGTTTCCGTAAACTCACCTCACCCATGATCCCGTTTCGACTGACCGCGCGTCGGGCAACCTCAACTTGCACGTACGGTACCGGCGAATTGGGATCGTCTCGGATCAATCGAATAGAAAGATCGTTCAAATTCTCAGAGGCTTGTAATTCGAGCTGCTCTAGTGTCATCGGTGGGACAATCGCGACCGGTATCCGAGAGATAGCAACACTCTCCGATTTGGGGATTTCGATGTTTACACGATCAATCAAGAAACCAAATGAACTATCTATCGGATACTCTATACGAACGATTAAGGCGCGAACCTCGGGATTTTTTCCAGAAAACGAAATCACTTGGGCTGCTCGTCCTTCAACAATTTCATTTGGAACATCGAGATGCATTACGAACGTGGCGCGGCCGAATGCAGGGATTTCGTTGACTTTTGATTCAAACTTTGCACAACCGCAACCTACCGCAACTGTGGAAAATTCAATTGCCTCGTCGTAAGGATTTGCGACCGTGATGTTCAATCGATACTTTTTCCCGGCCTCCAATGGAGAAAGAGCGATATCGGCAACTAAGAAGAAATCTGATGTCAGACCTACGCCGCGCCTTTCGACTACGCCAGAACAGTCCAGTGACTCGAATTCGTTTGCCCGATCCTGTTTAGCGAGTTCCGCAGTTGCCTTGCTACCTGCGGTAATAACATTCGCCTGCGCATACATGCATTGCTCTGTCGCACCGTTAAAGTACATAAGAAAAACAGACGTGAAGCAAAGGAATGCTACTAATAACTGGCTTGTCGGCATAGTTTCTCCAACCGCGTGAGCAAAAAACCGCGTGAGCAAAAAACCGCGTGAGCAAAAAACCGCGTGAGCAAAAAACCGCGTGAGCAAAATTCGTCTGAAGATCGCCCTAAAAGAGCCTATGCTTGTTACTGGTTAGAGTCAACAGACAAAATCTTGCGTTTTTTTGGGTTGCAAGAGACTACGGGTTTCTTCGGTCGGCTGCTACTACAATTGAATATCGCGATCTTTGGTCGTGTCAAAGACCCTAGAGGGATGTATTCCCTAACGTATTACGTCTGCGGTAGCATCGTGGATTCCAACAGCTACCAGGAGTACCGTCTCGGATGGAAATTTGTCAGACCCCGCGCTTGGTCATCCGCCAGTTCCAAAAGAGTGATGCGGACTACGTGCTGCGACAACTGAATGAGCCATCATGGTTGGTCAACATTGGAGACCGAGGCATCCGCAGTCTGGCCGATGCCGAGCATTTTATCGAATCACGTCTCCAGGCCCATTTTCAAGAGCATGGCTTCGGATTCTACGTGTTGATTGATAAATCGTCGAACCAATCGATCGGCATGTGTGGATTGATCCAACGCGATTTTTTACCGACGCCCGATTTGGGCTACGCGCTGTTGGAGTCGCATTGGAACCAAGGCTATGCTTACGAGGCCGCAACCGCCATTTTGCAATACGCAGAAATGGCATTGGGACTTCCAGACCTCTACGCCATGACCATTCCGACCAACGAGGCCTCCATTCGCTTGCTGGGCAAGTTGGGTTTTCGCATGGCGGATCCGGCTTATCTGACTCCCGATGGAGAAGTCTTGAATCTTTTTGTTCGACAGTAATCAATGCCGACAGATCTCACCCGACAAACGAGTTGACTATTTGACAACTTGGATCGTTCTTGACGCGACATTGGTGCGATAAAAATTACAATGTTCAAAAGAATCCTCATCGTAATGGCCGTGGTTTTTAGTTTGGGGTTTGGTTATGTCGCGTACCGAGCGACCGTGCCCATGCTGGTTGCCGATCCTGAGGCGCAGGCAATCTTGGCCCAGGTTCGCGGAAATATCGAGTCACTGGGAGCGGTGACGGCGGATGTCGATTGTTATTCCAATCGGCCGTGGCTCGGCTTTCTAGACGGCTCGATGGCGGCTCAGGGCGAAACCAATTTCTGGATCGACAAAGGAACTCTGGGAGAGGTGGTATGGCGCAATGATGTTGGTTTCAACCATTCCTCCCCGGGAAATGAAATTATTCAGGAACCCCATGTTGGATGGCTTCGTTGGGACAATTCAACACAGAACGCATTTGCAAATTGGGCATGCACAGAAGGAATCGGAGATGTGAGGATTCCGCTTGGAATGGCCGAGATGCATCCGGTTGGTTGTGCGGTTGTACCGGGTCTACATCTTGTCGGCGGCGTTTCATGCAAGAAACTTGAATCAATCGGGTTCCGGATTTTCGTCGATGCAGCAAACCCACATCGGTTGATTCGCGTAGAAATAGACCGGGCGGGATTAGGCGGTGGTTTGGCTCATGCTGCGGACTTTCTCAACTGGCAAGACTTTGGGCTCGGGGAGTATCCTACGTTGATCAACTCGACGCAGTTCAACCACGATCCAGTCGTAGGCGATTCAGTCTGGACGTATTCTTTTTCAAATATTCAGGTCAATGCCAACTTGCCGGCGGGTTTGTTTGATTTGGAGTTTCAATAATCGGGCTGATGCAGGCGAGAAGACCGAGTCGAATTTGGTAATACCAGGATTAGTTAAGATCGAAGGAGAAAAAATGCTGAAGGGATCCAATTGGTTCGAGCGACCGGTTGACGGAGTCGTTGATGAAGGAGTTTGGAAAGCCGACGTACGACTGTTGGTCGAGACCCACGCGAGACTCCGCGACGCGTCGCCCAGCTCTCTCCGTCGCAGCTGAGTCAAAAACCTGGCGGCGGAACCACGACAACCCTGAAACTTATTACCGGCATCGCGGCGCATGATCTCTATCACGCCGGTCAGATTCAGACGATCAAACGACTGGTCGCCCAACAATGACTTGCGAGAATCAACTCGCTAATTCCGCTCCGAGATTTCTTTGGTGGTGGTCAATCGCAGGCGTCCCCACGGATTGTGCATCGGAGATTGTTTGGGGATTTTGGTATCTTTGAGGGTCGAGACCAAGAACCGAGCACCATTCAAGTCGGCAACGATGTGACCGTGCCCCAGCTTCTTCTGGCGACTGCAAAGATATTGGATCATTTCAATCATGACGGCGCCTTCATCGCCAATGTCTTCCGGTCGCATTTGCAAGTCCGGCAGGCCCAATACGTGCAATCCGACCGTGTACGTTTCTGTGCGACTATTGACGATGTTGACAAACGCAAAACTAAGCGAGTCAGCATTCGGGGTTTCGGCCATCTCAAGCCACGCGGTCGCACCGAAGGCCAGGCCGCAGTTGTCGATAAAGACGCCGGAACCGCCCGCCTGCAACAAGGCCACACCGGCTCGCATCATCGCGGCGGCATCTTGTTCCGAACCACCGGGCCCCGTCAAACAAACTTGGACGGTGTATTTTTCCACCGCTTTTTTCTCGGCATCGGTTGGTTTGCGACGGCAAGAACTGGAAAAAATCGAAACGAATTGATCGTCGGGCTTGCGAATTTCCACGTCCACCGCTCGGCCATCCGCCAAGATCAGCCGGTCGGGCTTGAGGTCACAATCAGCGGGAATGTTCTCGAATAACTCGGCAGGATTCGCCCAAGTGCCAGGAATTCTCAGCGTGACACGGATTTTATGTGCAGCCATGTGATGTTCTCCTCAAAAGTGCAAGTGCCGGATTCACCATAATCCTACCGGAGAATTGCCGGGCATGAAATAGTCGGACAATTTTCGGTCACCAAAACCCCATTTCGCCACACCTATTCATACGGACTGTTGATTTAGTCGTTTAACAGTCAGCCGCAGGCGTACTCGCCACCGTACGAGTACGCCTGCGGCTGACTGTTAAACACTAATGTCGCCAACAGATCCTAAATCAACAGTCCGCATATCCGCGGGAGTTTGATCTGGGGTAAACTTTGGTTGAGAAAGGTGTGTTGGCCATGGATTCAGCGGTAGAACCAATGCGAGCCGAAGATGCGGAGCTCTGGCACCGAGTCTTAGCGGATGATCAGTCGGCGTTTGAAGCCGTGGTGGCCAAGTACCAAAATCTGGTGGCTTCGGTAGCGTACAGCGCGACCGGGAATTTTTCGCTCAGCGAAGAGGTCACTCAAGAAACTTTTTGGCAAGCGTGGCGGCAGCGATTCCAGTTGCGTGAACCAGAACGATTGGCGTCGTGGTTGTGCGGGATTGCACGGAACTTGGCGCACCAGACTTCCAAGCACGAGCAGCGGCATTCGGCCAAGGAACTGGAAGATGTTTCAGGGTCTTGGTCTGCTGATCCGGCACTGGATTCGATCTCCACCGAGGAACGCGAGATCGTCTGGGCCACGTTGGAGGAAATTCCAGAAGCCAATCGTGAGGCGCTCATTTTATTCTATCGCGAAGGGCAATCGATGGCCGAAGTGGCGGCGGCTTTGGGCGTCTCGACGGATGTTGCCAAACAGCGAGTGCATCGGGGACGCGAGTTGCTGCGGGCGACGTTGGCCAATCGGGTCGAGGACGTCTTGGTCCGAAGTCGGCCAGGTCGTGTGTTGACGACTCGGGTGATGGTCGGCTTGGCGGCGCTAACGGCATCGTTGAAGGCCACGGCGTCCGCGAGTGCCGCAACGGTGGGAACAATCACGGCTTCGGAAATCGCCAAATCCGCGACGGTTAGTACCGCCGGTGGTTTGGCCGCCACAGCCGTGAAGTCAGCGGTGACAGCGGGCGTTTCAACGGGGCTTGTCGGTGGTCTAATCGGAGCGGCCGGAGGTTTGGGCGCAGCCTTTTTGGGTTGTTGGCTCCCATCGCAAATGGCCGAAACCATGGCCGAAAGAAATCTGTTGGCGAAACACGGTCGGCGCGCGTTTGTGGTGGCGACGGCGATGACTGTTGTGCTGTTGCTGGCCACGCCGCTGCTGTGGATCCCAGGTGGAACCGTTTGGTATTTCGTGACGTTGGCCGTGATCATGTTGGCTTATTTGGTGACCATCATCAGCATGGGGATCAACGCCCAATGGGTACTCAAAAAGCTGCGCGAGCAGTTGCCCATCGATGCCGAAATCAATCCATCGCCGCTGCGACGAAAGATGGGGTTGAACACGACGGTTTATCGAGGACGTCGATTTACTAGCCACTGGAAAATCTTGGGTGTGCCATTGGTCGATGTTCAATTCAACGATGCGTTTGGAGCCGGAGATAACTCGAACCAAGTTGGACGCGCAGCGTTCGGTTGGATAGCGCTGGGTGACCGAGCGACCGGGATATTGTTCGCTGCGGGTGGAATCGCCAAGGGGTTGATCGCGATCGGAGGCTTGGCGATTGGCGGCGTCGCGATAGGTGGCGGAGCCCTGGGGGGCCTAGCGATTGGCGGTGGCGCGTTGGGGTGGTTGGCTTTTGGTGGCGGTGCGATCGGCTACGACGCGGTCGGAGGGCTAGCGATCGCTTGGCACGTGGCGTCAGGCGGAGCGGCAGTGGCTTATCACTTGGCCGTAGGCGGTGGAGCCTGGGCTCATGATTATGCGGTCGGCGGTGGAGCTTGGGCCATGGAAGCCAACACCGAAGCCGCCAAGGAACTGGCCCAAACGCAGTCGAAGTTCTGGATGGTGGAATGGTTGGCGAAGAATCAACTGCTGTTTATGGCGGTCACGGTGGTCGTTTCGTTTCTGCCGGCGTTCTTGTTGCGGTATGCGTACCGGAAAGAAAGTCGTGAGGCGACAAAAGTGGCGAAGTGAGGACAAGGGAATTTGGGACAAGGGAATTTGGGACAGGGGAATTAGGGGCAGGAATGAAGAAGCAACGAATTGAATACGACTGATCGTTGGTAAGCCGTGTTCGGATTTTTCGCGGCTTGATTCCTTGAACGCGATCCTATTTGTTTGAGTTCTTAATTGCTATCTAATTCCTATGTCCCAAAATTCCCTTGTCCTAATCGTTTTGTCCCAATCATAAATTGTTTGATCCTCATTTCTGAGAACGTGACCAGACATGCCCGAGCGGCTACTTTTTCTCTTTCAGTCGCTCGATTTCTTTTTGCCGATCCAGATGTTTCTGGCCGTCGGTAATCCATTTGGCGGGTTCGTCGCCGCGCAGATAATGGCCAAACCATTCGCGAATACGGTAGTGGTAGTCGACTTGATTCTCTTTTTTGGCTAGCCCGTGATTCTCGCCGGGGTAAACGAGCATCACAAACTGTTTTCCTGCCAACCGAGCGGCATTATAAAGTTCGACACCTTGATTGAAATCCACCGCGCCGTCTTTGTCGCCAAACGCGATGAGCAGCGGCGTCTTCATCTGGTCGATGGAAAAGATGGGTGAATTCTTGATGTAGGTCTCGGCATCTTGCCAGAACGGACGATTCATGCGTCCTTGACTCTCGTGGAAAATCCACGCGTCAGTTTGTCCCGAGTTCCAATAGATGCTCATCGACATACTCATCATGTTCGTCAGTGGTGCCCCGGCAATTCCGGCCGCGAACAGATCGGTTTGTGTGACGATGAATGAGGTTTGATAGGCACCCCAAGAGTGACCGATCAACCCAATCCGTTTTTCGTCGACCATCCCACTTTCCAAAACCTTCTTGACGGCGGGCACAACGCATTCGACTGCCGATATCCCAGGATTCTGAGGTCGATAGACAATGTCTGGTTCGAATACAAAATAGCCGTCGGCAGTGAACGTGGCGTTGTTGTAGGGGCGACGTTCGGACGGAACGGTGAAATTGTGCAAGCTCTGGGCTCGTTCTTCGTAGATGTACACAATCATGGGGTACTTTTTGCCAGCTTCGTAACCCGCCGGATAGTACAACGCCCCTTGCAATTCGACGCCATTCGCATTGGTGTAGTTGACCAATTCTGCTCGCGACCATGCGTATTGCTTGAGAATAGGATTGGTGTCCGTTACGACACGCACGTCGCTCAAAGAAGCGTTTCCGACCCAGACATTGGGCGACACGTTGACAGCTTGTTCGACATAAGCCAGCGTGGGCGATTCTTTAGCTTTATGCAGCCGTCCAATGTTTTGATCTTTCCATACCAACCGCTCGGCTTGGCTCGGGCGATCGGCGAATACCAATTTACCCAACCCGAATTTTTTGGACCGGTCTCCGTACAAACTGAGATACATGGGTTGATCAGCGATCACCCACGGTTCATCCACCGGATCGAGCACCAAGCGGCGATGCCGAATCTTTTCCGCTCGGCCGTCGGTAATCCGAAACGGAGCGACCGAGGGGTCCATCGAAAACGCCCAGATATCGAACTCGTCGTACACGAACAAATGATCAGCGGACTTCGTCCAACCAGCGACCCCCCAAGGGCGTTTTTCGGTGGTGAGCGTGTCGTCGGTTGTGTCGTAGAACGCGACGTCCAAGCCGGTCGTTAAATCGCGATGCACTTTGGTTTCCGCATCGAACAACCAAAACTGGTGGTCACGCATGTACGGTACGTACCGACCATCCGGCGACGAGGGGAACGCGGATTTGTTTCGCTCGAAGATCTTTGTTTGCTCACCCGTTTGCACGTCGATCAAATACAGGTCGTTGAGTGTCGGCCCGAACCGCTTGAGTTCCGCGTAAGGCGAATTGTCATAGCCGATAGCTCGTTTTTGCTTTTCGCACAACGCGACCGTATCGTACTTTGGCTCGCTCAGCACCACGAGCTTTTGCCCTTCCAACCACCATGCAGCGGTTTGTGATTTGTTTTTATCTCGCGACTCTTGCTTTTTCTGCAGCGGGAGAATGTCGATGTCCCGCGCGTGCCAGACTTCAACATCCGCCGGATCCTTGAGCGATTCACGCAAGGATTTCTGTTCCTTGGCGGGTTTGTCTGCCGGCTTATCCGCAGGTGGCTTGTCGGCGGGTGGCTTGTCCGCAGTTTCGGTAGGGTTCGTCTCAGCTGGCTTCGCGTCAGCTTTGGCAGTTTCGGCGTTGGGTTTCGTTTCGGATTTGTCGTCTTTCGATTGATCGTCTTTGGCTTTCGTCAGCTTTTCCTTAGCCAGTTCGGCTCGGGACTTGCCGTAATTTTTGGGTTTCTTGTCCCAAGACTGTAAGCCGAAGAATAAAGTTTCGCCGTCGTCCGACCAACGCAATCCCGCAGCGCTGACGATGCGCAAATCGGTCGGGTGTTTCTCTTGAGTGGACGGATCGTACTGAAATTGCTTGGGCGATTTGCCAACTGGGATGGTCTCTTGCAAGCCGCGCCAAGCATGAACGGCAAACGTGGCGTCCTCTTTTTCTTCGTGAGGGAATTCAACCAGTACCGCCAAATCGTCAGCGTCTTTCCGCCAAGCGAGGTTGGAGTAACTGCGTTCGGAAGAATCGAGTGTCCGTAGAATTCCAGACTGGCAATCGTAGACTTGCACACCGTTGCCCGATTTGTCTTCAGCATCGATGGTCATGGCCAGCAACACGCCAGGTCGATTGAATGCGAACGCCTGGACGTTGCCAAAGTGCGTATCGATTTGATGATACAAATCGCCCGCGAGATCACGGAGTACAAGGCCGGTTCCTTGAGCCTTGCTGTCCTTGATCGGATAGCGCCGCATGGCCAAGTATCGTCCGTCTTCGCTAAATGCAAACGAATCGACGTTTTCGATTTCCTCGCGGTCGCCAGTCAGCAAATTGCGCAAGCCAAGTTTGTTTTTGATGGGCTCTTTGGCTTTTTCCTTTTTCTCTCGCTCGGCGGGACTGATGCCAATCAAGTAGGCCAACCATTTGCTGTCACCCGAGAATTGCGCTTGAGTGCCAAACGGAATATCTTCCGTGGAATCTGTCGCCAGCATCCGCAGTTTTAGTTTGTTTTTCTCGTCGACTTGAGAAACAGCATAAACCAACCAGCGTCCATCGGGCGATAGGGAGAATGCGCCGAGTGTTTCGAACGGACCATAATCGGAAGGCTGGACAGCCCCCGGAGCATTGTTCGCAGCGGCCCGTTTGGGAGTGGTATCATCCGATGAAGGAGGGGTCGCGGTTGTCGTTTCAGTCGGAGCAGTCTCAACGACCTCTTGGGACATGACGATCAGGTTGTTCGAAAACAACCCGGTGCTCGAAAAAAAACAGAAACACCCGATCGTGAACCGAATCACAGGTCGCCAATTCATATCTATCATCTCTCTGAGCAGCCCAACGCCAACCGAGCCAACCGCCATACATGGGAATTAGCGGCGTCTCGCACTATAATTGCTTCTGGCGAAGGTCGCAAGCAAATACGGTCGTTGAAAACCCGACAACCGTTGTCTCGTCCAGCGGCTCCGTTTGGAATGGGACAGGGGAATTTGGGACAAGGGAGTTTGGGGCGGGGGAATGAAGAAGCAGCGAATCGAATAGGCTTGGTGGTTGGGCGGCGTTGTTAAGTTTTTTCGCCGTCTGTTTCCGAGAATGCGATGCTATTCGTTCGAATTCCTAATTCCTATGTCCCAAATTCCCTTGTCCTAACTTCTTACGCCAACTGTATTCGTTTGATTTCCGAATTGCTAACATGTTCTATTGTCCCAAATTCCAGCGTGACGAAAGAAAAGTTCCCGCCGCTAGAATGGCGTTGGCTCGTGTTGGGGCGTGGACGGTTACTAAACTGTTAAGCTCGACATAAGAACTCATATTGGGGAATATTGATGCGAAGGAAAATTTGGCGCGCGGTGAAAAAGATCAGTATTTGGGTGATCGTTGGTCTAGGGGCCGTCTATCTGGGGCTCTTGATTTGGTACTACAGGGGCATCCCGCAACCGTCCGTCGATTTCAGCCAAGAGTTGAATCGCTCTTGGGAATTGTCCACACCATCGGAGCGAGCGTGGCCCGAGCTTCGCGAAATCATTGCTCAGGTTCAAACTCGCGACGACAGCTTGTTTAACGACTTCCAAGCGTTGCAGGTCAATCCCGACGACAGCGAAAATTGGGGACGCGTCGCGGCGACCGTGCGACGGTACCGTGAAGTATTAGAGCAGGTACGAATGGTATCAACTCGACCCTATTTGGGATTCCCATTTCGGGCTGAACTAATGGACTATACGGACGAGGACTTTGCTGTACTTTTTCCCGGAGAAATAAGAGAGTTGTTGGCCCATCAGAATCAATCAAAGCTAGCCCACCCCTTATTAGTGGGTTCAATTTCTGCAGCGTCCGGGAAGCACACGTACGGTCTTGGTGTGTTGGTTCAGGCAATCATAGCCGATTGTTACGAAGCGGCGGAAAGCCAGGACGCCGAGAGAACGACAAAAAACTTGGAAACGGCGCTCCAGCTTTCTTGGTATGTCTCGGAAACCGACATTCCTCTTCTTGCGAATCTGGGAATAGGGCTTCGCCAACAGATATTTACCTGCTTGGATTGGTTACTTGCCAAGAATCCAGAACTGTTTGAAACCGTCCATTTGCAGCGACTGCAAAATGCTATCGAACATGTGCCCGAAGGTTTTTCGTATGGCGTGGATGGCGAACAAATCGTCTATCTTGATTTTGTCCAACGCGTGTATACGGATGATGGTAACGGAGATGGTCGCCTCACGCCGACGGGGTTGGATTTGTTGGAAACGATCAGCTTCGACGGGTTGCGAATGTTTGGAAATTTTGGACAAGCCCCTCGTGTTCGAACGCCCACATTGACGTTTGACACGGTCCAGCGAATGGCCCACCGCTTGTTTGTCGTCGGACTTGAGCCAGTTGGTGTTCTTTCAACGGAGTCACGCAAAAACGCGCTGGATCGCGGACGAACCGAACTGGAACAATTGCGGCACGCTGTAGAAAAGCCGTGGGATTTTCCGGACCCCTACGACGGCTTCATGTGGCGTCAAATCCACGCGGTGAACGGGTTCTCACCCGCGATGAATGTTCTGCGGCCCTACCAGTTCAGTTCAGGGATGGTCGCTCTCGACAAAATCAGTCGAAATAGCTTGGTTGCTGGGTTGGCAACCATCCGATTTCGGCGCGAGCAAGGTCGCTATCCAGCATCTTGGGACGACCTTGTTGGGACGTACCTCAAAGCCGCCCCCATCGACGCTTGGCAGGGCGAAGAACTCAAGCTGCTCGTAAGTGATCAACAATTCAAGATATATTCGATCGCTCCCGATCGAGTGGACGATGCTGGTAAATCTTGGGTACTCGTTTCTAGCGACTCTGTTCCACCCTCCGATCAGGAAGCCCCGAAGCCTCCTCGTCAACGTTCGTCTCGTTTTGAAGAATTTGAACTTTCAGATTCGTACGACAACCGAGACGTAAAAGGAGATTGGATTCTGTTTCCTTGGCACTGAATGGACAAGGGAATTTAGGACACGGGAATTTAGGGCAGGAACGAAGCAGCACGAATTTAGGACAAACGAATTTAGGACAGACGAATTTAGGACAAGGGAATATAGGACAAGGGAATGAAGAAGCAGCTAATCGAATAGGCTTGGTGGTTGAGCGGCGGTGTTTAGGTTTTTCGCGGTCTGTTTCCTAGAACGCATTGCTATTCGTTTGAATTCTTAATTCCTATGTCCCAAATTCCCTTGTCCCAATTTCTTACGCCAACTGTATTCGTCTGATTTCTGAATTGCTAACATATTCCATTGTCCTAATGTCCTCCAAAACCTTGTGGCGAACAAACGGTCCCGTTACACTGAGGTCTCGCTGGGAACCAAATCGCAATCATTCGTAGAGGACTCTTGTCATGAACGCCGCGATGATTGCCGGGATGATCTCCGTGTTGAAGTTCGCTCGTGGTGATAGCGGGGGCCCGCGCAGTGTTTTCTTGCTTTGGAGTAAAATCCAGCAGTTCGTTGCCGTGATTGTTCCAGGCTTGATTGTTCTGGGCTTGATTGTTCTGGGCCTCGGATCGCTGGGTACCGTAGACGCGCAGGATGAAATCGATTTTGCTCGTCAAATCGGTCCAATCTTCGAACAGCATTGTCTTC
Source organism: Pirellulaceae bacterium (assembly GCA_030681235.1). Lineage (GTDB taxonomy): Bacteria > Planctomycetota > Planctomycetia > Pirellulales > Pirellulaceae > M30B19. Next base: position 2,502 of record JAUXWY010000322.1, on the reverse strand, counting down.
GCTGTCATTCTGCGGGAGTCGATAAAGGTGATGTCTCGTTGGCCACGGTCGCTGATTTAATCGAAGCCAAACATCTCGTCCCTGGGAATCCGGACGGCAGTTACCTTATCGAATTGGTCACTGGCCGTGACGGTGAACGACCAGCGATGCCCAGCGATGGCGAGCCTCTGTCGGCCGAAGCCGTTTCGTTGCTGCGGCGTTGGATCGCGGGTGGTGCGAATTGGCCATCGGAAGTTGTCCTGCGAGAACCGTCCAAAGCGGACGCTTCATGGTGGGCCTATCAGCCGCTGAACCAAACTCGCGACTCCGGTTCGGATCTGGCGACAAACGATGCAGTGAAACACAAGTCAATCGACGGCTTCATTCAAGCTCGGTTAACCGAACAAGGCTTGCAACCGAGTCCCCCAGCAGATCGGGCGACGCTGATTCGGCGACTTAAGTTTGATCTTCATGGACTTCCTCCGTCGCCCGAAGAGGTCGCCGCCTTTGTTACCGACCCCGATCCGGCGGCTTACGAAAAACTGGTCGATCGGCTGCTCGACTCGCCCCACTACGGAGAACGATTCGCGCGGCATTGGCTGGATTTGGCGCATTATGCCGATACGCATGGCTTCGAACGAGATCAGCGGCGGGAAAACGCGTGGCGATATCGCGACTATGTCATTCACGCACTGAATGACGATCTGCCCTACGATCGTTTCTTACAACAACAGATCGCTGGCGATGTGTTTTGGCCTGACGACGAAGCAGCGGTGATCGCGACCGGTTTCCTGGCAGTTGGTCCCTGGGACTTTGTCGGCCAGGTTGAAACTCAAAGCCCTGAGCTGCGCCGTTCTGCCAGAACTCTTGATCTGGACGATATGGCGACGCAGGTGATGACGGCCACGATGGCGATGACGGTCAACTGCGCCCGGTGCCACGATCACAAACTCGATCCAATCACTCAGCGCGAGTACTACGCGCTGCAAGCGGTCTTTGCGGGAGTGCGACGAACGGACCGCGAAATCGGCGGTGAGATCTCGCGACGTTACCAAGAGCAGCAGCAAAATCTGCTCTCCCGTCGAAACGAAATTGATTCCGAACTCGGTCGAATAGAAGGGAGCGGCCTGAATCTCGCGGATCTCGTTGGCGGCGGCAATGGATACGGGACAGGCACGCTTCGAAATGGCATCGACCCTCGTAGCGGCACTGTGCAAAGGGCCGACTTAGGTCCACTGAACGACGTGGTCACGAACTCTTTTCACGCATCCGACTTTGCCGCGATCGTTGGAGTGTTTATTCCAAACGGCCAAGACGAGGCGGCTCGAATCACTGTCAGCTCCACAGGTCTCACGATCACGGGATTGCCATCGACTTCCGAAAATGCGTGGGACTCGATTCGCAACGGCTCGGTTGCTAGTCAGCACTCGACGGAATTGGGTGGCGTCGACTTCGCGGCGGCGGGACATTCGCTGCTGGGTTTGCATGCGAATGCGGGGATCACCTTTGATCTGGCCGCGATCCGTCTTGGTTTACGCGGTTCGGTCGACGAATCACGGTCTGGGGAGCCTTTGCGTTTCGTCGCGCGGCTTGGATACTTCGGGGCCGTCGGCGACTATCGAGCGGATGCGTGGGTCTTTGTAGACGGTGTGAAGGTCGCCGAGTATCGGCGGCTGATGCGCAGCGATGGTCTGCAGGAGCTCGATATCGAGCTGCCCGAATCGGCGAGATTCCTCACGTTGGTCGCGACGGACGGAGGTGACGGCTATTCGATGGACCAGATCGGTTTTGGTGATCCTCGTGTCTTGTTGGCTTCTCCCTCGGATCTATCCGCAGAACACCAGGAGCGATTGGTCCAGTTGCGAGCCGAGCGACTTCAATTGCAACAGCAGGTCATCGCCGCACCCCCGAGATTCTACGGAGTCGTTGCGGACGAACAGCTTCCCGAGGTCCGCGTTCTGATGCGCGGCGATCCCGAGTCGCCGCATGGAGAACCGCTGGCGCCGGCGGCCTTTTCGGCCTTGGCGATGCTCGATGCCCAATTGGGGACAACCTCCAGCGATGTTGGAGAACGTCGCGCGGCATTGGCTCGCTGGATCACACATCCCGACAACCCGCTCACCAGTCGCGTGATCGTCAATCGATTGTGGCAATGGCATTTCGGCAGTGGGATCGTCTCAACCGCTAGCGATTTTGGTTTTGGTGGTGGGCTTCCTTCGCATCCGCAGCTGCTCGATTGGTTGGCCGCCGAATTGATTCGCAAGAAATGGTCGCTAAAAGAAATGCACCGCTTGATTGTGACCAGTGAGACGTACCGGCAAAGTTCCGGGTCCGGCGCTGCAACGCAAGCGACCGCCCGGCAGATCGATACCGACAACCGACTGTTGTGGCGACAGAACCCACGCCGCATCGAAGCCGAGGCAATTCGCGACGCGGTTCTCTCGGTCAGCGGCAAGTTGGATTTGCGGCCCGGCGGTCCCGGCTTTGAAGACTTTCAATAAGTCGAGGCTTACGCTCCGATCT
>JAUXWY010000319.1 GCA_030681235.1 Pirellulaceae bacterium | reverse complement strand
CTACTGCCCCAAACTTAGATCGACTCGGCATGTTTTTTTGAACGATTGCAAAATTGAAGCGTGTTGTTTGCTTGAGAGTCGAATCGACTTCGTTGATGATGCGTCGCCAATCACTGCGTTTGGCCTGTCCCTTGTCTACGCAAAAAAAGTTGGCGGATGGGCAACCCTGCAAGAGCAGTCCGTCCCATGTATCGAGGATCGATTGCGATTCGTAGAAAAGGTGAGTCACGCGCGGGAAATGCTTCAGCCGCACCAACGCGGCGAACTGCGAATCCGGCCCAATATGGAATTGGCAAAGGTGATCGCATGACCACCACAACCAAACCAAAACCAACCGCGAAGCAACCGAAGTGCCCATGCCCCTACTGCGGGCAGCTGGTGACGGTGACAGGCGGTTCAGTCGATCGACACCCAGACCAATGGAACCGGCGGAAGAAGTGTCCGGGAAGTTTTATTGTTGTGAAACCACAGGAGCAAAACCAATGAGCATTGAAACAACTGAAGAAAAGCCAATTCCAAAAACCAAAAAAGCAGCCAAGGAATTAGGTTTCCGCACGTCCGAGCAATGGACAATCAAATGGCGAATACCGCGAATTGGTGAAGTAGGTTTACGAATTCGAGACGATGATTTTTTCAGCGAATCGCAAACGGAAGAATTAATCACCAAAACCAAAGCCAAGTCTATCGGACTTCGAATTCCAAACGGATTAGAGCCGGAAACATGGGTCAATTGTCGCATTCGTGGTGTCTGGCATGCAGTTGATGTTTACAGGATCAGCAGTTTGGAGCCTTGCAAGATTAAGAATTCTAAACCGCCGATAGCAATTGATATCGGTATCCGCGAAGCGGTTCGAAGCGGACGACTTGTTTTCCAGGGTGTCGAAGGCGGATTCGGAATCTACACTGGCGAAGGTTATTATTTTCATTCGCCCCAGGTTCCGATCGAAACGGAAGTCACGGAATGCGATTCCGAGTCCGCATACATTGAGGCGAAGTCAAAGACAAAGGCCGAAGCGAGACTGAAGGACGCTGAATTTACTCTTTCAAATCTGAGCGACGACCAATGCGGTTTTTCTCCGATAAAGAAACAACCGAGATTCGGATTTGTGCCGAAGTATGACGATACTTTTGGGTTCGATTCCATCGACGACGACGAAGACAATGACGATATGCTTCTTGATTAAGGTGAAGCCAAGTCCATGCAAACCAAGCCCCGCGGAGCAATCCACGGGGCTTTTTTTGTTGGTCCGCTAGACCCGCTCGCGAATGGTCGATTTGGTGCTGGAAAATACGGGGTCTGAGTGGGGGTCCTTGCAGCGGATGATTGGCGTGGTGGTCGATGCGACATTCCTGGACGGACTTCGTTGACGGCTTGTTGGGCCTTGCAGCGGATGATTGGCGTGGTGGTCGATGCGACTCGTGATTTTGAAATTTGCCGACGTCGGCAAAATCTCTTGCAGCGGATGATTGGCGTGGTGGTCGATGCGACCCATGAAAGCTCGGTCACATGATGTTACCGAGGCTCCTTGCAGCGGATGATTGGCGTGGTGGTCGCTGCGACTGATTCTGTTCCGGAAAATTTACCGGAACAAAAAATGTTGCAGTGGGTGGAATGCGTGGTGGTCGCTGCGGCATTGCCTGAACCGCTCCCCATTTCGCATAATTGGGGCACCAAGCGACGGAGGATTGGAACATGGACGACAGCGACGACGACGAGTACATTCCGACTCAGGCCGAAATCCAAAAGGCGGCCGCCGCAATCCAAAGCACATGGACAGATGCCGACGCCGAGCTCCGCCTACGCTACGCCCCCGAGCCCGTCGATTGCCCGCCCGACGTCCGCGCGATGGCCCAGCAACGAGTCACCGACCGCCAAGCACAAACCAAACGCGACATCGCCCGCGACCCAATGACCTGGCTGGACATCCGACAGGCCGAACTATCACTGGCCATCCGATCGGGCGACTTCCACCGAGCGAAAGCAGTCGTGGAGCAAGTGCAAGCCCACGGCCTCGACTACGAGCCACCCCAAGAGATCACGGTCGATAGCTGGATCGATTCCATATTCGTTGACACGCAGCTAATCAGCCACCTGGAGGCCCACGGCATCACCCGAGCCCGCCATCTACTGGAGATCCCGCCCGCCGTTCTGCGGACCATCACGTCACGGGCCGACGAGATTATCGAGGTCATGCGTGGACACTTCGAGAAGCCGAAACCACCAACACGACCCACCCCAACATCTGGCGTGGTCGATTGGTCGATACCCAATGAGGTGGAAGAAATTGACGAATACGAGGCGGTGAAAGTGGAACGCGAACGGGAGCGAGAACAGGAACGCTCTGGCGGTATGTGCCGGGCGTACTGACCGTTATTTCGTTGGCCAAGATAGCAAGAGGTCATCGGTATCGATTTTCAGAGCCAAACCCGGATCGCCCGGGTTTGGGTTTTTGGAATCCGGGTTTTCTTCGAGAAACTCGCTTTTAGTTGCTAGTGGTTGCAAACGCATTGAACGTTGGTTACGCTCTATACTGTCCTTTCGAAAGCCTATTTTTAGGCGGTTTTCGGTCGCGAATGGCATGCAAGAGGTCATCGGTTCAAGTCCGTTATCCTCCATTTCAAATTATTTTGTAGTTGCATAAGAATGGCGCGACGTCGGACCCGGCCACACGAAGTCCGGTGTTACTTCGGTTCCCGAAGTTGTTCTATCCCCATCACTCCGTGAAAAAAGCCGGCCTTCAATTCAGGGAGTCCAGCGATAAACTCCGGATGAGGGTCTTGAATAATGATTCGACCGTCCTCTAAGAGATTAGCAAAGTAGATTTCTTGCCGATCGCCGAAATCGGCGATCCTGGGCAAAGCCAAACCAATCAAGAATCCAATCACGCTAAGGCTAAGCAGTAGGCCAAATATCTTTTCATTGCCAGTTAAGGACCATCCCGCAATACTTGCGACGATCCCGGCGAAGGCTACCGTTATCGCGATCCATTGCACGGCCTTGTTGATACGCTGACGATTCCTCAGCCATTCTTTGGACACAGGCAGGTATTCCACTCGTTTCTTAGCACCTACTAGGGCTACTTCAACAACCGACTTCCCTTTTAAATGTCCGATCGTAAAAGGTCGCAGTACTTTGACCACTTTGTTCGTAAAGATGCACCGTTGGGGAAAAATCGCCGTTGCGGGGTCGAATACCAAATGCCGATCAAGCCGCCATAATCCCGCGACGATTGCTGAAGCGTCAAGTCTTATTGGCTCGACTTTGTCAACGAGTTCCTGTTTGTGATCTCTGCGCAGCACATAATAAAACGGGGCGACCAATAGGCTACCCACGATGCCGCCGATGACACCCGCAAATACCCCGGCACCTATATTGATTGGGCCCGCCGCAAAAAGTCCCAGTGGTAGAAATAGAAAAAAACCAATCGTGCTGGAAATAATGAAAGCGAATCGCATAATGTTCCTCTCTGACGGCCCTGATTGCCTTGATGCCAAAACTACTAACTATCCACAATACGTCAATTGTAGAAGTTGCCGTTGGAAATTGCGATTCAGGTCTTTCCCCACGAAAACAACTGGAGCCAATCCAGTACCGCTGGACTCCATTCTTGTTGAGGATCTTGTGATTTCTGCGATCCAAGCGAGCACGCTTGTCGAACTGGCTTGGATTGCTCTTCTTGTGTTTCGCTTGCGGTCGTAGAGCGTTTGTTTTATGATTAGCGGTCCATGGCTGCTTCCATGAAATGGTCGTGTGGTAACAACAACAACGATCCGAATTCCGACGCTTCTCAAACGCAGTATTGCTGTTTGGCCTTGTGGTTGGCATATCAAAAATCGATTGATATTCCGTTGGACCACAGCATCAAAGCCGTTGAGTTCTGGGTCAATCATCAGTTCCATGATGGGACATGGGCCTACCGTCCGATCCCGAACCAACCTGCGGGATCTCCGCATGTTTCGTTGGCAGCGGCTGGTTGTGGAAGTCTTTATATGTTGGGGGACATCTTAGGCGTCAATCCATCGCGAAAGCGATTGTTCTTGCGCGAGTCGGGTGCATCAATTGCTGAACTTCCCGCATTTGTCGAACGGTTAACGCCACGCGAAGTTGAGGACCTATTGGCTGTGCAAAACAACGGAGCCGAATCGGCTGTGGAACTGGCAGTCAACGTGGACGGGCTTAACGCTGCGAAGCGACGAATCAATGGGTGGTTCGCGAAGTCGTTTCACACGGAAACGTCACATTGTCCTTTCGACGCGCTTTATGGGTTCGAGCGATACGCCGCGTTTCGCGAAATGATCGATGGGGAAGTGACAGAAGTTCCGGACTGGTACGATCAAGGCGTCGAGTTCATCAAGCGTAC
>JAUXWY010000314.1 GCA_030681235.1 Pirellulaceae bacterium | reverse complement strand
CCGGCTTCAGCCGGCGAGTGGCTGAAAAAAGCATTTTTCACTGCACCCGCCGGCTGAAGCCGGTACACCAGCGCTCGCTAAACTACCTTTGTATGGGTAGAGCCATCGAAATCCGGAACTTATTTCGGGACAAATCCTTAGTCTTTGTCGCTTTTTTCATTATGCTCGACCTGTACACCAGAAACAACCGCTGCAAAAGCCGCGAAACGTTGTAATTTGGACACAGTCTGCCGGCCTTGGCGGTTGACCGGAACGCGGCCTGAGGTCAGGCGACTCAACGTTTCGGCCTTAGATCGTGGGCCAAAAATTAGTGAAACCTTCTCTTGACCGATTTTTGGGCTGGGCGTACCGTACGGAGCGTGGTCTGCGATCTGTGGCAAGAGGATTTGCCACGCAGATTGACCCCGGAATCGAACGTTTTGCAGGAGGCAAGACCAAGTCCATGACCCCAACTCCATCGCCCGCCGCTGTTCCACATTCTCCCGCTGCCGCCGTTCCACTGCTCGATGTCACTCGCACAAACGCCGCCATTCGCGATGAAGTCCTCCAACTGTGGGCGCAGATCTACGACCAAGGTGGCTTCATCGGTGGTCCGCACGTGAAGAATCTGGAAGCCGAATTGGCTCGGGTTTGTGAGTCTCGACACGCGATCGCCTGTGCCTCCGGAAGCGACGCTTTGGTTCTGGCGTTGATGGCGACCGGGATCGAGCCAGGTGACGAAGTGATTTGCCCCGCCTTCACTTTTTTCGCGACCGCCAGTGCGGTTTGGCGATTGGGAGCAACACCGGTATTTGCCGACATCGATCCACAAACGTTCAACATGGATCCGGCCCATGTTCGCTCGTTGATCAACAATCACACGAAAGCGATCCTCCCGGTTCACCTGTTCGGGTTGTCTTGCGATATGGCGGCCTTTCAAGAAATCTGTGCGACCGAAGACCTGTGGTTGATCGAAGATTGCGCCCAGTCGATTGGGGCTCGTTACCAAGGTCAAGCGGTAGGCAGCATCGGCGACGTCGGTTGCTTCAGCTTTTATCCTTCGAAGAATCTCGGCGGGTTCGGCGACGGTGGATTCATGACGACAAACGACGATCAGGTGGCCGCTCAACTGCGAATTTTCGCCAACCACGGCATGACCGAAACCTATCGTCACGAGTACGTCGGGCTCAACAGTCGGTTGGATTCGCTGCAAGCCGCGGCGTTGTGGGTCAAGTGTCGACAATTGGATGAGTTGGCCGAACAACGCCGCGCCAATGTCGTTCTCTATCAGAAATTGTTCGCGGACTGCCAGTTGGATTCAGTGTTCGGTCTACCAACCGAACCGTCAGATTGCTTCCACGTTTGGAACCAATACACGATCCGAATCCCCGACGGTCGGCGCGACGAAATCAAGGCCGCTCTCGCAGAACGGAAAATCGGAGCGTCGGTTTACTACCCCATACCACTTAGCCGCCAACGCTGCTTCGCCGACTTGGGGTACCCCGACGGATCGTTGCCACATACCGAACAAGCGTGTCGCGAAGTGTTGTCGCTGCCGGTGTTTCCGGGGCTGACTCATAGCGAACAAGACCGAGTCGTCGCATCGTTGCACGACGCGTGGCATTCGCAATCTCGTCTTCGAGCCGCGGGATAGGTCCGAGTCATGAGAGTATTGGTTGTAGGTGGGGCCGGTTACATCGGCAGCCACACCGTTCGCTATTTGGCGAGTCACGGTCACGAACCGATCGTCTACGACAATCTGAGCTTGGGTTTCGAAGAAGCTGTCCCGGGGTTTCGGCTGGTCCAAGGCGATTTGCACGACCAATCGCTCTTGGAGAAAACCCTGAGCGAGTATCAGATCCAAGCCGTGGTCCACTTCGCAGCCTTTGCATTGGTTGGTGAATCGGTCAGCGAGCCAGCCAAGTACTACGAGAACAACATCATTGGCACCTTTCGATTGTTGCAGGCGATGCGAGCCTGCAACGTTCAGCAAATCGTCTTCTCCAGCACGTGCGCGACCTACGGCGAGCCGGATCGGGTGCCCATCGACGAAACTCAGCGGCAATGCCCCATCAATCCGTACGGATTTACAAAACTGGCCGTCGAGCGAATGCTGCAAGACTTTCATCGGGCCTACGGTCTAAAATATGCGGCTCTGCGTTACTTCAATGCCGCAGGAGCTTCTCCATTGGGCGACATCGGCGAAGACCACACGCCCGAATCGCACTTGATTCCCATCGTTTTGCAGGTGGCTTTGGGGCAGCGATCGCACGTCACGGTTTTTGGCACCGATTATCCGACCTCCGACGGGACGTGTATTCGAGATTACATCCACGTGAATGATTTGGCTGCGGCTCATGAACTAGCGCTGCAGCGGTTGAACGATTTGCCTGCGATGGAGGTCAATTTGGGAACCGGGCACGGATACAGTGTCCAAGAAGTGATCGCCGCATGTCGGCGAATCACAGGTCGCGAAATTGCCGTCGAATTTGGGCCACGACGACCGGGCGATCCACCGCAGCTGGTGGCAAATCCCGCGCGTGCGAATTTGTTGCTCGGTTGGCGTCCGGAATGCTCCTCGCTCGAAAACATCGTCCAGACCGCCTGGAATTGGCATCTCCGTCACCCGCAGGGTTACGCGACCTGATCTTTACTTTAGGCACAAAACCCGTTTAGCAAGCGCTGGTGTACCGGCTTCAGCCGGCCGGTAGATGAAAAGATCTCTTTCAAACGTCCCTCCGGCTGAAGCCGGTACACCAGCGCTCGCTAAACCGACGTTGTCAAGAGTTCTCGGATTTTGGCGCCCGCAATACTCTTCGCTTGAAAACATCGTCCAGACCGCCTGGAATTGGCACTTAAGTCACCCGCAGGGTTACGCAACCTGATCTTTACTTTAGGAACAAAACCCGTTTAGCAAGCGCTGGTGTACCGGCTTCAGCCGGCCGGTAGCTGAAAAGATCTCTTTCAAACTTCCCTCCGGCTGAAGCCGGTACACCAGCGCTCGCTAAACCGACATTGTTAAGAGTTCTCGGATTTTGGCACCCGGTATGCTCTTGAACTGGCTCTTTAGTCACCCGCAGGGTTACGCAACCTGATCTTTACTTTAGGCACAAAACCAGTTTAGCAAGCGCTGGTGTACCGGCTTCAGCCGGCCGGTAG
>JAUXWY010000313.1 GCA_030681235.1 Pirellulaceae bacterium | reverse complement strand
CCGGCTTCAGTCGGCGGGGGCAATGAAACGCTCTTTTAGCAAACGCTGGTGTACCGGCTTCAGCCGGCGGGGGCAATGAAACGCTCTTTTAGCAAACGCTGGTGTACCGGCTTCAGCCGGCGGGGGCAATGAAACGCTCTTTTCAGCTAAACTCCGGCTAAAGCCGGTACACCAGCGCTCGCTAAACCGATTAACGTTGCGGGTTGCGGACGTATCTAAAACGTCGGCGCTGAATCCGGTTGCTCTTGGGTTTCGGCGTCTTTCGGAGGCGACAATTCGTTTGCCTTAGAGGGTTCATCAATAAGGGGGGGCTCGACATCAAAACGGGGAGGCTCGACATCGGGCTGGAACAGTTCTTTCGGGTTATCGTCCAATAGGATTTCTTGGCCGTCGACTTCCAGCACGACCTTTTGGGGCCGACCATTACGTCGGTAGAACACGATTTTCCCTTGGCCTTTTTCTCCTTCGACTTCTAAACGCAGGACCGGGCGATTCACCACGTCGATCCCTGGGTTCTCGAAGTGATAATGTCTTATCTCCCCGATGTGTTCTTGGACTGCGTCATGATCTTGGTAGCGTTGCACCGCTTCGTTGGCCATCGGCTCGACGATCATCCCTGTCACCTCGGCCCCGATCGAAGTAACCGCGCGGGAGGCCATGTAGCCGAGAGCGCCACAGGCCAGCACAATCAACAGCACGATACCGAACACAATTCCCAAGACAATTAGAATCACCTTTGAACCCGACGATGACGGTTGCGGACTGCCAACGTAGGGCGACCCCGCCGGCGTGGGCTTTTGCCCGTACGGTTGCTGCGGATAGGGATTATTGAATTGAGACATGAATTGACCTATTCCACCACAATCGCAGTGGTCAAACTAAGAGCCTTATTCGACAGGACATTTTAGCAACGCTGATTGTTTACCCGCGTTGATCGTTCGATTTAGATCCGATCGCCGCTAAGTACTTTTGGACTTCCCGACCCACTCGGGGTGCCAACACAAATAGTCCAATCATGTTGGGGAACACTAAAGCCAGGATCATGGCATCGGAGAACTTGATGACGCTTTCCAGCTTCACGGATGCTCCGATCACAATGAACAACAGGAACAGGACCTTGTACGACAAGTCGGCAGCCAGTGATCGACCGAACAAGAACTTCCAACTCTGCAAGCCATAATACGACCACGAGATCATGGTCGAAAAGGCAAACAGCACGATCGCGACCGTCAGCACATACGGGAACCAAGAAACGGCGTGTCCGAACGCCGCTGAAGTCAAGCCGACGCCGCTGAGGCCCCCTTTGCCATTCTTCAGCAGAACCAGTCCACTTTCATCCTTTAGACCCAATACCAGCAATTGGTCATTATTCGCGGTGTCCGCGTCGAACTTGGCCATGACCTCAGCCCGTTTGGCGTCATCCTTCAGCGTGAGTGCCTGCCCTTGGATATCGGCGTTCGCCAAATTAAAGAACACGATGACCAAAGCGGTCATTGTGCAAATAACGACGGTGTCGATAAACGGTTCCAACAGAGCGACCAGTCCCTCGGATGCGGGATACTTGGTCTTGACCGCTGAGTGGGCGATCGCGGCGGAGCCCGCGCCGGCTTCGTTCGAAAAGGCGGCCCGTTGAAAGCCCACCAAGATGACGCCCACGATTCCGCCTAGACCAGCACGAGGTGTAAAGGCTTCCGTAAAGATCAAACTGATGGCTGTCCCCAAATACTGGATATTGCAGAGGATTACGACCACGCACGCCAAAATGTACAGAATCGCCATGAAGGGCACGATTTTTTCTGTGACCCGAGCGATGCTCTTGATACCGCCGATGATCACGACACCGGTAATCACCGCCATGATAACGCCCACGATGAATCCGGCGCTACCGCTCTGCCAGTCCAGGATGGTAACAATTTGTTTGGTTGCCGAGTTGGACTGGAAGGCGTTTCCGCCTCCAAACGAAGCTCCCACACAGAGAATTGCAAAAACGACCGCCAGAATTTTGCCCAAAGGTGCCAAACCCAATTCAGCGAAGCCCTTCCACAAGTAGTACATCGGACCACCGTGAACCACGCCATTGGCATCGACATCGCGATAAGCAACACCCAACGTGCATTCAACAAATTTGGTCGACATCCCCAAGAAACCACAAACAATCATCCAGAACGTCGCTCCGGGCCCACCCATACCAATCGCGACGGCCACACCCGCGATGTTGCCCAAGCCAACCGTACCGGACACGGCAGTGGCCAGCGCTTGGAAATGGCTGACCTCGCCATGTTTGCCTTCGTCCGCAGCCGTGCGTTTCACATCACCGGCAACGACGTGGACCTCAGACTTTTCTGCCGAGTGACGCTCGATATGATCGTACTTGCCAGCCACGGTGTTTAAAGCGAACGAGAAATAGCGGACGTTGGGGAAGAGAAAGTACACAGTGAAATAGGTAGCGCCGAAAATCAGCAACACCAAGACCGCAGGGACATCGGACGTGAATTCGTCCCCGAAGACTCGACTCAACAGATAACCCGAATAAGGCAATGGCGTCAGGACCAAGTTTTCCCAAAAATCAGCTGCGGGCTTTACCGCCACATCGATCCGCTCATCGAGATCCTCATAGAACGGCTTCTCTGCTGCGGGCTCGGTTTGTTCGGTTTTACTTTGCGGTGGGGCGGACTCTTCCGCCAACAAGATGGACGCGGCGCCCAGACCAATCGCTGAAAGAACCAATCCTTGCAGAATGAAACCTTGAATCAATCCAGCCAGGGTCGCGACCCATTTCCCGCCGCGCCCGTTGGGTTCATGCTGCGCTTTTTTCACGATCCGTTCCTTAAAATTGATTGATACCGCAGCCCACCTCTTGTGGACATAGCCTAACACAACAAACGATCATCAACAATCGACGACTTTCTCAAAGAATTCTGTGGCAGACTTGATAGCGAGTTCACGCGATTATTCTTGGGGCAACGACCCAACTGAAAAGTGCGAGTAGATAGTTATGAAAAGAATCTTGGCTCCATTCTTAGCAGCCTTGGCCGTCAGCGGCGTCTCCGATTTTTGTCGTGAGGCCGTCGCCCAAGAACAAAACCCACCGCGAGAAGCGGGTGGCGGGCCAGCCGGTCCCGGCGGATTTGGGCCAGGTGGGCCAGGTGGATTTGGGCCAGGCGGGCCGGGCATGAACGCGCCCGACCTGGAAATCGTTTCCCGATTCGATCAGGACCAAAACGGATGGTTGGACGACGCCGAGCGAGTGGAAGCTCGGAAGTTCTTAGAGAGCGATGAAAATCCCCGCCGCAATCGTGGTGGACGTGGACGAGGACCCGGCGGACCGGGCGGACCACCTCCAGGTAGTTCGCCTCCCGACGGTCGTCCCGGATTTGGACCTCCGCCAGGTGGGCCAGGTGGACCGGGTGGACCGGGTGGACCCGGCGGGCCCGGTGGGCCCGGACCAGGCGGACGTGGTGGACCGGGCGGGCGAGTCGAGCCGGGAAGTCCCGGTCGCCCGATTTCACCGGCCGATGTTCAACCCAGCGAAGGCAAGTTCTACGATACCAGCATCCTGCGGACCGTTTTTATCAACTTCACGAATTCCGATTGGGAACAAGAGCTAGAACTCTTCCATGGCACGGATGTCGAAGTACCGGCCACCGTCATGGTCGACGGCCAGACCTACTCGAATGTCGGGGTCCGCTTTCGCGGCGCATCCTCTTACATGATGGTGCCGCGTGGGTCGAAACGGTCGTTCAATTTGTCCGTGGACATGGCCGAAAAAGACCAGCGAATCCACGGCTACAAAACGCTCAACTTGTTGAACCAAAACAGCGACCCATCGTTGATGAGCACGGTCTTGTATTCGCATGTAGCCGGTCAATATATTCCGACACCCAAAGCGAACTTCATGCGAGTTGTGGTCAATGGTGAGTCTTGGGGAATCTACACAAACGTGCAGCAGTACAACAAAGAGTTCTTGTCCGAGCATTTTCCATCGACCAAAGGGGCGCGTTGGAAGGTCTCCGGTCGGCCCAACGGTCGCGGTGGTTTGGAGTTTCTGGGGCCGGACGAAGAATCCTATAAGCAGCATTACGACTTGAAGACCGACACCCCCAAGGCCTGGAAAAAGTTGATCAACTTGTGTCGAGTTCTCGAGGAAACGCCAACGGCGGAACTCCCAGCGGCACTCGAGCCAATTTTGGATGTTGATCAAGCCCTGTGGTTTTTGGCGCTCGACAACGCATTGATCAACAACGATGGCTATTGGGTTCGCGCCAGCGACTACAGTCTGTTTTTGGACGAGAACGAAAAGTTTCACATCTTCCCACACGACATGAACGAAACGTTCCAACCGCCGATGTCCGGACCTGGCGGACGTGGTCCAGGTGGACGTGGACCGGGTGGGCCGGGTGGTCCAGGTGGACCTGGAGAAGGCGGACGCGGCACGGGTGGGCCGGGTGGATTTGGACCTGGCGGCCAAGGCGGTCAAGGTCCAGGTGGCCAAGGCGGTCCTGGCCCAGGTGGCCCGGGCGGTCCTGGCCCAGGTGGTCCGGGTGGTCCGGGTGGTCCTGGTGTTCGTCAGCCGAACTTGGATCCATTGACGGGTATGAACAACGCAAGAACACCGCTTTACGGTCGCTTGCTTGCTGTTCCCGAATTCCGCGAGAAATATTTGGAGCACGTTCGCACGATCGCGAGTGAATCGTTGACTTGGGAGAAGTTGGGTCCATTGGTTACTTCGCTCCGCGAAATGCTGGAGCCGGAAGTCAAGTTGGACACCCGCAAGTTGGCCTCCTACGAAGCGTTTCTGGGGGCGACCGATCCGAACGGTGCCGTTACCGAACCTGCGGCGGGTGCGTCCGTCGAGCCTGCCCGTCCTCCGGGTCCAGGTTTTGGTCCTGCGCCACGCAACCTGCGAACCTTTATCGAGCAACGACGAAAGTTCTTGCTTGAATACAAACCGGGACCGTGAACGACCGTCCGCCCAGGAGATTTTGCTCAACTGCCCGCGTTTGGCGACGCATGGTTGGTCGGATTCCCGACCAACCATGCTCTGCGGCGCGGTTAAACGTTCAGCCGTGACGCAATTCCCGACCTACCCACTAGGACTCCACACTTAACGGTGTTGGAGTTTTTTTGTATCTTGTCGCAGCGAACCACTTTCCTCGCTCTTTCCACAACGGTTGCAACATGGCCCAGATCAACGACAACTTCCTCAAACTGCAAGCCGGATACTTGTTTCCGGAGATTGCACGTCGCGTTCAGACTTACGCTCAAGCCAATCCACAGCACAAGATTATTCGCATGGGCATTGGCGATGTAACCGAACCACTGCCACCGTCCGTCATTCAGGCCATGCATGCCGCTGTCGACGAGATGTCGCGTCGAGAAACATTTCGCGGTTATGGCCCGGAACAAGGCTATGATTTCTTGCGTGAGGCGATCGCGAAACACGATTATCAACGTCGCGGCTGTCAAATTGCTGCCGACGAGATTTTTGTCTCGGATGGTTCCAAATGCGATTGTGCCAATATTCTGGATATCTTTGGCGACAAGGTTCGAGTCGCGATCACCGACCCGGTCTACCCGGTATACGTCGATACCAACGTGATGGCGGGTCACACGGGAGCGGCCGACGGGGCGGGTCGGTATGCTGGGATCGAATACTTGCCGGTCTTGGAAGTGAACGGATTTGAGGTTCCGCTCCCCAAGCAGCCTGTTGATTTGATCTATCTATGTTTCCCCAACAATCCAACGGGCATGGTTGCGTCGCGGGAAACATTGGAGCGCTGGGTTCGTTACGCGCAACAACATGGTTCGATCATTTTGTTTGACGCAGCCTACGAGGCGTACATCACGGACCCGGAACTGCCGCGTTCGATCTACGAGATCCCTGGCGCGGATGAAGTTGCGATTGAATTTCGTAGTTTCAGCAAAACCGCGGGTTTTACAGGAACTCGCTGCGCGTTCATCGTCGTTCCCAAGAAGCTCAACGGCCTAGCCACAAGTGGCGAGTCGGTCTCGCTCCATCGACTCTGGAGTCGTCGACACAGCACGAAATTCAACGGAGTGCCCTACATTATTCAGCGAGGGGCCGCGGCCGTGTATACACCGGCAGGGCAAGCCGAAGTGGAGCAATTGATCAAGTTCTATTTGGAGAATGCGCGGTTGTTGCGCGAGGGGATCTCGCAATTGGGGTGGCGTTGTTATGGAGGCGTGAACGCACCTTACTTGTGGCTGAAAACTCCCGCGAACCAAACCAGTTGGCAGTTCTTTGATGTGTTGCTGCAACAAGCCCATGTGGTGGGAACGCCAGGCAGCGGATTTGGCCCAGCGGGCGAAGGCTACTTCCGCTTGAGCGCTTTCAATTCACGAGAAAACGTCATCGAAGCGATCTCGCGAATCCGGGCTTTGAATTTGTAGACTTCGCAAATCCTAAACCAGAGTCCAGCTCAGGAAGATTCGGCAGTTCATCACGAATGCGCTTTAGCGAGCGCTGGTGTAC
>JAUXWY010000303.1 GCA_030681235.1 Pirellulaceae bacterium | reverse complement strand
GTACTTCGCGGATTTCCAAATATTGAAGCATCGCGTTCGCATCGAAGGGGCGGACTTGCCAGCCTCGGCGGGGTACATGTTCGACAAAGCCTAGGCCTGCTAGCTCACTGAGCATCTGCCGCAACAAGCCTCGACCGATCTCCAGCCGGTCGCTCCAAACCTGCTCGCGAAGAAACGTTGTCTGTCCCCGCAAGCTCAGGCGAACAACCTCTTCGACCAAATGCTGCCGCACGCCATCGCGCCAATCCAAATGACTCCAGCTTGCACTTAGACCGGATGTTCGAATGGGTCCGGAAGTTGTGGCGGGGACAGACAACTTCTCTACGCCAACTTGAGTACCTGACACGGGGACAGACAACTTGATGTGGCCAACTTCGGAGACTGGGCCAACATGGGGGACAGACAACGATGGGTTGTCGAGCGTCTCAATTTGGGGACAGACAGGATTGTCACCGTCGGTTTTCGAATCAATTTGAGGACAGAAATGGACGGTCCCATCCTTCAATGGCCCGCTTTGGTTATCGAGGTGACTCTTTAGACCCTTGAGGTGGCTGTCCCCGAGCGAATTATCCCCGAGCGAATTATCGAGGTGACTGTCCCCGATGTCGCGCACCGAAATCACAACGGGGACAGACAATGGTGTTTGTTCGGTATAGTGTGTCGAGGCAAATCGTCCGTTGGATAGTTTCGTCAACTTGCCCAGACGCTGAAGTTCTTCGATCGCCTCGCGGACTGGAGTGCGACTTATCCCGTAATGCCGAGCCATCCCAAGGACGTTCAATCGGAATGGCAGCTCCCGCCCCGAAACCAGACGATCCACCACGTCCTGCACAATCCGCTCGCTAAGTTTTGCTTGGTGATTCATCTTTGGCTTCTACCAACCCGACGAAGAAAAAAGAGTCTGTCTGTCCCCTCGAATTTGCCCGTCGAATTTCCTCTCGAATTTCCTCCTCCAAATTCCCGCGAAGGAGTCCGCTCTCCCGGGCACCCCCGATTGGCTTCGGAATCGGTGACTGTCCCCAACGGTCCCTTGACGACTAACGACCACGTCGCTAGATTTGTCTATTGTCAACAAAAAACACTTTTTGTCCAGGAGTCATGTATGTCCCCGATCCAGCGAAATCCCAAAAGTCCCAAGGTCAATTGGCAAGGGGTGTTTCCGGCTGCTACGACCCAATTCAACGCGGACTACTCGTTGAATGTCCCCGGCACGCTCCAGCACGTGGAAGCGATGATCCAAGCGGGCATCCATGGTCTCGTGATGTTGGGGACAGTCGGCGAGAATTGCTCGCTCGAGTACCACGAGAAACTAGAGGTACTCAAGGCCACCGTCGACCATGTGGCTGGCCGCATTCCAGTCCTCAGCGGCGTTGCTGAATACACCACCGCGCTTGCATGTCGTTATGCTGTCGATGCGAAAAAGATCGGTGTCGATGGTTTGATGGTGTTGCCCGCGATGGTTTATCGGTCGGACGCACGGGAAACGGCAGCCCATTTTCGAGCCGTGGCCAAAGCGACCGATTTGCCGATCATGATCTACAACAATCCGGTGTCCTACAAAGTGGACATCAAGCCCGAAGAATTCGTGGCATTGGCCGATGAACCCAACTTCGTGGCCATCAAGGAATCTTCCGAAGACGTTCGTCGAATTACGGACCTGATCAACTGTTGCGGAGATCGTTATATTCTGTTCTGCGGAGTGGACGACATCGTGCTCGAAAGCTTGATGGTCGGAGCCACCGGTTGGATCTCCGGATTGGTCAACGCCTTCCCCGCCGAGAACCGACTGATTTGGGATTTGGCTCAAGCCGGTGATTGGAAGCGAGCCGTGGAAGTTTACCGTTGGTACATGCCCCTGCTGCATTTGGACACCGACATGAAGCTGGTCCAATACATCAAGTTGGCCAACGCCGAATGCGGTTATGGCACCGAGTTGACTCGGCCACCGCGACTACCTTTGGTCGGAGGTGAACGCGATCGGATTCTGGCGATCATTCGCAACGGGATCAAGAATCGCCCCGTCGCCTAGTGTCGCGGATCGCTCCGTCGATCCAATTCCACTACATTCATTCCGATTCACGTCAACAAACCACCCCCAGTTCAAAACCTTGGAAGAAACTCAAATGAGCGAAATTGCTAAAGTCTGGTTGGATGGTTTGTGGGTCGAATCGCATGGCAGCGAGACCTTCACCGCCGTCAATCCATCCACGGGTACTCCGATCGGTGACAAGTACCCCGTCAGCGATTGGGTCGATTGCGAACAGGCGCTCGCTGCGGCTGATGCGGTCGCTCAAGTCATGCCGGAAGTTCCGCGAGATCGTATCGCTCAGTTCCTTGACGGTTACGCCGCGGCGATTGAAGGCGATGCGGAAGCATTGGCAAACTTGGCGAATCAAGAAACCGGGCTTCCGATAACGCCTCGTTTAAAGGACGTCGAGCTTCCGCGAACCGTCAATCAATTGCGGCAAGCGGCCGCCGCGTGTCGCGAAGGTTCTTGGGCTCTGCCCACGATCGACACGAAGGCGGGGATTCGATCTGTACACGCCGCAATCGGACCAGTCTTGGTGATTGGCCCCAACAACTTTCCGTTTGCATTCAACGGGATCTGCGGGGGCGACTTCGCGGCGGCCATCGCGGCCGGTAATCCCGTCGTTGCCAAAGGCCATCCGTCCCATCCTGGAACAACGATTCGTCTCGCGGGTTTAGCTGCGAAAGCCCTTTCCGAATCCGGCTTGCCTTCCGCGTTGGTTCAATTGATCTACCGGATGCCAGGCGAAGAAGGCCTCAGAATGATGCGTGACCCGCGATTGG
Organism: Pirellulaceae bacterium; assembly: GCA_030681235.1. GTDB lineage: Bacteria > Planctomycetota > Planctomycetia > Pirellulales > Pirellulaceae > M30B19. Next base: position 5,956 of record JAUXWY010000303.1, on the reverse strand, counting down.
CCTCGGTTGGTTTCACCGGCAGCAAGTCGGCCGGGCTCCGAATCAAACAAGCCTGCGATGAACACGGAAAACCCGCTTATCTGGAGATGTCCAGCATCAATCCTGTGTTGATTCTGCCCTCAGCATTACAACAACGCGGCGCGGAGCTGGCCCAAGAGTTTTCCGGCAGCTGCTTGATGGGCGCTGGACAATTTTGCACCAACCCCGGACTCATCATCTTGGTTGGACAAACAAACGCCAGTGAATTCGTTGCCGCCGTCCAGGCGAAGTTTGCAGCGGCACCTGCTGGAACGTTGTTGTCTCGGCAGGTCCTAGAGTCGGCTTTGTCCGGTATTGCAAAAGTCCACGGCGCCGGCGCCGAGTTGTTGACCGGCGGCAAAGCCTTTACCGACAACGGGCGAATCGCGTTAGAAAACACGCTGTTGCACGTCACGGGACAAAAATTTTTGGAGAACCCGATGGCTTTTCAAACCGAAATGTTCGGCCCAGTGACTCTGATCGTCACCGCCAACGATGTAGAACAGGCCCGAGCGATCCTGCAACGATTGGAAGGGAACTTGACGGGCAGTCTCTATTCAAGCACCGATGGAGCCGACGAAGCAGCCTATACACGCCTGGCTCCAGTCCTGCGACAACGAGTCGGACGTTTGCTAAACGACAAGATGCCGACCGGCGTCGCGGTTTCAGCCGCGATGAATCATGGCGGTCCGTTCCCAGCGACTGGTCACCCAGGGTTCACCGCCGTTGGTATTCCAGCCTCGCTGCGGCGTTTCAGCGCATTGCACTGTTATGACAACGTGCGGGGAGAAAGATTGCCCGAGATCCTGCAAGACTCCAATCCGAGTCAGGCATGGCGCTTGGTTGATGGACAATGGACGAAATGATTCAGCAAATTCAAGTGATCGATTCGCACACGGGCGGCGAACCAACTCGATTGATCGTTTCCGGCGGACCGGATTTCGCCTCCTTGCTTTCTCGATTTGCGGGTGGCTCGATCCCAGAAACGCTACAGCAAGTGGTTGCGTTCCTAGAAGAGAATCACGAGCCACTGCGACGTGGGATTATTTGCGAACCTCGCTGCAGCGAACATTGGGTGGGTGCCTGGCTCTTGCCGCCGATTGATCCCAAGCACTTATGCGGCGTGATCTTTTTCAATAATGTCGGGTACTTGGGCATGTGTGGGCATGGGACAATTGGGCTCATGGCCAGTCTTGCGTTCCTTGATCGAGTGCAACCCGGCCGTTATCTGATCGAAACTGCGGTTGGTGTCGTGGAAACCGAGTTATTGGATCAGCATCAAGTTCGCATCGGCAACGTGCCCAGTTATCTCTACCGACGAAACGTTGAAGTGCCGCTGGCGAATCAAAAGTCAATCGTGGGTGATTTGGCGTGGGGCGGAAATTGGTTCTTTCTCTCGAGCGATCATTCGCTCGCCGTCGAAATGAGCAACATCGCGGTATTAACTCAATATTCGTTGGCAGTTCAAGCGAGCATGGAAGCCAATGGGATCTCGGGTCCAGATGGCCAGCGGATCGATCACGTCGAACTATTTGTTGCCGGCCACAACGGCGCCGACAGTCGAAGTTTTGTACTGTGCCCCGGCGGAGCTTATGATCGCTCGCCGTGCGGGACGGGAACCAGTGCCAAGTTGGCCTGCTTGGCAGCCGAGGGTAAACTAAAACCGGGCGAGAATTGGGTCCAGGAGAGTGTTACCGGCAGCCGTTTTCACGCCAGTTATCAATGGGCAACCAATGCGGAGCATTTAGAAGGACTTGCCCCAGGTGCTCGCGCCATTTCGCCGACTGTTCAGGGCTCGGCGTTTGTGATGGGTGAAACGACTTTGGTGTTTGATCCACGAGATCTTTTCGTCGATGGAATCCCGGCATGAAATCCCAGCGGATTGTGGTGGTTGGCGGTGGTGTAGTAGGAGCCTTTTGTGCTTGGTATCTGCAAAAGTCCGGTCACCAGGTCACTATTGTTGAAGCCAAGAAATTCGGCAGTGGTTGTTCGCACGCCAATTGTGGTTACGTGTGCCCCAGTCACGTGTTGCCACTGACGGCGCCGGGCGTGATCGCAAAAACCATGCGCGCGATGTTGCGCCCGAACTCGCCGTTCTCCATTCGCCCACGATTTTCTTGGGACTTGTGGCGGTGGTTGGCGAACTTCGCGTTGCGTTGCAATCACCGCGGCATGATGGACGCGGCCCCGACGATCCATCAACTGCTCCAATCGTCGCTCTCGTTATACGAGCAGGTCCTACGAGAAGAGAAGTTGGAAGTTCAATGGGAACGGCGAGGATTGTTATTCGTCTATCAAAACCATCATCACTTCGAAGCCTACCACGACGTTGACAAACTGATCTCGGAGCAGTTCGGAGTCTCAGCTGTCGCATATCCCGGCGAAGCGGTGCGCGAGCTAGAGCCAGCGCTCAAGTCGGGTTTGGCCGGCGGTTGGCATTATCCGGGCGATTGTCATTTGCGACCGGACTTGTTGATGCGACAACTACGCGGGTTACTCGAACGATCAGGTGTGAAGATCGTCGAGAACGCCGAAGTCACGGACATGCAGCGGCGAGGTTCGCGGGCCGAGGCGGTCCTCACCAGCGCGGGAGAGTTTGCTGCGGATCAATTTGTGTTTGCCACAGGCGCCTGGACGCCTCTCTTGCAGCAAGCCTTGGGATTCCGGGTGCCGATCGAACCCGGCAAAGGTTATTCGATTACGACGACGTTGCCACCTGTGGTCCCGAAAATACCTTTGATCCTGGAAGAACATTCGGTCGCCATTACACCGTTCCACGATGGTTACCGAATCGGTTCGACCATGGAGTTCGCCGGGTATGACAGTCGCATGAATCCCCAGCGACTGGAACTATTGCGAAGTGGCGCTCGCCTCTACTTAGACGAACCGTACACGGATCAGGTCCAGGAAGAATGGTACGGTTGGCGGCCGATGACCTGGGACGGCAAGCCAGTCGTGGATCGTACACCGAGTATGGCGAACACTTGGATTGCAGCCGGTCATAACATGCTGGGACTCTCGATGGCCCCGGCGACCGGCAAATTGTTGGCGGAATTGATCAATGACGAAGTGCCGCACATCAATCCGCAGCCGCTGAGTTTGCGACGATTGGGGATTGTTTAACCGTCAGCCGCAGGCGTACGCGGCGGTAGAGTTGACTAGCGGAATTTTGCCACCTCCACGTACGCCTGCGGCTGACGGTTAAACAACGCACACCGGACGCGCGGAACGTGGCGCTGTTGCATGAACATGAAATCCGAGCCGTGGTCGATTTGGCCATCAACGAGGCGCCGGCGGTTCTGCCTCGGGATTTTGTCTATTGTCGATTTCCGCTCAACGATGGTGGCGGGAACGAACCAGCGATGCTGCGGCTCATCATCGAAACGGTTGTCGCGTTGGTACGAAATCAAACTAGAACTTTGGTCGCGTGCAGTGCGGGAATGAGCCGAGCGCCAGCGATTTCAGCCGCCGCTATGGCATTGATGACAAGGCGTCCTCCCGAGGAGTGTTTGGCGCGAGTCATTGCTCATGCACCGAACGACGTTTCGCCGTTGTTCTGGTCCGATGTTAAATTGGCGTGCCTGGAGGTACATTGAATCTTAGGACCAGAGAATTACTCGCTACGGAGCGTCTCAAGAACATGGAACCGGATGAACTCAAAGAGCGAGAAATACTAAGCGAAAAATACCGACGAACCCGTCGAACTCTCGTTGTGGTTTATGGACTCTTAGCGGGAGTCAGCCTCAGCTTGGCGTTGAATGAATCTTGGCACGGAACTTCGGGCTCGTCCAGATTCTATGGTGGACTCTTTTTAACAGCGGTAAGTATCCTGAATATGCTTTATTTTTTGTGCTGGTTCTATGCACCTTGGCGCGATCCATTGCAAATACGTTCTGCCGAACTCAAAATAGAATTGCGGCAGAAGGGAAATGAAAAGCGGCTGATGAGAATATATGGGCTTGGGATCATCCTATTCCCGATTGTTATCGCTATCGTGCTCCTCTTGGATTGGGTGTTTCAGTCGTAACAATGGAATCGCGATTCTGTGTTGATGCTAAATTTGGTGTTTGACTGCTCAAGCGATACTTGCGACTTACGTTGACCGAGAAAATGGGATTTGAATATGGACATCGTCAACTTATCAACTACCGTTTCCTTCACGACCAAAGATGGTTCTTCGATTCGCGAATTGTTGTCGCATCGCAATTCGGGGATTCGAAATCAAAGTTTGGCCGAAGCGACTGTGCCGCCGGGCATTAAGACGCTGGCTCATTACCATCCCAGTTCCGAAGAGATTTACTATATTCTAAGTGGTCAAGGAACGATGTTCTTGGCAGGTGCCGTTCAGATAGTCCGGCCCGGTGACGCGATCGCGATTCCGCCGGGGCAGGTGCATTGGATCGAGAACACGGCCGCCGAGGACTTGGTGTTCCTGTGTTGTTGCGCTCCGGGGTACGAACATCACGATACCGTTATGGTCGACTAGATCAATTCGGGCAATGGTGGATGATCGACCAGGAATTGTGGCCTGCCCGTGGGGTCGGCGATGGTGGTGGCGCTGGTGTTGATCCCGAGGTTGTGATACAGCGTGGCGATGACTTCTTGCATATGGACCGGACGCTCGACTGGGTATTCGCCCAAGCGATTGGTCGCACCAATGGCTTGACCAGCCCGGATGCCTCCACCGGCTAGAAACGCCGAGTTCACATTCGGCCAATGGTCTCGGCCGGCTTGGTCATTGATCTTCGGCGTCCGACCGAACTCGCCCCAGACCACAACCGACACGTCGTCCAAAATCCCGCGTTGATCCAAGTCTTCGATCAAGGCACTCAAACATTGGTCCAACTTGCTGCCGTGGTCACGCACCAGATCGAAGTTTTGGCCGTGACTGTCCCAGCGACCAAAGCTGAGGCTGACAAATCGAGCCCCGGCTTCCACCAGTCTTCGGGCCAATAATAAATGATCATTACAAGTCGGTGCGCCGTCGTACTGATATTGGTACGGCTTCCCGTCACCATATCTTGCCACGATTTTGGGATCCTCTTTGGACAGATCCAAGGCATCAATCAGCTTGCTGCTGGTGAGCACGTCAAATGCCTTCTGTCCAAACGCATCCATGCCTTCCATCGCGCCGCTGGTATCGATATCGCGTCGCAGGTTGTCGATACTCGTCAGCAATTTTCGACGATCTTGCAAACGATCCAAAGTGATGTCGTGCAATTTCATATTGTCCATGCCGGGACCGTCCGGCTTGAACGGCGAATACGCGGCCCCGAGAAAACCTGAGGCGCCGGGATCGGACCACGGCACGTGTTGAGTTCGCGAAGCCAGACCAATGTTGGCTGGAACCGCTGGGTCAACCGATCCTTTGAGCTTGGCGATGGCCGAGCCGATCGAAGGGCGTCCACCTAGTGCTTGCAGATCATCCGGAAACCAACCGCTCATGCACTGATAGGCTTCGTGCCGATCTTTGCAACCGACCAATGATCGAATCACCACGGCTTTGTCCATCAGCCCAGCCAAGCGGGGAAATACTTCGCAGATTTGAATGCCGGGAACTTTGGTCGCGATCGGGCTGAACTCGCCGCGGATCTCGGCGGGAGCGTCGGACTTGATCTCCCACATGTCTTGATGCGGCGCACCACCGGCCAAGAAAATATTGATGACGGCTTTGTGTCCCAAGCCACCGGTCGGACGAGTGACCGTCGCGGCGTGGGCCGTGCTGCGGAACCAATCAGCTAACCCTAAACCACCTGCGCCAAACGTCAGACCACCGATGGCCAAGAAATCACGCCGAGAAACGCCGTCGCAATAACGAGTGGATTTACCGAGAATCCGTAACATCTTGTTCTCGCTTGTAGGGTGGGAGGTGGGAGAAAATCGTGGGAGAAAATCGTGCCCGCGATCTTATGGGTAGGGGGGCTGGAAGATCCTTTCC
>JAUXWY010000302.1 GCA_030681235.1 Pirellulaceae bacterium | reverse complement strand
CCCCGCGTTCCCGGACTGGCTGCCCAGCGCGGTTTTGTAGCCAACGTTGCCGGTGTCGTTGGCCTTGCCGTCGGACCAACCGGTTGTCCGGATCGTGAACGAATCGTCGACGCTGAAGGAATACACGTCCGTCAAGCTATACGAGCCGCGTCCGCCGGTGATCTTGTCCCACGAGTCGCGATCGAAGTGGGTCAAGATCGTCTCACCAGTGCCCGTGCCACCAGTGCCCGTCTCACCGGCCGTCGACGGCATCGTGATGCTACGGCCGCTGACTCGATCGTGGCCTTTGTCCGTCCCGGCGTCCGTATGATCGCCGATCCGAATATGGGTCGAGGTTCCGGACTTGGTGCGATCGTATTTTCGTCCGTTCGACGATCCGGTAGCGACGGCTTGGACTTCATTTTCGTTATTGTTCTGAGGCGTGGGTCGTGGCGTGAAGGTGATGACCAAGTTCTGCAGGATCACGGTCGCTTCGCCGACAGCGGCGGTCGCAATCGCGGCTCCCGCGCCGGTCGTCCAGTACTCTTGGCGTCCCGACAAGCCGTTCAATCCGCCGGCCGTGGTCGCGTTGAAGATGTGCGAATCGAATTCGTCCGACCGTGAGTTTCCCTGGGCGCCAGGGGCGTCGGTCACATCAAGTTTCGATTTCAGCGTCACGTCACCGTCGCCTGTGGACTGGGTCGTGTACGCTCGGTATGTCGAGGTATCGGTTAAGGTGACCACACCGGTCGCGGCGAAACTCCACTGTTGCGAAATCGAATCATGTAGCCGCCGAGTGGAACCAGAATTATTCACGGTTCGCAGGCTCCCATCACCAACTCCAACCATGGGCGGCGGCGCCGTCACGCTGCCGTCGCTGTTGCGGAGCAACTCGATGGCGGCGGAGGTCATGATCGATTCATTCGTGCGTGACTTGAAACTGCTGATCGAAGTTTTGGTAGCGGTCCGAGTCAGGTTATTGGTGCCGGTGACCAACACCGTACCGGTCGACATGGTCTCATGAGCGAAGCCGGGCTGGGCCGAGATGGTCGTCGTGGTGTAGGCCGTTTGTTGTGAACTGGGGCCAACGAGCTTGACGTTGCCGGAGGTGCGGTTGAAGTCGGTCGAATTCGACGTCGGCTTGTTGCGTTGGAGTTGTTCGACAGCGCGGTAAGTCGTTTCGATGTTGTAGTCGTCTTTTAGGCGATAGAAGGAAAGACCAAGACCCGTGAGCGAGTTGACCATCTGGGTGGTCTGTTTGACCTTGCCATCCGAGCTGTAATCGTGTTTCAATTTGTAATTGAGTTCGGCTTCGCTGCGGTTCTTGTCGATCGTGTGGTTGTGCGAGTGCAAGACGGCGACGTCGATATCCTGCGAGCCGCCTTTCTCGATCTTGCGCGAGCCACCGCCACCGAGCGACAATCCGTAAACAATCGTGGCACCTAGGATCGTCTGATCCGACGTGTAGGTGCGGACGTAGTCATTGGTGTCGACGGAACTCGCATTGGCCGAATAGTTGACGATCCCCGTTCGGACCCTGTTGGTACCCTGCGTCAGGATGCTGCCATTGCCGGAGAAATTGCTGCTGGAGTTCGCGTTATTGGTCTGTGTTCCGTTGAGTGTCAGCTTGTAGCGACTGCCTTCGGTCGGCGGAGCGACGTAGGTGCCGTCTTCGTTCCGAGTCCGCATGGTCGCTTCAGTGGCGTTGGCTATATCGACCGGACTAAACCCTGCGGTCGTGATCGTCAGGCTGGCGTTGGTGTAGGTGATGGTGCGATTGCTCGAGCTAGTCGAGTTGCCGCTGACGTTGAAATTGCGGCCGGTGGAAGTCTTGCTCGAGTCAAAACTCGAGTGTCGGTTGGCTTGACTGTTGCCGCTGACTTGGACGGTGCCTTCCACAGTCACGTTGCCCGGCAACCCGCCCCGGTCCCAGAAACTATCGACGGTCGTTTGGTAGTTGTAGCTTTGTTGGAATTGTTCGTTCAGGACGACGTCGACGCGTGAGTAAGTGTTGGTGACGTTCGGATCGATCGTTCCTGTGAAGGTGTAGTTGGCCGAGCCAGAGTGAGAACCGATCGATTTGAATGTGGCGGAGTTGAAGTTATTGAATTGGCCATTGTCGATGAAGTCGGCGGCGATCAGTTGGTTGTCAGTTTCGATCGAGTAGCCGTTGACGCTGACGGACAGATGTTCTTTGTACCAGTTCGCGGCGCTGGGTTCGTCGAAGTCGTCGCCCATGCCACCGGTGCCGTTGTTTGACGATCGAGACACGGTGATGGTGTAGTTGTAGATGTAGAAGCTGATCTGATAGGTGCCCAAGTCTTTGTCGAACCCGGCGACTTCGGCGTGGTAGTTGACGCCAGTGGTCGTGCCTGACGCGTGCGTGCCGAAGTAGGACAGGAGAGTTGGGCCTTGGTTCCAGGCGTACGAGGCATTGGAGTTGGCTCGCCAGTGTTCCGAGAGACGCAGCGTTGCTTGTTCGGAATAACCGGCGCCCGGGTTCGCGCTGACGACCTGAGAGACTTCGGCAGCACCACCGTCGATTCCGTTGGCAGGTTGGCCAGGACCACCGGTCCCATTGGGATCGTCGGCACCAGTACCCGAAAGCATTTGGCGGTCTTCGAGGACTTCAAGCGCCAAGGGAGTGTAGTTGTTGGCGTAGTCGGGCTCGTCGTGCCAGATGCGGCGAAGCGTGTAGCCGAGTTTGAAGAATGTTTGTGTCCACGTGCTGATCGGCTTGTTGATGGTCTGCCTTCCGATGTCGATGTGAAATAAACTTTCGTGCGGTGATGATGGAACGATTTCTCTGGGGCGTCGTTCACCAACAGGCAGAACGCGGGCCGCCGTCAATTTGGCGGTTGGATCTGTCTTTTGGTGCCAAGTTGGAACTCGCCAAATTGACTCTAGACACGCGGTTAACAAGCTCTGCTGTTTGCGTGGCTAAGTTCGATCGCCGCAGCGCTGAGCGCGGCGGTGAAGGTTGAAGTGCCCAATGATGAATAGTCCAAAGTGGCGACGAATCTTGCGTCACAAAGATGAGTAGAAGCCCGTATGCAAGACCTGTCCAAATCCTTGCGATGACATCATTTGGGGGGGAAGAGAAGGCCTGTGTCAATAATGGTGGGCAGATATTTCGCCAAGTTTTCCAAATATTTCTGGAGGGAGAGACGGGGAATTGTGACCATGGATCGGCTTGGATAGGCACTTTTTAGTACGGAAACAGGGCGAAATTGGGACAAGGGAATTGGGGACAGAGGAATAAAGAAGTACGGATTCGGGCAGAACTAGGAGACCGGTCGGAAGCGGCTCTTATGGTGGAACGCGATGTTGGATGATGGGATCGTTGCGGAGTGCCGTCGCGGAGAGTATTTTTGCGACCGCCGTTATTGGGCTTTAGCCGGCTTTAGCCGGCGGGACGTGTGAAAAGTGTCTTTCCAGCGACTCGATGGCTAAAGCTGGGACACTAGTGTTCGCTAAACTGAATCTGTCGACCTGATGTCTTAACGTCGATTTTCGCTTAACCACTGAGCGTCTTCAATTCTCGCTGTGAATCGGTTCGACGACCGATCGGCGGTTGAGGTTCCCGTCCCTTCGCTCAGCGGCAAACAAACCAAGGTGTGCGGTGTCGTAACGTTCACTTCTGCGGCGGTCGCTGCGATTGCTGGTTCTGGACTTCCCATATCGATGCGAACCGCCAAAATTTCGCCATGAAAATACCGACGCTCATTCCCACCGGGCATTGCCTTTGGCGGCATACCGCCTACGTAAAGGCCTGGGTTGGTTGGCTGAATGGAATAATCGATCGATTGGGACGCCGCTTCGACAAGGCCGCCCAGTTCCGTCCTGTCCACGAAATCAAATTCGTCGGGCCTCGTTGTACACGCGGAGTGGCAACCACATGAAGCAAGAACGGCACTTGTACTTCACGATCAAAGTTCATCACTTCGACGTAGTTGCTGCGCCCATCAAACAATAGCCCGATGGACTCTACCGGCGTGACATCAATCGGGTTGGGACTTTCGTTGTTGTCGCCACGTGGCCAGAAATACCAGCCGCCGAGAATGGCCAGCGCCCCCGCGCCTGTGCTCCAACCCAAGAGTTGGCGACGTTGGCGTTGCCGAGCCATGTTTTTCGCGGCCATCGGCCGCTCGTCAATCTGCAACAGCGGCACGATCGACTCGGAAGTTAACGATGCATCGTTGGACGTCTTATCTTGTTCGTGTCGGATCAGATTTTCGAGCGTCTCGACCACAATGGACATCGATTGTGGGCGATCTTCGGGCAGTTTGGCCATCATGATCCTGGTAAGCTCTCGCAAGCCGTCAGGCACAAGTCGTCCCGCGATCTCTTGAGGCAATTCCGGGGTAGGTTCCTGAGAGTGGGCCAAGATCGTGTCGATTTCTGTCGCGCCCCGGAACGGTGGTTGCCCCATCAACACAAAATAGAGCGTGCAACCCAAGCTGTAGATATCGGCTCGTTCGTCAGCGGTCATGGCCGAACGCGCTTGCTCAGGGGCCATGTACCGAGCGGTGCCCAACACACGACACGAATCGGTGAGCGTCGAGTCTTCGGTCGCTCCGATCTCGACTTGTCTCAAACGAGCGAGTCCCAGGTCAAGTACTTTGACAATGCGTTTTTTTTCCAGGATTAAATTTCCAGGTTTAATATCGCGGTGGATGATTCCCTGTTGATGGGCATAGGCCAGTCCTTTGGCGGCCTGCCAGATAAAAAACATGGCCTCGCGGGGTCTTATTCGCCCCTTCCTCGCGATCAACTTGGAGAGATCTTCGCCTTCGATCAACTCCGTGACGAGGTACAGTACATCGTCATGCTCGCGAGCGTCAAACGCGGTCACAATATTGGGGTGCGACAGCTTGGCCAGGACTTGCACCTCACGTTCGAAGCGGCGACGGGCTGGTAGATCGTTCGCTCGCGCCTTTTGCATGGTCTTGATCGCAACGACTCGACCCATGATTTTATGCACGGCTCGGTACACGTGTCCCATGCCGCCACTTCCGATCGTGCCTGTGATCAAATAGTCGCCCAATTGATGAACGTCAGGAGCATCCAGCGGTGATTCGGCCTTCCCGTGCATTTGGGACGAAGCGATGGCTGCCGGCGTTGAACCAGGAGTGGATGTTTGCTTTTTTGACTCGCGGTTTTGTACGGGCGCGAACTTTTTATCCGCCATACTGCGAGTCAACTGATCGCTGAGCCACTTTGGATCGATCCAGGGAACCTGCTGTTGAAACGAATCTATGGAAAACGAAAGTCGCCGTTCAACGAGATACGCGAGGTCGATCAAGACCAATTCTGGCGCCGTGAAAACATGTTCCTCGGCAGGCACTGTCTCCAGGAACTCCTGCAACGAAACAGGTTGACCTGTTGACTCGCTGCCAGAAGTTGCCAGCCCGACCGATGCGGCTCGCCATTGCGACTCTCGCCGGTCGCAGTGACGATTCAGGCGTAACATCATTTCCGGTGTCAGGCCATCGCGAGTCTCTGCTGTCCCTCCCAGATCGGTCATGAGTTGGCCTGTTCCCAAATCATGCGAATGGTTTGCAGCTTTCGTTGGACCGTTCGCAGCGTACAGTCCAAGTGTCGAGCAATCTCGGGCGATGATTCGCCAGCCATCGAGTGCAGGAGAACTTCTCGCAGCGTGGAATCACCTGTGGCGTCCAACATGTCGAGCAGCTGCTGGAAGGAGTCCTCGGCCGCTACTTGCAACTCCGGCGAAGGTTCCCGAGAAACCAATTCTGTCCAAGGTCCGAACGCGTCGCTGGGCGAGTCCGCTTCGGTGCCACCGCCCCGCTTGAGACGCTGGGCGCGGCGGACATGATCGATGGCTTTGTTCAACGTGAGCGTCACCAACAACGGCCAAAGATTCTCGGGGTCGCCTTTCTGGTCGAAATTCCCTCGTTGAAACCCCATGCAAAAGCTCTTGAAGGCGCTGAGGGCGACATCTTCCTCGTCACTATCCAATCGCTGAACGCCGACCAATTTTCGACGTGCCACTCGGACCATGCGTTCGAAATACATTTCCCAAAGTTGGTGCGTGGCCCAGCCCGCTTTTTAGCGTCATTCTCGCATACAAAGATGATTCGGCCTTGAACGGTTCAAAGAATTCTAACAAATTTATGTCGCGATTCAATCGCGACGACGAGCCAACAAGGGGCGGAGGAACCGAATTCAAGAACAAGAGGCTCGAAAATGTCCCATTCCACGACCCGAATTACGCACTGGTATGTCTTTGCTGCCCTGTCTTGGTTGGCCTTTGGACTCGCGACCAAGGGGCTACACGCGGATTTGGTCGTCGTCCAGAACTCCAGTTTCGAGGACGTGACGGGAAGTGTCGCTTTTAACGAGTTTACCTTTGGCCCGCCGGTCGGTTGGCAGCTACACAATCCTAACGGCGTCGTTGTCAATAATGGAGTCGGTCCCCAGTTTTGGGTGGGCACGCTGCGCCCATCGCCGCCAACGAACTTCAATTCCGTTCCCGATGGGCAACGAGTCGCGATTCTCTTTAATGAATTCGGAACGGGCAACTTGGGCGAGTATGGGTTGAGCCAAACGTTGACGACCACACTTCAAGCAAACATGCGATACACCTTGGATGTTGAAATCGGCAACATTGCATCAGGGACCGCCCTCAACGGCCAGTTCTTTAACTTGAACGGCTTCCCGGGATACCGAGTTGATCTGTTGGCGGGCGGAGTGGTCATCGCTTCCGACAACAACTCGTTGGCTGGATCGATTCCTGAGGGCGAATGGGGAACAAGCACGATAAACTTCGAAACCACGGCCAGTCACTTGCAGTTGGGCCAAGCCCTGGGAATCCGCCTGGTCAATTTGAACGTCGTCGATCTTTCGGCTCCTACCACTGACTTGGAAGTGGACTTCGATCACGTTCGCCTGCAAGCCTCGGCAGTGCCGGAACCGTCGTCGGGGGTTTTATTAGGTGTTCTGTTATTGTTCACCACATTTCCTCGACGACAACGAAAGACGTCAGTACGTATGATTTAGGTTATTTGGTTTCGATCGCGTATTTGCCTTGACCAACATACCTCAATTGATTCGGCGACTTCAATATGTACAAAACATTAGCTTCTGAGGCGGCAACAACGTACGGACCCACACTTTCGATTCGCACTTTGAATTCGATTTCGATTGGCCCTCGCTTTTTGTTGCCGGTCGCATGATCCTCCAAATGGTGTTCTAGCGAATGAACCAGCGCCCGGTGACGTTGTGGATCGGAGATTAGCAGAGCTTGCGATCGTTCTTCAATTTCACGATTCAATTTCTCGACACGACTGCGATCTCGCGAAACGCCATCGTAGCCACTGACAGCCAAAAGGCTTCCGGCGAGTAATGTGACGAGCAAGAACAGGCTTCGCAGAGAAAATCGCATCACTCGCCTCCGATCCGGTTAGAAAACCGTCACATATATCGACCGTTTCGTCGTTGGCCACAGTGCCTGCACGCTCCAACAGTCTACCGGCGCCGCACGACAGAATCGAGTACACGCGTTAGAAGTCTTGTGCTACGATTGTGGCTTGCACACCGAAACGGGGGCGTCCTCAGGCAGGACGCTCCTTGGGTTTGCGGTCCGGCGACATGCGATTTGTGTAAAGGAACTTCCCAATGGTGTTTGTGCGGTCGTGTGGTTCTTGCTGGCGAAAGCGTCAGTTCGCTAAGTTAATTTGTTGGGTTGGCAGACTCATTTTGTTGTCGCTCGTTGTGATTGGGCGAAGCAGCGGCAGTGACTTCGAACCCAAAACTTCCGATGAATGGCCTCCATTCTGGTCCGATGACAGCACGCAGTTGTATCGTTGGGAAAACACTTGCAACAGTTACTTGATTCGTCGTGGTTCCACCGGGATCGTGATCGATTGCGGCGACGGAAGTATTTTGGAAAAGGCGAAGTCGATCGGTGTCGAACGGATCGATTGGGTGTTGCTGACCAGTCATCATCGCGAGCGGAGCCAGGGACTTCATAACCTGGACCGAACGTCCATTCAGGTAATTGGTCCAGCCAACGAACGCGAGTTCTTGGAGCGTCCGTTTCAGTTTCGCAAGTGGCACCCCAACCTCAGCGATCCCTTTAGTGTCTATGGAGCTAGTTTCCTGCGGCCTCCTCGTCTGCCGCTCGAGCTCAACCGAGGAATGTCGACAGGCGATGTGCTGACGTGGGAAGGATTGGAAATTCGGTGTCTGGCGACTCCCGGGAATAGCCCGGGAGGTATGACTTATTTGTGCGACATCGGAGATCGGACGATCGGATTTTCCGGCGGAGTGGTCCACGCCGGGGCTCGCATGGTGAATTGGTTCGATACCGAGTGGGACTACGGCTTTGCCAAAGGGATCGACACGCTACTGGAGTCGGTCGGCCGACTGATGGAGACTCGGCTTGATCGCTTGTTTCCCGCGTATGGACCGTCCATCGAAGAACCCGGCGCCGAATTGGCAGCTTATCAACTCAAGCTGCAGCAACTGCGGGCTCGTTACGTGCGCGGATACCCAGTGTTCGACATGACGAATGAAGAACGCGATCCAATTTCAATTCCCACTGCGGTGCCTGGACTCAATCGAGTGTCCGAACATGTTTATAAGCTGAGCGATTCGCAGAAGGGATGGAATTTTGCGATCATCATCTCGGACCAGGGACACGGGTTGGTTTTGGACTGTGGGTTACTGCCGGCCGAGATGTTGCAGCAATTGATCGTTGGGATGCGACAACATTTAGGTCTAAAACAAATCGATGCGTTTTGGATTTCGCACATGCATGGCGATCATTTCTTGCTCGGGCCAATGCTGCGAAATCGTTATGGCGCTCAGTCCTGGACATTGGACCGAGTGGTCGATCCGATCGAAAATCCACGTCGTTACGACTTTTCCGCCCTCGTGTCGGCTTATGGTGACGGATTTGATGGCATGCCGATCGATCGAGCATTTCGAGATGGCGAAGTGTTCGAATGGGAAGGCTACCAGATTCAAATGGATTGGATGCCAGGGCAAACTGAATTTGGCTGTAGTTTGTGGCTAGAAATCGATGGCCAAAAAATTGTGTTCACCGGCGACAACTTGTTCGGAAATCCGGCGGATCCGACGCAGGACGGACACGAAGCCGTGGTGGCTCGGAACAGCTGCATCTTGGAAGAGGGATATTTGCATGCGGCGAACTATCTTTTGAAACTGAACCCTGACATCGTGATTGGTAGCCATTCGTATGTGATGCCACAACCGCGCGAGTTCTTGCTACGGTACCAAAGTTGGGCCAAGGAAATGATCGAAATCTATCAAGGGTTGCTGCCTGACGACGATTACGAATATCGCTACGATCCATATTGGGTATCGGCTTATCCGTACCGAGTGGAGCTGAAGGATGCTGAAACACAAAAAGTGACGATCAGCGTTCGCAACTTTCGCGATCGGCCCCAAACACATCGAATTGTCTTGGAGACGCCGCCCGGGATCATTGCGGAACCGTCAGTATTGGAAGGCATGGTGGCCGCCAACACTCGCGAGCGTTTCGACTTAAAACTTCGGCGAGTGAACGAAACAGCTCCGCCGGGTGTGGGCGTGGTGGCACTGGACATTACGCTGGATGGCCAAAGATACGGACAATGGTTCGACTTCATGATCCATGTTGGACCTTCGCCGCCATAATACCGTCGCTGTCCAAATTAGCGATATGCGGCACGCGTCCAGACCGCACTTCAGTGTGACGGACTTACTCCCAACGTTGGCGTCAGCAAACTAGAGCACGAAGCGGCCCCGGACCGCCGTCATGATTACGGTTTTGTGCCCGCGGCACGTAGTTCGCTTAATCGGACGCGGTGGGATACTCGTTGTTTGCCCGTGATGTCGATCAGCTGCATGTGAATTTCGGGATCGTTCGCGTTCCAATCGATTTCGATCATGCCGAAATTATTCTCACGAACGATTTCGCCGACTCGGTTTTGGTTTTCCTCAACCGAAGGCCATGTCTCGGTCAAACCGCTCGAAGTGACATCGTACAGTGGGTAAAGGCCGGGGACCGGTAGTTTTGATAACTCGCCCCAATGGACATCGCCGGAAATAAACACCACGCCGTTGGCTTGGGTTTCTTTGATCACCTCGGTCATTTTCACAAGCTCGTGAGGCAAGTTCGTCCACGATTCCCAGCCGTTGTGTTGATGACTGAACTGAATGCTTGAAGCAATGATACGGACGTCGGCTGGTTGGCGAAGTTGCTCGGCCAACCACTTCCATTGCTCGTCGCCCAAGAACGTTTTGTTGGGGTTGGGATCCGGATGGTAGTCATTCTTCCAGGATCGCAGTTTGTTCTGAGCCAGTGAATCGCGGAAACTGCGGGTGTCGAGCAGGATGACCTGCAGTGTTCGCTTACCATCGGAGAACAAATGAGAATGATAGATTCCCGGATGTTGTCGTCGCGGACTGTCTTGGGGTTCTCGCCAGAAGTCCAGGAAGATCTCGCGTGATTCCGCCGCTGGTCGATATTCCTTGCCGGAATCGTTGGCACCGTAGTCGTGATCGTCCCAGATGGCCAAGGTTGGTACGGCAGCCCGCAGAGCTTGGAACTCTGGTTTTGTTCCCAGTTTCTCATACTTGGCTCGCAATACGTTCATGTCTTCCGTATCGCCATAGATGTTGTCACCAAGGTAAATGAAGAGGTCGGGTTGGCGGCTGACAACGTCGCGCAGGATGGGTTGCGGTTTGTTTTGGTTCGCGCAGGAGCCAAAACAAATGCGCTGCACCAGCCCTTGAGCGTCGGCGACAGGTTTAACAGTTGCGTTGGCCGCCGGTGTTATGACTTCCGTCGTTGCAGAATCTTGGGCAATGGCATGACTAGATAGTATAGCAATAGCCAGCAGGTGGCTTAGGGCTTTGGTGCGATGGACTAGAGTGTTTACCAAACGCTTGCTGAGCATGGCTAATATCTCGATGGTTCGCAGGAAGATGTGAAGGGTTTATGAACGCGAACGGCATCTGTCGAAAAATGCCGCAACGTAAGCATAACGAAATCAAGCACGCCAGAAACCAGTAGTGAAGAAAACTGAACCGAAAGTACCGATTATTTCGGCGATACGGGCGTAACCCTGCTGCGGGAATTAGGTCTCTATTTCAAGGGCGTCAGGTCGGCCGATTCTACGGGGTGGTCCGTTTTTATTTGCGACCAGCCCGGAGTGTTGCCGGTCGCCGTTTCGTCGCGAATGTACCGAGTGCTCCAACCTGCCCAGCCGTCAGCATAGTTTCGGATGTTGCCGGCTCCACTCAGCCAAGCATAGAAGAACGCAGCACTGGACCGCCAGCCTCCGCCGCAATAGAAGACGTGCAGCGGCACGGAATTTGAATCTGCCACGCTTGAATCGGCCGCGTTTGTAAGGTCGAGTCCTTTGGCGTGCCATTCGGTGTAAATCTCGCGCGGGGGGCGCAGGCGTCCGTTGGCTAGTTTGTAAGTCAGCGACGAATCGTCCGCGTCACCAAGCCAGCTGGCCGTCGGGATTCTGCCTTTGGCATCGAGATACGAATAGCCGCTGATTTCGCCAGCGAATTCGGCTTGGCTTCGCATGTCGAACAATCGTAGCGGTATCGTTGGATCGTTGGTTTTAGCCGTTCCGTTCGACGTGAGCAATTCTCGTAGGGTGGCAGTTTCAATAAGCCAATCGGTTCGAGGGTTCGCAACAAAGGCAACTGGAGGAAGCTCGCGAAGGGATTGCTCCAGTTCGAACCCAGCTAGTGACCAGGTGCGAGCGTCGCCGTCCAAGATTCGGACGTCGGCGACCCCGGCATACATGAGTACCCACCAAACTCGAGTCGCCGCGATCAATTGTTCGCTGTAGACGATGACCGTTGTGTCGGGGGCGATGCCCAAGTCGCCGATGGATTTTTGCAAGGACTCGAGGGGTTGGAGCTTCCACTCCGGGTAGCCATTTTCGAAAAGATCGGTGTTGACGTGGATCGCCCCAGGGATATGCCCACGGTGATAGTCTTTCGCATTGGCCAAGTCCGCCCAACTGGCTTCGACGATCACGATCGGTTTTGTTTTGTCGTTTGTTTGCTCATTCGCTGTGTCGTGTGGGGATCCGTCGCGGTTGGGTTTGCCAGGGTCGCGTTTGGCTGCGAGTATTTTTCGGAGGGTTGTTGACGATCCATCGCCGACTTGAGCCACTCGACGGTCACGAGACCATGCTCGTTTGGGAGTTGAAGACCTGGACCATCGGCTTGTTTTGGCTGCTCGTTTGGTTGGCACCCCAGCGACACCAGCCAAACGATCGCAACGAATCCACTGAAGCCTGCCAATCCGGACACACTTCGGACTTTCGTGAAACAGGCCCAGAACCTGCTGCAGCTTAGAGCCAATCCCAAAAGGGGCCCGACCCTCTCCGGCGAGTCTCTCAAATAGGTTGGAAAAGCGACTCGCCTCCAAAGGGTCAGCCCCCTTTTGGGATTGGCTCTTATTTCGCAAGATTTGTTTCGGTTAGTGCTCAAAGCGTTTCGACCCAACGACCACCCAAAGCCCCGACTTTTCCACATCGACTCGAATCAAGATTGTCTCTCGTTCCGTGGGGACAGTCAACCTGCGGACGGGGAACGACCGGGCGTCGTATTCGGGAAAGAAACTTGGGCAGACAACGAAGACTCCCCACGCCGTTAGGTCGACTAGGCTTTTTGCGCCCGAGATATCTCCAATCATCACCAAGCAAAGTGAGAAGTGAGTTGCCGCCGACGTGGCTCCTCCCGTCGGAGCAGAAGCATTGTGGTTAGAACGACATTCCCAAAGCTAGAATCATCAGCGGGGCGGGTTTTGAAGGCCGTAGGATCGAGCTTGCTTCAGACACGTCTACAAGTCGGCCGAGCGGTTTTGATCTTGGGTACGGACCGACCGGACTTGCGAACGTGAATCATTGTGGTCTCGGTAGGGTCCTACGGCCTCGAAAATCGGCCCCGCTGTTGTAGCGAGAAGCCGAAAAAATCCGCCGAGTAAATCGGCGGGATTTTCC
>JAUXWY010000299.1 GCA_030681235.1 Pirellulaceae bacterium | reverse complement strand
TGATCGTAGATTTCTTGCTCGTTGTTCCCCTGAAACGGCCGACGTTTTGTCAGAAGCTCGTACAAGATGACGCCCAGACTCCAGATGTCACTGCGTCCATCCAATCGTCGCGTCAATCCGGCGACTTGCTCCGGCGGCATGTAGTGCGGTGTGCCGCAGCGTTGCTTTGGCAGAAACAATTGTTCGCGCTCGTGCATCGCCAAACCAAAATCAGCGATGTACGGATTGCCTTGCTTGTCGATGAGAATATTGGCCGGCTTGAGATCGCGATGATAAATTCCGCGCCGATGGGCATAGCTCAAGGCCTCGGCGATTTTGGCAACCAAGCTCGCGATCAATTGGTGATTCGAAAGATTGGCTTGTTCGCTTCGCAAGTCCGAGCCATCGATAAACTGTTGGACAATCGCCAATAATCCTTCGGACTCTTCCACGGCATAGGTCTTGACGATGCCCGGATGATCCAATTCCATGGCCCGGTTGGCCTCATCGATGAACATCTTCAAGTCGGATTGATCGCGTAGCTTTTCCGGGCGAGGGAATTTTAAGGCGACCACCCGTCCACCCTGACTGTCCTGGGCTCGACAGACCACGCCGAACCCCCCAGATTTGACGACCTCGATATGATGGAATCGGCCCAGTTCGGTTGGGATCGATGATGCGTGGGAACCGGCCCTTCCCAACTCACTGCCGGAGTTCACCACGGTGGGCTGCGAAGGTTTCGACCCACGAGGTCCTTGCGAATGGTGAGTGGCCGTTTGCTCTGAAAACAAATCCTCGTCCGGCTTGACTTCGTCGGGCGATGGACTCGACCCATGTGAAAACAAATCAGGCGTCTTCGAATCATCACTCATGGCAACATCCCCGATCATTTAACTAGTCGCGTCCAACTATAACACATGATTGGATCGTCTGCGACCGAACACAAAGGCAATTTAGCAAGGCTGGTGTACCGGCTTTAGCCGGCCAGAAGCGGGAAAAGACTGTTTTTAGCTACCCGCGGGCTTCTGCCCAATACCCCGAAGTCAAGCGGCCCAAACTTCGGCGTTACGGGAGCAAGCCGTCCGGATCGTCGCATCCGCCGAGACAATGGATGGCCTGATCCACAGCGCGACAAAATGCCTGCGTTTGGTGATTCCCACGGATGTGACAACCCGAACGGCAAGCCCTGATACCCGCTGACACCCGAGCCGCTTAACTTAGCAGTATTGGGCGGCCCGTGTTTGGGCTGTAAACGGCTACAGGATCGGTTGATAGAGCCGAGTCTCTAATGAATGAGAATCGCTGGCCATGATCGGGTCCGTCAAATAAACCTCGCGCGGGCCGCCGCAGAACTGAAACTCGTTGTCTCGACCCCAACTGCGCATGGTGCGATGGGCCACCGACAGCGAGGTGTACGGCCCACAGTGCAAGGTGCTGATCGCTCGCGTGGCCGGCAGGACGGCCTGATGCAGAGGACCAAAGCCAGCAATCGAACATCGACCAGCCAACTTCGCCAAGGGATACAAGTTCAGGTCGATGAGCTCAAGGATCGGAAACCCTGTTTCAGCCGCAAACTGCGGACCGTGCCGATCGCCAAATTGTGTCATCGGCATGCCGTGCATGACGACGCCAAGTTCCGACGCCAAACTGTACACCAACGCCAGTGCCGACGCGACTTGCTCCAAGATTCGATCCTCGCTGGACCGGTAGGAAATCGACAGCCATGTCTGAGCCGGTAACGCGACAATTTCCAATTGGTATCGATCCACGAGCATCCTCCGTTCACGGATTCTAGCAGCATTCCACGCTAGTGTCGCTGGGCACGGTTATTTCACCATCAACATTCGCTCCAACGCGGCGATGCTGTAGTCGGCCGTTTCACGGTCCACTTTGATCACGTTGACCGCACAGCCTTGCAACAAGTTCTCGATCGACCAACACAAATGCGCCAAATCGATTCGGTACATGGTCGCGCACATGCACAGCACCGGCGACAAAAAATGAATCTCTTGTTCGGGATGTTGCTTCTTCAAGCGATTGACCAAGTGAAGTTCGGTACCGATCGCCCACTTTGTCCCCGGCGGAGCTTGCTGGACGGTTTGGATGATCTTTCCCGTCGAGCCAGAAATGTCCGCCAAGTCATTGACCTCTTGAGGGCATTCCGGGTGCACCAAAATCTTGATCCCTGGAATCCGATGACGAAACCCTTCGACATGCTCGGGGCGGAACATCTGGTGAACGCTGCAGTGTCCTTGCCAAAGGATGACCTTCGATTCGCGGAGGCGTTCTTCCGTGTTGCCGCCGAACTCGGGAGCGAACGGATCCCATACGGGCATTTGTTCGTTGGTAATCCCCATCTTCAACGCGGTGTTTCGCCCGAGATGTTGGTCGGGAAAAAATAAGACTCGGTCGCCGCGTTCAAAAGCCCATTTCAGTACGGCCATCGCGTTGCTGCTGGTGCAAACGATGCCCCCATGCCGACCGACGAACCCTTTGAGACTGGCGGCCGAATTGATGTAAGTCACGGGCACCAATCGGTTTGTATCGATCACCTCGGATAACTCGTCCCAACAGTTTTCGACTTGCCGAATTGCGGCCATATCCGCCATCGAACATCCGGCTTTGAGATCGGGCAAAATGACCTGGACCGGGGCCGCTCCCGCCGCCAGTCGCGCCGGACGATTTGCCAAGATGTCGGCGGTCTCGGCCATAAAATGAACGCCGCAGAAGATGATCGTCTCGCAGCCGGTCTGTTGGGCAGCCATTTGGCTCAACTGGAGGCTGTCTCCGGTGAGGTCGGCGTGTTCGATCACTTCATCTTGCTGGTAATGATGGCCCAGAATCAATAGGCGTGGCCCCAGCTGTTTTTTGCCGGCGATAATTCGTTGTCGCAGTTCGTCGTTCGACAATCCTTTATAGGAATGAAAAGAAATCGCTGCAGAGGTTTCCGTCGCGGTTGTCATCTTCCAATGTCGCCAAAAAAGCGTGCCCATCAGCCTCGGTGACCCTACCTGTTGGGCCAAACCGATCCCTTGGTATACTTTCCTCGGCCCTGTTTGTCAAAGCGACCCACTCTGGAATCCCTCCGATGTATCACCAAAAGCGATTGCGATTTTCGAATCTGATGGATGTTTTTCGTTTCTCGGCAACGGCGATTTGTTGTTGCATGGCAATCAGCGGATTGCTGGCACCGGAATTGTCGGCCCAGGAATCGTCCGCAACGGTTCCCGATGTCCCGCCGTACCAAGTGTTGGTCAATCAACTTCCGACAGCTCTAGACGAATACGTGGCCAAGCCGGATTCCGCATACCGCTACGAAATCATCCGCCGAGTCGACATGCCCAACGGGACAGCTTGGGTGATCGATCTGGTCTCCCAAACTTGGTTGACCACAAACGAAGTCAATCGGACCGAATGGCGACACTGGCTGACGATCTTTCGTCCGAGAAATTGCCAGTCCGATACGGCCATGATGTTCGTGACGGGTAGTTCGAACGAGAAACCCGCGCCGGATGCCATCGAACCACGGATTGTTGCCATCGCCACCGCGACGGGTAGCGTTGTCGCCGAACTGAAGATGGTCCCGAATCAACCGCTGGTCTTTCACAACGATGGGCAACCGCGAGTCGAAGATGATCTGATTGCATACACATGGGACCAGTTCCTCAAGACAGGCGACGTGAAATGGCCCGCTCAATTGCCGATGACCAAGTCCGTCGTGCGAGCCATGGATACGGTTCAAACGGTTTTGGCCCAAGATGAAAAGGCTCTGGCGGTCGAGAAGTTTGTCGTGACCGGTGCGTCAAAACGCGGTTGGACGACTTGGTTGACGGCATCGGTTGATCCGCGTGTCGTGGCGATTGCTCCGATCGTGATCGACGTGCTCAACGTCGACGCTTCGATGCAACATCATTTTGCCTCGTACGGATTTTGGGCGCCGGCCATTGATGACTATGTTCACCATAAAATCATGGAACGTCGCGGTTCACCGAATTACCCAAAACTTCTGCAGTTGGTCGATCCCTTCGCGTATCGCGATCGATTGCAAATGCCGAAGTGCGTCATCAATGCAACCGGCGACCAGTTCTTCTGTCCGGATTCGTCGCACTTCTATTTTGACCAACTGCCGGGTGAAAATCACTTGTGCTATGTCCCCAACTCGGAACACTCGTTGAAAGAAACCAACGCCTTGGACAGCCTGATCGCATTCCACTATTCGGTGGTCCACCAAGTCGAACGACCGAAATTGGAGTGGGAGAGCTTGCAGCCGGGACAATGGACCATTCGCTGTAGCCCGTTGGCCGCCGGACAAGCGTTGCGGCACGTGACCTTGTGGCAATCGAATAATCCGTCGGCTCGGGATTTCCGCGTCGATACCATTGGACGCAGTTACACCTCGCAGCGTTTGGAGGCGGACACCAACGGTGTTTATCACGTCCAATTACCAATGCCCGCCAAGGGCTGGACCGCGTCATTCGTGCAAGCAGAATTCGACATCGGCGCACCAACACCGTTGCGAATTTCAACTCCCGTGAAGATCCTGCCACTCGAACTGCCCCATGTCGATAAACCGATCGGTTCGAATTAACTCTCTTCTTTGCCCGAAAACTCTTTGCCCGAAAGCCGCTCATGTCGACTACCGAACAACCCAAGATTCGCATTTTTGACACGACCTTGCGCGATGGCGAGCAATCGCCGGGCGCCAGTATGAACTTGGAAGAAAAGCTGACCATCGCTGCGGCGTTGTCGGACTTGGGGGTCGATATCATCGAGGCCGGATTCCCGATCGCTTCGCCCGGCGACTTCGAAGCCGTCGAACAGATCGCGAAGACGATTCGCGGACCGGTGATCTGCGGCTTGGCTCGCTGTTCCGATCAGGACATCGATCGAGCCTGGGAAGCACTCAAGCATTCGCACTCGCCGCGGATCCACGTGTTCTTGGCCACCAGCGCGATCCATCGCGAATTCAAACTCAAGATGACCGCCGACGAAATCGTGCTGCGAGCCGTCGCCGGCGTCAAACGAGCGAAACGAGTTTGTGACGACATCGAGTTTTCACCCGAAGACGCCGCCCGCACAGAACCCGACTTCTTGTGTCGCGTCGTCGAGGCCGTGATTCAAGCCGGGGCCACGACGGTCAACATTCCAGACACCGTGGGATACGCCACTCCCGCTCACATGGGCCGCGTGATCCACACGCTAAAAAATCGCGTCCCCAACATCGATAAGGCGATCATCAGCATTCACTGCCACAACGACTTGGGATTGGCGGTCGCCAACAGCTTGGCAGCGGTCGAAAACGGGGCTCGGCAGGTCGAATGCACCATCAACGGGATTGGCGAGCGGGCGGGCAACTGTTCGCTCGAGGAAATCGTCATGGCCCTGCGAACTCGGAATGACCACTACGGATTCCAAACCAATATCGTCACCAAGCGACTTGTGCCCGTAAGTCGCCTAGTCTCTTCCACGACTGGTTTGGATGTCCAACGCAATAAAGCGATTGTTGGCCGCAACGCCTTTGCGCATGAAGCCGGGATCCATCAAGACGGGATGCTCAAGGAACCCAGCACCTACGAAATCATGCGGCCCGAAGATGTGGGCTTGGTCAAGACCGACTTGGTGTTAGGCAAACACAGTGGCCGAGCCGCCCTGTCCGACCGCGCCAAGCAACTAGGCTTTGATTTGACCGGCGAACAGCTGCAAGCCGTCTTCGAAGAGTTCAAGCGAGTGGCCGATCGCAAGAAGGAAGTCTACGACGGCGACATCATGGCCATCATTCAAAGTCAATTGCATGGGACACTTACCGAGCATTGGGAATTGAGTGATTTTGCCGTCCACCTGCGACGTGGAAAATCGCCCATGTTTCAGTTGAAACTGAGCCGAGCCGGCGAGAGCCACGAGATCGAACTGGAAGATGGCGAAGGGCCAATCGACGCCGCGTTTTTGGCGACCGAGAAACTGACCGGCGTCCCGATGAACTGCCGCGAATTCAAAATCAACGCCACATCGTTAGGGCATGATGCCTTGGGTGAAGTCACCCTGAGCATCGAACACAACGGCCACGAGTATCGCGGTCGCGGCGTCTCGACCGATTGCGTTGAAGCATCATTGGTCGCCATCTTGAGCGCGATCAATCGCATCCCGAGCGTTCAATGACCCAGCGAATGACCATCGAGCCCGTGACCGCCCGACAGTGGCAGTTGGAGAATCGCGAGTTTGTCTTGCTCGACTGTCGCGAGCAGGACGAATTCGATTTTGTTCATTTGCCCGGCTGTGTCTTGTTCCCAATGAGTGAGATCGGCGGACGATTGTCCGAATTGAACGAATTTCAGACTCAAACGGTGGTGGTCTATTGTCACCACGGAGTGCGAAGTTTGCGCGTCGCCCAGTGGCTAAGCGGCAATGGCTTTGCCGAAGTTTACAACCTGGCCGGCGGAATCGATCGCTGGTCGCAAGAAGTCGATCCGCAATTGCCGCGATATTAAGAGCGTAACGCAACCGGCTTCAGCCGGCGGTTAGTATGAAAACTCCCTTTTAGCAAGCGCTGGTGTACCGGCTTCAGCCGGCGGTTAGTATGAAAACTCCCTTTTAGCAAGCGCTGGTGTACCGGCTTCAGCCGGCGGTTAGTATGAAAACTCCCTTTTAGCAAGCGCTGGTGTACCGGCTTCA
>JAUXWY010000295.1 GCA_030681235.1 Pirellulaceae bacterium | reverse complement strand
CCGGGACACCAGCGCTCGCTCAACTGCGTTCAATCTGAACTTAAGTATTTTGCGAACCTGACTCAGGCGCTGGTTCCTCGCCTTGGCGGAGGCCGATGATCGCAGAGTCCGGGAGATCGCGCTCGGCGCGGGCCATGATCATGGCCATTTCGGTTTGAGCAAACTTGAAATCGTCCAACGTGAATGATTTGGACACGCTGCCTACCGAGTAATAGAGTTTCGCAATTCCTTTTTTCTTCCACCGGGTTTTGTCAATCTTGGTGATCGACTCGAAGGGAATCGCCGTTTTCAACCAACTGGGGCGAATTTCCGTGTCGGTGGCCTCGATGTATGTCCCCCGCGCCAAGAAATACTTCAGAAACATCGGGATTGCAATCAGCAAACAGACGGCAATCTGCATGTATTGCTGCGAAATGTCCTGCTCAATGTCGGCAGGCGCGTCCGGAACAAGCGGCTTCCAATCCTCCGACGTCGTGCGGTCCAGCCAGGCCTTTTCCCGTGCGGCCGAATCCAAGTCCTTCATATCCTCGTGATAAACTTTGGCACGCACCAGGTCGGCGGGATATTTCACGATGCCATCGTACAGGCACCACAGCGAATAGGCCGCGCACACCAGGGCGATGTACAAGAACTTTCGAAAGAAGGCCTCTTCGTATCGAGCTTTGACTTGCATGAGAGCTTAGCTCGGCAACTTGCCAAATTCAACCCGCGTGTACTTTTGTCGGTGGCCCGTGCGACGCTTCGAGTTTTTGCGACGGCGGAACTTTTGAATGAAGATCTTGTCGCCCTTGGTTTGACCGATGACCTTGGCCGTCACCGACAGACCCGCCAAGACCGGAGCTCCCAAGCGGAAGCTGGAACCGTCGGAAACGGCCAACACGCGGTCAAATACGACCTCGGCTCCCGATTCCAGACCTTCACGGTAATCGATGTCCACAACCATACCCTCCGTCACGCGATACTGACGACCACCATTGCAAACAATGGCGTAGGGAACGGTTTGATTGGCTTGGGTTGATTCGCTCATGGCTGATTTCCAGTCGAAATTCGCAATTAATTCGCTGCGGAGCACTCCTCAGGCGGACGGGAAAGTTTAACCAACCATCCCGGTGTCGTCGAGCCCTAATCCAGGACTTTATTCGACGAAATTGACTTGGTACTCGTCGCGGAGGTTTTCGATGAACTTGGTCCCTGCCAGAAACTCACGCTGCTGCAGGACCGACCGAACCTGGAATGGATAATCCCGGAAGGACCCCACCGAGGTCAAAAACCGCTCGATCAACTCGTCTTGCGTCGCGCCCGCGTTGGCGGTTTTCTGGATGACGTAGACGCGGGTCCGATCCGCGTTAAACGCGGTTCCGGTTTTACCAACGTCCAGCCCGGTGACCGTCTCCATAAACTCCTCGCCGACCGATTCCGCTCCAGTCACCCGAGAAATTCGCAGCCCTTGGCTGAACATGTCGCTGGTAAGCCAGGAAAACGCGCCTGTTTCAACCGCTGCCGAATGAACGGCCTTGAGAGCCTGACCTTCACCGACTTGGGCCGCTATAGCTTTGGCATCCGCCATGGCCAATTCGCGGGCTTGCCCCATTTTCCAGTACTCGACGACCAGTTCGCGAACCTCGTCGAAATTGCCCGCTCGAGCCGGATAGGATTCCGTAATCCAGATCAACGTGTTTTCATCGATTTGCTGACCGGCAAACGGATCCTGCGAAATTCGGTCGAAATCGCCGAACAATAGGTTCGCAAATTTAGCGTCCTGACCGCCGATATTTCCCAGCTGCGTCTTCAATAGAGTCGCTTGATCCACGACCGGGGTGGCGTTAAAAATCAGTTGATGCTTCTTGGCCAACGCTTGGTAGTCGATGGGCTTGGCCGGTGGTTCGGCCGGATTCGATTGATGAATCTTGAAGTCGCTGCGGAAAATTCGCAACTGCTTGTTGACATCATCAAACGCGGCCTTCACCTGAGCCAACGCCTTGGGCATCGCCAACCGCTGACGAATCTCGCGTTCGGTTTCTTCAAAGGTTCGGATCTTCGGTTCAGCCGGTGGCACCACCGGAGGCGGCTCCTGCGTTGGTGGCTCCTGCGTTGGTGGCTCTTGCGTCGGTGGCTCTTGAGTTGGTGGCTCCTGCGTTGGCGGCTCTTGAGTCGGTGGCTCTTGAGTCGGTGGCTCTTGAGTCGGTGGCTCTTGAGTTGGTGGCTCTTGAGTTGGTGGCTCTTGAGTTGGTGGCTCTTGAGTCGGTGGCTCTTGAGTTGGAGGCTCTTGAGTTGGAGGCTCGTCCTGCAATCTTCTCAGCGAAACATATTGACGGCTTTCAACACCTCCGGTTTGTTCGCCACCGGTTTGTTCGCCACTGGTGCTACCTGACTCCGTTGTGCCAGTTGTACCACCGCCCTGCTCGCCTTGTTTGGTGGATTCTTCAGTCGTTGGAGGAACGATTGGCGGCACCGCCGGCGGCAGGTCCAAATCACCCGAATTTGCGGGTGGGACGTTGGTTTGGGGGCCTTCTAGTGGGACTGTCTCGCCCAGGCCAAACGGAAAGCTCGAAGGGTCGAATCCGGGCAGGGTTGGCGGAGCTGGGGGCGGTGTATACACCAATGGATCTTTAGCGGCCAGAAGTCGGTCGTATTCCGCTCGGACCTCTTCGACTGGAATTTCGGCCGCCAAGCGGTTGAGAACGGCACTGGTATCGGCGACAAAATACTCGAGCTTCAACCGATTGCCGATCTTGAACCCTGGCTTGGATCCGTCGAACGTCGGATAGCGATACCGGCCTTCCACGAACAACTTTTGCAACTCGGCTTCGGAAGGTGTTGCCGACACCTTGGCCAAGTAGTCGTCTACTTTGAGTTCGAGAACTTGACAATCGAATTTGCGATTGATCCGGGAGTAGTAGGAGAACGCGGCCGCCGGATTCACGGACTGGGGCAAGCCCGCTTCGATTCCCAACATAAACGTCTGCCGCGCCAAGAACTCGCGTTTCAGCAATTCGCGAAAATCGGCGTAGGACATCATGCCGGCATCGCGTCCCACTTCGGTGGCGATCGACCGCATGTCGTTGAGACTTAGCAGGTTGACGAATCGCTTTAGTTTGATGTCGATCGTGTCGTCCGAAACCTGGATGCCCAGATCGCGGGCTTTTTGAGCCAACAAGATTACATTAAACGATTCGACATAACGGGTCTGGGCCGGAGTATCCGCCGGCGAAGCACTCGCCAGCATCAGCATTTCGTCCGAGCTGTAGTTCGGATCAATTTGTTGGGAGGCGACCAACAATCGGGAGAGAAAAACTTGCAGCGCCAATCGCCGTCGCCATACTTCCTGCAGCTCCAAATCCGTGTAAGTTCCTTTGCCCCAGGTAACGGCCGGTTTGGCCTCGGGAGCAACGATGGGCTGGTTTGGAACATTATTCGACATGATGCTCAAGGCACCGAAGCCGGCCATCAACATCACGGTAAAGAAAATCAACATTTGATGCTGGTTTTCACGTATCCAAGTCAACGGATTCATGCAGTTCGAATTCCTAAAAAACTTGCTCAATAGCGGGATCGTCGTGGCGGCTCAGAGGCCTGTCTAAACTCGCAAAACCGGCCTTCACGGTCCTTGATTCGCTCGGTTGCGTCAGGCCCGCCATTGTAGAGCGGTCGAGGTTAAATTCAATCCCAATCCCATTTTAGGCCGGACATCGCCTTGCCATTTATCAGAAAACTCATTAATCATGGGGGGCCAAGCCCGTCGGGCTCGGAGACGAAACTCCGTCTCAATACCTTTCTCTTCAGATGTAGTGAACCTCCCGTATGGCGAAAACAGGCTCCAATTCGGAATCGGGAAAACCGGTCAAAAAAGCGGCGGCGGGCGGCAGCAAAACGGCTGGCAAGAAAGCACTTGTAATCGTCGAATCCCCGGCCAAGGCCCGAACCATCAGCAAGTTTTTGGGCCGAAACTTTGCGGTGGAAGCCAGCATTGGGCACGTTCGCGATCTGCCGACGGGAAAAAAAGACATTCCAGAGCAGTACAAAGCCGAACCCTGGGCGAGGCTGGCGGTCAACGTCGATCATGACTTCGAGCCGGTCTACATTGTCCCGCCGGGGAAAAAGGCGCAAATCACCAAACTAAAGAAGCTCCTCAAGGAATCCGACGAATTGTTTCTGGCGACGGACGAGGACCGCGAAGGAGAAGCGATCAGTTGGCACCTGCACGAGATTTTGCAGCCCAAGGTGCCCGTCCATCGGATGGTTTTTCACGAAATCACGCAAACCGCCATTGATGAGGCGCTGCAAAATCCTCGAAAAATCGACGACGGGTTGGTCAAGGCCCAAGAAACCCGCCGCATTCTCGATCGCTTGTACGGCTACGAGATCAGCGAGTTTCTCTGGAAAAAGCGATTGGGCCAGTCGGCCGGTCGAGTCCAAAGCGTGGCCGTGCGTTTGATCGTCAATCGTGAATGGGAACGGATTGCCTTCGTCACTGCCACCTACTGGGACTTGATCGCGAGCTTCAAAGCCGGGACCGGCCAGAGCTTTGACGCGACTTTGATCTCGGTTTCAGGCCAACGATTGGCGATCGGCAAGGATTTTGATTCTTCGAACGGCCGGCTCAAGGACCCTTCGTTGGTATTGCTGGATCGAGCGGCGGCCGAAGCTTGGCGGGAAAAGCTGCTTCGAGCGACCTTCCAGGTCTCGAAACAGGAGGTCAAACCTTATTCGCAACATCCGTCCCCGCCATTTATCACCAGCACCCTTCAACAGGAAGCCAATCGCAAGCTGGGCTTCACGGCTCGGCGCGCGATGAGCGCCGCTCAGTCGCTCTATGAAAATGGCTTTATCACGTACATGCGTACCGATTCGACCAATTTGAGCGACCAGGCGATTCAGGCGGCTCGGACCTTGGTCCGTCAGGAATACGGGCCGGAATATTTGCCCGACAGTCCCCGCAAATATGCATCCAAAAGCAAAAATGCGCAGGAGGCGCACGAAGCGATTCGACCGGCGGGTACGACGTTCCGCTTCCCGAAGGAAATCGCCGGGCAACTCAGCGACGACGAGTTTCGTTTGTATGAAATGATTTGGAAGCGAACCGTGGCCTGCCAAATGGCCGCCGCGACCGGAAATCGAGTCACGGTCCAAGTCTCTGGTGGGGATGCCGTGTTCCAAGCCACCGGCAAAACGATCGAGTTCCCTGGCTATTTGCGGGCCTACGTCGAGGGATCGGATGATCCGTCGGCCGAGTTGGCTGATCAAGAAAAGATCCTGCCGGCCGTGCGCGCCGGCGAGCCCGTCGACTGTCGCGGCTTGACCGCCAAAGATCACACGACCCAACCGCCAGCTCGGTTCAGCGAAGCGGCTCTTACGCGTGAGCTGGAACGGCTGGGGATCGGTCGTCCGAGCACCTACGCTGCGATCATCGAGACCGTTCAGCGGCGGAATTACGTGTACAAAAAAGGCAACGCCTTGGTGCCTCGGTGGCAAGCCTTCTCGATGGTGCGGCTCCTGGAAGAGAACTTCCCAAAGTTGGTCGACTATCAGTTCACTGCCGAAATGGAAGACTTGCTGGACTCGATCAGTCGCGCGGAACTTTCGAGCACCACGTATTTGCGCGATTTTTACTTCGGCAAATCCAACGACGGCTTGAAGCAACAACTCGTGGACAATATGTCCGTCAGCAGTGCGGACGTCTGCACCTTCCCGTTGGGGACCCCGCCGCCGACGGCCGACCAGCCCAACCCTGCGTCCATCAGCGTCCGCGTCTACTCGGAAGCCACTTTGGTACAGCAAGGCGAGGACCGCAAAGCCAGCGTGCCGGACGATCTTCCGCCCGACGAATTGACTTTGGAAAAAGCGATCGAGCTGCTGTCGGCGGCGGCCGTCGGTGACACACCTCTGGGAGTTTGCCCGACCACCAGTCGTGAAGTCTATGTGAAGAGCGGACGGTTCGGACCTTATGTTCAGTTGGCCGTGGCGGACCCGGACGGGAAAGAAAAGCCGGTCAACGCGTCGTTGCTCAAGGGGATGGAGCCGGCGGACGTGACTTTGGACGTGGCCCTCACGTTGCTGGCCTTGCCGCGCAACTTGGGTGTCTATCCCGCGCTGGGGGAACCGGTGTTGGCGCACAACGGTCGGTTCGGGCCCTACGTGAAATGCGGACCGGAAACTCGGTCGATTCCGGCGGGCATGAACCTATTGACGATCACTTTGGACCAAGCGAGCGAGTTGTTACAGAAACCCCGGTTCGGAGGACGATCGGCCACGAAGGAACCCCTCAAAGTCCTGGCCGAATCGCCGGTGACCGGGCAACCGATTCGGCTACTTGAAGGCCGATATGGACCGTATCTGACCGACGGTGAGACCAACGCCAGCCTGCCCAAGACCATGGCGGTGGAAACCGTAACGGACCAAGTTGCCCAACAATTATTGGCCGAACGAGCGGCCGCCGGCGGCAGCAAAAAGCCCAAGACCCGCCGCGGTGCGAAGAAGAAAGCCGCGCCGGCCAAGAAGGCTGGCGGCGGAAAAAAGGCGACCAAGAAGAAATCTTGATTTTTCCAATTGGCCTTGCCAGTTTATGAAATCCGGCTACAGTGTTGCCGACGTTGCCTTTCGCGAACTTCCGGGTTTACTCTCGTGTCGAAACCAGGGCAAGCACACTGTAAGGGCGCACACTGTATGGGCAAGCACACGGTATGGGCAAGCACACGGTATGG
>JAUXWY010000290.1 GCA_030681235.1 Pirellulaceae bacterium | reverse complement strand
TTGATCGCGGCGGAGTGAACGCGAGTCCCCATCGCTTCAAGCCGCATTCTTCCGTTTCTTCACAACGAGCGACGTCGGTATCAGTCGCCTCTGGTCCCAGATCTTTCTGTTTGAGAGCTGGTGACACTTCCTCGGGACGCGGTGGTCAGGTTTTTCATGTCACTGCCACTGGCGTTTTTCGCTAAAACCTCACGCCTGTTCGAAATCACGAAAGTGCCGTGTTTTACAGGGTTTCTGAGTACGGGACGTGTTTGGGGGTCGTCCCGGGGTTTTGAGCCTTTGGCCCCGATTTGAGCCTTTTGGGGTGCCGAAGCGTGTCGAGGGCGTCCCGTGGTTTCGATGCCATCGAAGTTTGGCGATACAAAAAAGCCCCGAAAAACCGCGTAGAAATGCAAAGACCCGCTGGGGTGAGCCAGCGGGTCATTTTGCTTGAGGTCACCTTGCGGTGGCCCTGTTAGTGGAGGCGGGTTCGTGGACTCGCAACGGTGCGATGTTGACCAAGACAGCAGTTCCGTTTCGAGATCGAAAATGTGAGCTCCCCGTGCGGAACCCTCTTCGTAACAACACTCTCTTTGGCTCTGCTTCCGCGGTCCATTGCAGTCAAGGACTTGCGGAGTTCGAGTTCCTTCCTGTCGGTCGACGACGGTCGCAACCCTCCTCGAACCATCAGCCGGAAGCCATAACCCCGCAGTCGCAGGTTCGAATCCGAACCACGCAACTTCTCTGTTTGGTTAGGAAACTGACCGCATTAGGTTATTCGATAAAGCCGGTGTCTTGCAGCAACGCAAAACACCGGCTTTTTTCGTATTTTCATGCAATCTGCCGGGTCTCGAACACTCTCCAGAGACCCGTTTTTCAGCCGCGACTCTCGCCAAAACAGCCCCTCTCTGGGGGCCAACCAGAGACAAATACTCTCAGAATCTCTGGGTTATGAAAAGCGCTGGGTTAACGACTCTGGGTTATGAATCGTCTGCCTAACTCGGGATTCTTTTCGATCCATTGATCTGGCTCACTAGGAGGTGCCGAGTTGCGAAATTTCGGCTGGGACCCTTGGGCCAATGAAATCGCCGACGGTAAAATTGGACTAGTGACTTTAATATGGTTTGGAGGACTCGCTGATCCTAAAAGCTAATTCCCGCCTTCATCATTGCCGATCGGTCGCGCTGAACCAGCCTCTTCTCAGATGATAAATTGGGTAGCTTTTGTGCTTGCCGAAAGTCTACCCCCCCAATATCGACCTGTACTCCGTTTGCTACGAAAACTGTTCTTTGACCCTATGACCTCGGCCACCGACAATTCGCAGACCGACCTTCCTGCTGAGGAATGTCCCACATGCAAGCAGCGTCGTGAAACGTACCTTGCGATCGGCTTGACCATTTTTATGGTTTCTCTCTGCTCTTGCGGCACGCTCACTTTCATCGCCCTCCCCGCAGGAGCTTTGCTTCAGTTTCTCGCCCTGCGCAAGTGCAAAGCATGTCGAGAAAAGAAAAAAGCGTTGAAAAAGTCGACTTAAAGCGTTCGATCCAGGGCGATTTCCGCAAAAGACCAGTTCCGGATGTTGGGCTGCACTGTGCTGATTGACAATTGCAATTCTTCCTGTAGATTGATCGCTTTCATCGCTGTTCGAACAACGATTGTTTGCACGTGCATCGAAGACGATCCTTGCTGGTTAGGAAACTATGCAAAGCAACTTAGCCACCACTCGACGTACCAAAGGCATTCTGAGTTACCTCGGATTGTTAGCCGTTGGCATCGCAACGGTACTCTTGGTGCTTCGACTAGGTGGGCAGCCGGACCAGGCTCCTCCGCCTACAACTCCGCTGGTTGCCGCGAAGATAGCGCAAACCCATGTGGATGTCGTATTTCACGTTCTGATTACTCTGGCTGCAGTTATCCTTCTTGGCGTCGCCTTATCGAAGGTTTTTAGGCGACTAGGGCAACCGCCTGTTATCGGAGAAGTTATTGCGGGGATCGCACTAGGACCTTCACTGCTGGGGACTATTAGCCCTGAGGCAATGCACCTTTTGATTCCGCCTCCAACATTAGACCCGCATGGTGCGGTTGCGACATCCTTAAAGCTCATCGCACAACTTGGCGTGATTCTCTACATGTTCTTGGTTGGTCTTGAACTGAATGCGGCGCAACTCAAACATAAGGCACACGCAGCGATTGCAATTTCGCACGCGAGCATCGTGGTTCCTTTTGCGATGGGAGCTGTCCTATCTCTCTGGCTCTATCCGCTACTTTCAGATCCCGAAGTCTCGTTTACGTCCTTCTCCTTGTTCCTAGGAGTAGCGATGTCCATTACTGCTTTTCCCGTTCTCGCGCGAATACTTACTGATCGGAATCTCCAAAGCACTCCGCTTGGAACTGTGGCCTTGAGTTGTGCTGCTGCGGATGATGTAACAGCTTGGTGCCTGCTGTCGCTCGTGGTTGGCGTTGTTAAATCTGACGTTGAACAGGTCTGGTTTGTGCTCGGCGGAACGATAGCATTCATTCTGTTCATGCTCTTCGTTGCCAAACCCTTTGTGGGTCGACGAGTTGGAATGATCGAGCGTCACGACCATGGCTTGCCGACTTACGCTGTGGCTGGCGTCTATGTAATGATCCTTGCAGCGGCCGCAGCAACCGAATGGATTGGAATTCATGCGATCTTTGGAGCGTTCTTATTGGGAGTCGTTATTCCCTCGGAAAGTGCGCTTGCTAAGAATTTCTTGTTGAAGCTTAAGGAGCCAGTTACTGTGCTTCTGCTACCAGCATTTTTTGCTTACACGGGCATGCGCACAGAAATTGGCCTGCTCAATGATTGGAATCAGTGGTTGATTTGCTTGGTGATCATTCTTGTTGCAACTTTGGGTAAGTTTGGCGGATCATTGGCTGCAGCAAGGTTGTCCGGCGAATCTTGGAGAGATGCCGGAATCCTTGGAATTCTGATGAACACTCGAGGTTTAATGGAGTTGATCGTGCTAAATATCGGTCTCGACCTCGGTGTGATCAGCCCAACGCTGTTTGCGATGATGGTCATCATGGCCTTGGTTACAACCATGATGACTTCACCCGCTCTACTCTTGTTGAGTCCGGCGGCTAGGGTGCTACGCCCATCGACAAGCTGAGTCCAACCTTTGGTTAAGCAAGAGTTGTACACAATCTATGAGCAATGCCCGAAAAAACTATCGAGTTTGAAGATGACCTCACAGTCCAAGCCACAGTCCAAGACGTCGCTGTTCGATTCGTTAGAACAAGAGGCATATCTTCAGCTTTGGCGCACTTATGATCGGTTGCGGGAAATTGAGGAGACTTTGTTTGCGGCACACGGAATCAGTGCGCAGCAGTACAACGCATTGCGATTGCTCAAGTCTGCTAATCCGAAGAAGTTGGCAACCTCCGAATTGAGCGCGAGGCTGGTATCACGGGCTCCCGATATGACGCGACTGCTGGATAAGCTTGAAGAGCTAAATCTCGTTGCGCGAAATCGCTGCGCGACGAATCGTCGCTTGATCGAAGTTGTTATCACAGAGCAAGGACTTGGCAAACTGAAGTCGCTGGCATCCGAAGTGCGAAAGTGCAGTCGAGATCAACTTGGGCATTTAAGCCAAGGCAAGCTAAATGCATTGATTGCGATTCTTCGTGAAGCTCGTCAGCCCCACGAAAATGCTTCTAGTACCAGCGAAGCATGGCCAGGCAACTTTTAAGAATGGGGGAAGGTTGAAATGTTTACGGAAACGGATGTACTTGTTATTGGCGGCGGTCCCTCTGGAGCCACGACTGCCACGTTGGTTGCGCAAAAGGGTTTCCAGGTACAATTGCTGGAGCGGGAGCACTTCCCGCGCTATCACATCGGTGAATCTCTGATACCCGAGACATTTTGGGTCCTCGAGCGACTGGGCATGCTTCCCAAAATGCGCAATAGCCGATTTGTTAACAAACACAGCGTTCAATTCGTTTCCGAGCACGGGAAACTGTCAGAACCCTTCTACTTCAACATTCACAAGCCGCATGAGTCGTCACAAACCTGGCAAGTATACCGGCAACAATTTGATCAGATGATGCTGGACAACGCTCGAGATACGGGAGTAGTTGTTCAGGAAGGAATGCGTGTGACAGAAATTCTATTTGAAGGCCAGCGAATTGTCGGCGCACGGGCGATGGATGAGTCTGGGGCGAAGCATGAATTTCGAGCCAAAGTGGTTGTGGATGCAGCCGGGCAGAGCTGCCTCATTCAGGATCGGCTTGGCCTTCGCGAGTGGGACCCAGTCTTGAAGAAAGCCGCCGTTTGGACCTATTGGAAAGGAGCTTACCGAGATGCGGGCAGAGACGAAGGAGCGACCATCGTCATGCAGACTCAAGGGAAAAAGGGATGGTTTTGGTATATACCGTTGCAGGATGATGTGATTAGCGTCGGGGTAGTCGCGCCGTGTGACTATCTCTTCACCAGTAGGGCAAGTAAAGACTTCGAGACCATTTACGCAGACGAAGTGGCCAAATGCCCCGGCGTTCAGCCTAGAATCGCCAATGCAGAAAGAGTTGCACCTTATCGAGCGGCGAAAGAGTATTCGTATCGATCCAAGCAAGTTGCCGGAGACGGCTGGGTTTTGGTTGGTGACGCTTTTGGGTTTCTCGATCCGTTGTATTCATCTGGAGTTTTATTGGCATTGAAGTCTGGAGCATACGCCGCAGATGCGATCGTCGCAGGTTTACAAAAGAACGACACATCGGCTGCTCAGTTGGAGCATGGGGCCCCGATTTTGTGGCGGGAATGGACCGTATGAGAAGGCTCGTTTGCGAGTTCTATGACGGCTTGAACTTTGGCCGGTTCGTGCGGAAGAATTCGGACAAAAAGGGTTTGGTGACGGATGTACTGATTGGTGATTTGTTCAAGGATGACGTCGATGAACTTTGGCCATTGCTCGATGAGCTTAAGTCAGAAATCGCATAGGAAATCGGGGTCGCGACGAAGTTGAAGCGGATTATCTCACAGCGCCAAACTTGAGGGCTGCCACTACTTCTGTGTAATTTGACGCACGCAGTATCCGTTCGAGGCAACGTGGCTCTCGAAACAAATGTGCGATATCGGCTGAAAGCTCAAGCTGGACCGCGGGATCGGATTTTGGAGTCACAAGTAGAATCACAACATGAGCGGGTTGACCATCGGGAGCATCGAAGCTGATCCCCGGTTCTGAGATCCCGAGAACGACGACTGGTTCGCTGATTCCTTCGAGCCTCGCGTGCGGAATCGCTACACTGCCAAAGGTGCGACTCATATCGGGCTGCCAGGTCGGGATCCACTGGTATTCTCCATCTCTTATGGTCGGGCGATTAAGTAATGCGAAGGAAATCCGCCGCCAGAATCTGAGTCGCGCCAGTGTAGTTGTTGTTGTTGTTTGTAAGTTCAATCGCCGTGCCTTTAAGGCGGCGTCCTTTGTGCTCATCTCGTAGTTGCAGTCCTAACATCTATAGTCTCTGTCTTTAATTGGCGTTGTTTTCGCTATCGTTGCCACGGTTTACCGAAATCGCCGCGAGGACTTCGCATTGTGGAATCCGCTCTTGTTCCAGCCATCTGCCTTGGTTACAGCAGCGCAGAAACGCGTCTCGCTCGGCATCGGTGAGATGTGGCGGGATGCCCGCTGCGGCTTCGGGGCAGGGATGACGAGATGCCCCGAAGCGTTCGAGCGAGACTTCGTCCATGAAGAGGCTCTGCGTCTGCGGAAAGATAACTCTCCAGGCTGACAGAATCTTCAACCCCTCGACATCAACGTCTCCCCAATACGTGATCGAGACATTTCGCAGCCACTCGACCTGCCGCAATTCTGTCGCAGCCCGTCCGACACCTCCCAAGGCCAAAGTGTGCCGCATCGGTGGTAAGGTTAGAAGATTGACTTTGTTCTCGACGATAAAGACGTTCACGCCTTTAAATCGCAGATTTGCCAACGTCGAAAGCGGGATTGAAAACTCGCAACACGGAAATCCAGATTCAGTTCGCAAACCCGGATCGAGAAGCCGAACCAGCCAATGGGGCTCGGTAAATTGCAAACCATAACGTCGTCCGAAGTGATTCTCCCCCGCGAGGATCGCATCGGGTGGCAACAAGATGTCCAACCACTGCCGCAGGATGCGCTCATGCCGCTCGATAAACTTCGTGTCCACCGGAATTGGGAGTTCACGAGCAAAGCGGTTGGGCCTTGGGTTAGCAAGAAAGTAATGGATTACTTGCAGCAAGCCTTCTACTTCTGCCGCGCGCTCGATGAACAGTCGTCGATTTGAACGAACCCAGTCGGCCAACGAAGGAAACTCCGCTCGCACGTGATCCACAGCGTTTTGTAACAAGCGGAATTCCGATTGCTTGTTGATGAACCGCAAAAAGTCATCTTGAGTCTCGAAGGTAATTCGAACTGGAAAGTGATTCGCGCCGAAGTCCCGCGATCTCCGCTCTTGCCACTGGACGGCGTACCCGTAGCCGAGTACTTCGCGCGATCCCTCACGAAGTCGCTGCACGTCCTGAGCCGACTGCACGAGACGTCCGTTATTTAACTGTTTGTTCGACGGGATCGCATGTGGGAAGAAGGCCGCGTCCCCCTCGAGCCACGCTTTCAGAAACGACGGATAGAGTCGTTCTGCCTTCTCGTGGATTTCTTCCGGCTGGATCATCGGCCTACCTCGGCTTTGCGGCCCGACGCCCGTGGCCATTTGATGACACGTCTGAGGCGGTATTTTCGGTTGCCTTGGCCATGCTCTCATTGAACTCACGAGCGGTCATGTGAAACACTTCCGATTTGTTGGTGGTCGAATCCTTCAAGACGTGCAGATAGCACCGCACGTAGGGTTCAGTAATCCGCGCTTTTGCATCCAGCGGTGCGACGATTAGCAGCTGCAATCCGAACTGCGCGAACAAGTCGAGGGCGTACTTTGAGTTGCGGTCATCGACTCGCGAAAACATCTCATCGACGACAACAAAATGAAACCGCGACGCGCCGGCCGCCCCCGGCTGCAAGTCATATTGGTACGCGATTGCTGCAACGAGGATTGTGAACGCGAGTTTGGCCTTGCCGCCGCCGGATTTGCCGCTGCTATCCTCGTGGTAGCTACGCTCCTCACCGGTCGCCTGGTCGATTTCAACGGCGGCAAAGTCAAACCAATTTCGAACATCGGTGACCTTTCGCCGCCACAGATCTTCGTCGCGGAGTCGAACGATCAATTTTTCGATTCGAAGGAAGCGTTGCTCGTTCGCCTCCGGCGTCCCGTCAAATGCGCCGCTAACGCAGTCGTAGAGCGCCTGGCGAAACTCGACGACCTCACGGTCGCGAACCTGCTGAGCCTGGAGTCGCATGTGCGTTCCAGGTCGATACTCAAGCTGGCGCAGGGACCGATTGAGCAACTCGACTCGATCTTCAATTTCGGCCCGCTCCGTCTCAAAGGAACTCCGCAACAATCCCACTTCTTCGCCGACTTTTTCGTTGAGACGTTCCTTAAATCGCTTTTCGTGCTTAGGCAAATCCTCGGCTCGAATTCGCTCCAAAAGCGCCAGAAAGTCGCCGAGGTACTTCGCGTCCGCCGTTAGTTCGACTTTGTCGTCGGGGAATGTACGCAAATAGTGGCTCATCGCCTTATGCAGATGCTCCTGTACCGGAGTCATTCGTTCCTGGAGCTTCTGCCGTTTTTGTTGATTTGATTTAGAAAACGCCTCCTTCTTTTCGAAGAGGTTGTCCCAGTTCAACGTGTCGTCCGTAAAACTGGCCTCGATCTCCACGAAGCATTCCTCTGCTCGCCTCAGCTGGCCGCTTGCTTGCAATTCGGTGATAGCCCTCGTCGCGTTGGCAACGAGTTGCTCCGCCTTCTTGATGTCGCCATCCAGTCGCTCTGCATCGCGGATCAACTGATCGCGGATCTTCTCAAGCGACGTAACCTGTTGTTGGTGAGTCGCCATGCGGACTTTCAGTACACGGACAACGTCGTTGTCTTGTTCGAGTGCTTGTTTTTCCAATTTCAGAACAGCGATCTCACGTTCTTCCGCGGCAAAGTCAATCGCTGCATAGTTCGAAATAGTTAGCGCATCCTGAATTCCCTGCAATTGGAGTCGCAAGCCATTCTGCTCTTGATCGAAACGCCCGATCTGAGCATCCAGGGCTTCAAGTCGCTGACGCAACTCCTGGATGCCAGCCTCAAGGCTGCGGCGTTTCTCGTGATTATCCCAGCCCAGCACGAACCGCCGGCGATCAATGAATTGGTCGCGGTCGTCCTTCTCATGACGTCCCCCGGCGTGCTTGATGTGCCGCTCACGAGTTAGCACCCATTCCTTCGTCAGCTGAAACTCTTCGACCGTATCGCAACAGCGATAGTTGAACCGTCCCTGCAGTTCCGCATTGACCCAAGGGAGCAATGCCTGTCCGGTGCGATATTCAAGCTTCTGAAGGAGCGACTGTTCGTGCAAAGCGAGCGCGCCGAACTGGGCGCGAGACTCTCGCACACAGTGGTAAACCAGCCGCTGTCCGCGTCCCTGAGCATCTCGCAGTCGCGTCCGTTCGATATAGCCGCTTACCAGCGCATAGTGGCGTTCAGGCACTAAGAGCGTGAGCGCGAAGCCGCGCAGCAGCATTTCAATCGAAGGTTCCCATGCTCGCTCCGACTCTTTAACGGCGATTAGTTCCGCTACAAAACGGAGGTCGGCCTCCTTCAGCCGCAACTCGGCGCACAATCCACGACGCAGGTCGCCGAGCCAGGCCGGTAGATTCTCACGACGTCCTTGCAAAGCTTTCAGCTCTGCTTCTTCTTCAGCGAGGTTACGAAGCGAGTCGCCATGCTGATGAATCAAAGCGCGACGCTTCGTCTCGGCCGAATCCAATGCCGCCTGCAACTCAGAGGCGAGGGCGGGAAGTCGCCTCCGCAACGATTGAAAACTTGGCTCATCCGTAGGAGCCGGTGTAACTTTGGCCTTGCGAATCGCCTCGTGAAAGCGCCGCGACGTGTCGCGCTTTGCTGATGCCGCAACTTCGTGCGCTTTGATCAGATCAGGAATGCGACGTAGCCGCTCCCCGCCAGCTTGGTCAATTTCGTTCTGAAGAAGACGGCATTGCTCGCGGGCGTCCGAGATCTCTCCTGCAGTGTCGTCTTTGCGCCGAATGACTTGACCGAGCTCTTCACGCTTCTGCTCGCAGGCGGAGGAAAACACCTCGACAACCTTGCGACTAAAGAATGGCTCGACGGCATCCAAAAGCTGATCGACGTGCTGCAATCGGTCGGCCAGTTGGCGATATTGGCCACCAGTATCCTCGATAGGCAACAAGGTGTTGTACTGCTTCTGCACGCGCAACAGATCCCGGTGTGCATCGCTCAAATCTTGAAAGTGGCGGAGCAACTCATCGACCTTCTCGCTCCACGGCTTGGCCTCCAGCATGTGCTTGCGAATGAAGTCGTTCAGCTTATGAATGTCTTTGACCGCGACCGTCTGGTTGAACATGTCCATTGCCTGCGGCTGGACACTGGTGGCCTTGCGAAACCATTCGAAGTACTCGTTGTAGGACTTCGTTGTCTTGGAGAAGCCACGCTCCTGCATCTGCTTGGCCAACTTGTCCATGCTTCGCAGGCCGGAGCAATTGGCTGCAATCGACCGCTCCTCGGGCGCAAAGCAATAGAGCTTCTCGACGGAGTTATCCGCCGTGAGATACAAGATCATGGCGACGGTGAATACGGAACCATTCGTCTTGTTGCGAAAGCAAGCCAGCAAGGCAGAGTAATAGCCCTGCGCGTCGCGCAGGTACTTGATCTCACTTCGGCTCTCGTCGCCGCTACGACGTTCATAAGCGCCGCGAATGTACGTCCGCTCGGTGCGTTCGCCCTTACCCGCTCCCGCTGCGACGTTGAAGTTGCGCGTGTTGCCTGGCCGCACGAGCAAAGTCAACAACGCGTCCACGAGCGTCGACTTGCCCGATTCATTGTGCCCGACAAGCAACGTCGTTTCGCCGTGAATCGGAACTGTGTGGACGTTCCCCGCAGTGCTATCGAAAGTTCCCCAGTTGTAGACCTCCAGCCGGTCAAGGCGATAGCCGAGACACACTGCGCCGAGAGGCGTTACGTCCGCTTTGCCTTCGAAGCGGTCAAACAATTCATTCGTTCGATTCATGGGTCACCGATTTCTCCGTGCGTCGTTGGAACGCTGCTTGAAGCTGCTCCAGCAACAATTCCAGATTGGCTACAGGCATCCGGGCTTTGAGAATCCGACGGATCTCCCACTCTTCCGGCTCATCCGAAAAGCGGCGAACAAATTTGAGTTCCGCCAGGTCGTTGATCGCCGCCCGCAGGCCTTTCATAAGTTTGACTTCATCCGAGCC
This sequence comes from Pirellulaceae bacterium, assembly GCA_030681235.1. GTDB lineage: Bacteria > Planctomycetota > Planctomycetia > Pirellulales > Pirellulaceae > M30B19. Next base: position 3,304 of record JAUXWY010000290.1, on the reverse strand, counting down.
AATTGAGAAAAATGACTTCCACAGCTCAAATAGATCGGAAGTCTTGACGACGCAGCGCTGGTTGTCGAAATCCTCCTCTTCGAACCTCCGCATTTCGTCTCGCAAGAGTACGCAAAGTAACGTCGCGTCGTAGCTCAATCGCGACTTGCGAAATAGCTTTGGTATGGCGTCATATCCATCCGCCAATTCTTCCTCCTCGAACTGTCTGAGAAACGCGAGCCCCTCCGCTTCGTCCACAACAAGGGCCAATCCTATTCGGGCGAAGTATTCATCCAGCCGGGAACGGTTTGAGCAGATGATGCCCCAAACTGGGCCATCATCCATGTAGACGACGCCCTGTAGCAGCCGCACTGCTGCCGTTGACCACTCCCGAAACTCAGGAAGCGTCGCCTCAATTGTCATTGGAAGGTCTCCGCAGGAAAGTGATGAGCGGAATTGTCACCCGCAATCGGCGAACCTGGCCTGTCCCATCTCCCGTTGTCACATCGAGTTCTTCCCTGGCCGCCCGATCAATGAGATGCCCTTGCTCCCGAGCGGTCTCCAGGTATCCGATCAAGTCCACGACCTGGGCTCCTGGGTGCCGCTCCGCGACGAGTCGTCCCAACGTAAGCCGTTCATGTTGCAGTAGGGCCGTGTCGATTCGGTTGCGAATACCCAGCCAATCGATAGGCCGCAGGGAGGCATACTCACGAAACGCCTCGTGCTTCGCGTCTTCGTCGGGGACATGCTCGGTGAGATCGATCTCCTCAAACTCGGCCGGTGGGCACCAATCGGTCCGCGACAACGGTGAAGCAATGGCAAGTTCGTCGTCGATCTCTAACGCTACTTCCGAGCGAGGCGGATCGTCGCTCATCGCAACCGCCAATCCTCGAGCCTGTTGCAGAAGCTCGGCTAACCGGCGTCGCTCGAGCTGAACACGTGAGTCCAAAAGACGCCGCAGTGTCGAAGACAGCCGTCTCGTTGTATGCACGACCTTCTCTGTTTCCGCCAGCAGCACCGTGACCATTCGGCGAACAACTTCCAGTCCGTCGTTCTGATCCGCCAGCTCCTGGATGCGGAGCAATACTTGAATGATCGATTGTAAACGGGCTTGTTGCTCGGGTGATTGAATGAATCTCAGGAATTCAAAAAAGCTGATGCCTTGATCTTCCTGCTTGAGCGCGTCCTCGGAGTCGAGTGCCTCCGCCAGAATTCCGCCCCGTGAATCGTCTCCATAGACGTGGCGATGCTGGACCCGCTGCGTGATTTCTCGGAACTTATCTTCGACCGCGCGGAAATCGCCTTGCAGTTGCTTGAGCAAATCGACTGCTGTCGCAAACTGCTCGCGGATGCGCGTCGGGCCGTACTGGGTGACGATTCCGTCTTGTTCAATCCGTGCGATCTGCTCTTCAATGGCCGCTTTGTCGCGCCGCAGTCGCTCCAAATGCACTGCGGGATCGCTTGATGAGCCTACAACCAATTCGTCGAGCAGCGTGATGATCGTCCGCAACCGCGATTCGGTGCCGACAAAGCCAGTGTCACTATGCAAAGCACGGTCCACAAACTCAATCACCTCCTCGCTATGGGGTGTCAATTGGTAAACTGGCTCGTTCCGCCCCGCCTCCAGAACTCGTCGCAGCCAACGTTTTTCGCACCAGTCAGTAAGGTATGACTCCGGCTTGTCTCGTAGGGCATCCGCATCGTGCTCTTGCACATCATCACGAAAATTAGCGATGGCCGGAAGCAATTCGGAATGAGGAATCGAAATGGTTCTGGTTTGTTTGAATCGCATGTACAAAAACGCAACGACATAAGGCACATTTACAGCCCGAAGCATTCGCATTGCTGGTGCGGAGTCGAAATATGATTTCAGTCGATGGTAGTCCATTTTGATTTAACGCATATGTTTGAATGTCCCAGGCAATCCTTGAGCCTCAAAATAGTAATTGCCATTGTTGCGACCGACTCTGTTCATTTTTTATTTTGGCCTGCGTGATTCATGCGAATCGGCCGTTTCGCCAACTCGGACCCATTTATCGATCTCTTCTTTCTTAAACTTCCAAAGGCTACCAACCTTGTGAGCTGGCATTTTCTTGCGGTCGATCCACTTGTAGACCGTATCGCGCTTGACTCCGAGGTATTCAGCAATCTCGTCCACGGAAAGCCAGCGGTCGTTAAACGTGGTCTTCATTTAAGGCTCCTGGCAGATCCGCTTACCTGCGGAAACAACCTCGGTGTACTTAGGCAATCGTCCAATCCATCCTGTTTAGTGCGGTTACATCATAATGGATATGCAAGCATACGGGAACTGTCGGTCACATTGTTCAAAACGGCATTAGATTAGTTTGTCTTGTGCTGCATCGATGAGCATCGACTGCGGATGTGACACCTTTGGTCACTTGGGGACGAGAATTCCCCAGAAAATAGTGTTTCTGGCCCTTGGGGTCAGCGAGCCAGTACCCGAAATGGGTCTAGGGCAGCGACCACGCTTTTGACGACCGCCTCCGTGCCGAACTCCTGCTCAGCGGCAGCCCGAACGGCATCGCGGTCCAGACTCTGGACTCTGGCAAGGGCGTCGAGGTAAACCGCCAAGGCAATTTGGTCCGTGTCGTTCTCGACGCACTGCCGGCCAGGTGGCAGCCGATCGACTACGAAGCCGGTCACACTGTCGCGGACGAACGAAGCACCCGTGCGGACGCCAACCGTGGGGCAACCTGCCAACTGAATCTCCTGCAGCGCCAGCGGGCCGTGGTCATCGTCGGCGAGGTAGGCACAGGCTCGCGATCGGCGGGCCGCCTCGAAGAGTTCCTCGCGGCGATAGCGACCGTAGTGGATCTGGATGTGCCGAGGGAAGAGTTCGGCCAGATGCTCAAGCAGTTGCGGCCGGTGTCCGTTTTTGGCGTAGATCAGCAGGTCATATTCGTCGGGCAGCGGTTCGGCGGGCCACGGATCGATGGGGTACGGCCAGAGCACTATGGGCGATTGATTGGCTGGACCTCGGTGCTTGGCGATCAGGTCGCGATACCACTCGCTGTGGCAAAACATCGCCCGGCAATTGGCGGCATCGAGTAGAGCACACTCTTCACGATCGATGCGGGGCGAGCCAGAGTTGGTGAACAGCAAGTTCGGCCCCTGCACGAACGGCTGACCTTCGGCGTCCCACCACATCGCGTAGCGTCGGTCATCCCAGTGCCAGAACCAGGGCAGCGCGCCTTTGCTGACGGGCAATGACTTGATGGAGAGCCAATCGAGTCCGTCGGCGATGCGCTGCTTCAGTGCTTTCTGCAGGGCATACATCCCGTTGCTTGGGCCGTTGCCTCCGGGT
>JAUXWY010000353.1 GCA_030681235.1 Pirellulaceae bacterium | reverse complement strand
TCCGCGCACCAAGCCAACGCGGTTGCCAAGCCCGGTCCGCTACACGGTGTGGCAAGAATCGTGGTCACGCCGCCTTTAAAGAACGTGCCCAGCAGGCCTTCCTTTTGCTCCAATTTCGCAGAATGTTGGCCCACAGCACTCGGCAGAACAATCTCCCAAACCTCCAGGTAACTCAGCGCCATCGCGAAGATCACCCCGGAAAACACGATCGTGAACAAAGTGCTACTGAACTGACTGCCCCAACCGGCGATTTGTTGAAATGCAATCAAAGCGGCGAGAACCCAAAACACGGACAGCATGCCCAGCACGTAGACGCCATTAAACTTGATCGCTTGAATTCGACTCTCGCCCGCTTGTTCTACAAGTGACAAGATTTTCAAGCCAATCACTGGAAGAACGCAGGGCATGAAATTCAAAATAAAGCCGCCGAACAAGGAAACCAAGATCACCATCGGAACTGACAAAGTTCGCGGGTCGAAATTGACATCCGCTTGCAGCTTTGAAATGTCCAAGACGGGTTTTCCAGCTTCGGATTCAACAACTGACGTCGCCTCAGGATTGGTTCCGATCGATGCCAAAAATTTGCTGGCGGCCGTTGCATCGGTCAGAAGTTTCTGGGCCATCGGAGTGATGACGTTTACTACCGCTGGGGCAGCTTCGGCTATGGTTGAATCACCAATCTCCAACGGAACTTGCCACGCCAGCGAAATCGGTGGTTGACAACTGAACTCGTCACAGGATTGGAATTGGATGGCACCTGTGATCCGGTGAAGTCCGTTTGGCAGTTCGGCGGGAACTTGAAACTTGATTTCCCAAGTGATTAGGCCATCCAAAGCCGGAACTGAAACCGAACCATCGGTCGACACGTGGTCGTGCGGAACTTGATCCGCCACGGGCGCTGAAAATCCAAAGCCTGATAGCGGTCCCCCAGGCGCGACCGACAGCACGCCCATGTAAGTAGGCATGTACGGTTCGTCAGGCGTTTGCCCAGCCGGCAAATTCGGATAGGTGTGATGCCCGGGAATGACTTCGGCAGACAGAAAAATGCTGCCACTATCTCCGGGCTTAAGACTGCGATGACTGATCCGCCCGGTCAAAGTAACAAACCCATCCGTGAATTGTGTCTCCGTCCCCAGTGCTGGAACTTCCGCCAGTGGTTCGGGAACATTAGGAGTCGGCGGAGCCGTATCGCGAATCAAACTGGAATCGATTGCCGGAATCGGTTCGCCAATGACGGACTTGACCTTCCGACCATCAATCGGAGTGCAACTGCCCGTCGCTTCGCAGACCAGCCCCGAGTAAGTCAACTCAATCGTTTGGTCTTTCACTTCAACCCCCGGAGCAAACTCCAAGGCAGCGCGCCAAATCACTTTGTCCTTGAACGATTCGGTCGCAAATCCCATAACGGGATCGGGGTCTTTTACATACGGCTTTTTGTCGGCAACGAACGGCCCCAACACGCGATAGTTCGGAGACTCCGGCACTTCGATGATGCTGGGCTTTCCCGGTTCGATCTGGTCGGTCGAATAAATATGGTGTCGTGGAGCGATCACGGCTGATAATTCGAGAACCCCCCGTTGGGTTCCGCTTTCGGGGTTCAGTTTCGCCGACAGTTTGACAAGCTGATCCGGTGTCAACTTCTGGCCAAACCCGAACCCGAGATCCTGTCCCAGCCCGCCAGCCGCCGTCGACAACCACCAGCAAACCGCCACTAACCACAGGCGGGAAACACTGGGACCCGACGTCCGTAACCAATTGCGACGCATCATTTTTCCACGCAAAGAAAAGGAACCATCGATCCCCGTCGTCGAGGTAACAAACGACCGTGAACATTGTCCACGGATTTGCTCCACGGATCAAGGTGAATACCCTAATCCGTCGTTACCCGAAAAACCCGCCGTTGTAACGAATCTATCGTCACCGTCGGCGATTTCCTCTTGCGTTTTGCGGCTGTAACAGGGGTTTTCGGAGATCGAATGGCTCTTTGTCACCGCTTGATGTGGGAGGCAAGCGAATGACTTTGACCCGGTCCCTGGGAAAGAAATCGGGGGCCAAGGCCCGATCAACACGAAATCTTTGGGTCGACCATCGGTTCGACCCGACGACGTCGCGTGCGGCGCGACATCGCGACCACCGCCATCACCAATAGGCCCCCGCCGGACGGTTCGGGAACGGCCGTCAGTCGCAAATGATCGAGAGCGACATAAGCGGGTGTGTTGAGCCCAAAGGCGCCCATATCGCTTCCAGAAAACGAGAATTTGACCGATGCGGCATCTCCCAAACCGGCGAGGTGCACCTCCGTCCATTGGTCCACGATATAGTCGAGTGAATTGTCGGCGAAGCGGAAATCAGCCAGGTAAAAGTCGACGGTTCCCAAGTTGGCCCCGTTTCCTCCAAAACCGCTATAACCTGTCAATGAAACCATGAACCAATCGGCATCGTTCCCAGAAACTCCACCAAATTTTTTCGAAAAAGCATCGCCGTTCTTCATGGAGTCCCACGCGTACGTCGTATTGGTCAGTCGAACAGAGTCCGCTCGCCAACCCATTGGCATATCGAAATACGCTTGCGATCCATCGAAGACCAAAGCGTAATTGCCGCTGCCGCCGAAGCCGGTGCCGGTAACTGCTGCGTACTGATTCGTATAACCACCAGAGACGGTGTTGTTGACGTTGGAGTAGGCACAGCCGTTCCAGTACCCGCCGAACGCGTGAGTGTACGTATTTCCAAAGTAGGCGACCGGTCCTGTACCGGCGGTCCAACCGTCGGAATTGGTGGCATTGCTGCGATTGCCGTTGAAGTAACTGCCGGTCGGGCCGGTTTCCGTCCATGTCGATAGTTCGTCGAAATTGATGATCACCCCGGCGCGAGTTGAAGCGATGCCTCCCAAACTCCAACTCACAAGGAATCCAATTGTTACACCCGCTCGAATCACAATCATCGGACACATTCTTTGCATGATCATTCCCACTGAAAAATTTCACCTCGATCTCGTGTAATCATTTGTCCCAAGACACGTTTATCCGTCGTATGACTCAGCCACCGCGGAGTGCCGTCGCACAACAGCACCATCGCGCCCCGGGAGTGGCCACCGCGTATTTCATTGTCACCGGACCATGCGTTCGGATCATTGACTCCGTGAGCTTGAACAAACACATTACGACCGTTGATCCACCCATTATCGGGGCCATACAAGTCTTCACCTACTGCGATGGTATTGCTCAAGCCATCGGTGATTTGAACGAATCGAATGGCACGCTCGTGAAGAAAGACCCCATCGTCCTGACGCCTGTCCACGATGACTTCGCCAAACAATCCTCCGTAGTCCGTACGGCCGGAGATTGCCCCGCTATCGGAATGACTGGGACACTCGAACGTCGCCACACTCGTCTGGGCGACGCTGGAATTCACTGGTGAATCAAACGGTTGGTTCAGATGAAGCGAGTCGTACAACGTCTGTTGATCCAAGTACGGCAATAGAAACACTGACCACGCGAGTTGTCTTCGCGTTGTTGGACCGGAACTTGGTCTCCACTCCAAACAGCCCACCGGTAGTTTCTGCTTGGCCAAGTGATGACCATGCAACGCCAAGCCAATCTGGCGCAGGTTGTTGCTGCACTGCTGATGCCTCGCGGATTCGCGAGCGGCCGACAGAGCCGGCAGGAGCAACCCCAACAATAGACCAGTGATGGCAATGACGACCAACAATTCAACCAGCGAAAACGCTTTTCTGCAACGCATCGGTAACCGCCACGAAGATACGGACACCCACCAACCGATCATGGACCCAATCCAATGCGGTACTGAATGCCAATGGAGAATGCCGTGGTTCTCATATACCGAGAAACAACCCGTATATTGAGAAACACTCGGTGACCGACGCCCCAATCCTGGAGGGCAAAGCGATCGCTTCACATCGGGTAGGTCTTCTGACTCACAGCCAATCCAAACTCGAAGCCTTCTCGTTCGCAACCGCGAACAATGGCACTTCTTTAGAAGGAGTTTTGGAGGTCTGGAGGGCGTTGCCCACCCAGACTAGCTGCATACAGCGGCCGGACCGTCCCGGATTCTCACCGGGGTTCCCTGTTTCAATGTCCGAAAAGAATCCGGATCATTGCACCCGAGATGCACGCGATAGTCTAAACAAGCAATTCCACCCGTCAAGACGTTGCCGAAGGACGCGACAACCGGCAAGGTGCCCGGTCTCGGACGTTTGCCAGGGGTCATAATCGCGATACAACGACAATCTGGCCACTAACTGGATTCCCAAAGGCCACATTCTCGGAAAATCGCAAAATTGGTATTTGCCTATCCTCTGTAGTTTAATCAGAGTAAACAGGGACGTCCGGGACTGGCCATGTAGTCGGGCAGCGGTCGCCAGGGATATTTTGCTTCGTTTAGATTTCGGGTGAGTGAGTTTATGAGTTTGTCCACCAAAGAGCGAATTTTTGAAATTGCCGGCCCGGTGTTCGCCGACAAGGGCTTCCAGGCCACGACCGTTCGCGAACTGTGTGTCAAGGCCAATGTGAACGTCGCATCGATCAACTACTACTTCGGCGACAAGCAAAACCTGTACACCGAATTGGTTCGTCATGCTCAACAAAAGTGCGAAGCCCAACACCCGCTACCAACCTGGACGAGCGAAACTCCGTCCGAACAGCGTTTGTTCGAGTTGATTCGTACCCTGCTGTTGCAATTGAGTGTCGCGGACACCGCTCCGTGGGAAGTGCAATTGTTGATGCGTGAAGTGCTCTATCCAACACACGGTGGATCGCAGGTTGCTGATGAGTATTTTTCTTCATTCTTTAAAATTCTACTTGAGTCTATTGAGTCTTTATCGCCGACGCCGCTCGCGTATGAGCAATTGGCCGGGTACGGGATCAGCGTGTTGAGTCAGTGTTTGATTTATCGGTACGGACATCAAACCCTGTTGCAAATTGCACCTGCATCGCTCGGCGAAAATGGCAAGCCCGACGTCGAACGACTCGCCAAACAGATTGCCGAGTTTTCTTTGGCTGCCATTAGCAGTGTTCGTGCCAAATCCACGACGAATCACACCAGCAACGGACAGAAAACGTCGAAGTCATTGCAACTCTCGGCGAAGTAGTCAAAACCCGAAAAGCTCGGCTCCGATTCGGCAACTCTTCCTGGTCCGCTTCCGTTCATTCCAGCTCGCGAGATATACTGGGTGAATTGGGAGATCCGAGTCGGCGACGGCATTTCGCGTACGGTAGCCGATCGAGAGCGAGATCGTTTCCGAGTTGTGTTCCTGTGACGGTTTGCGGTTTGCGGCGAGCGATTCCTGTACGAACAAGTGAAAGATGATTAGAAATGTTGTCGGTTCCCACGCGAATTGCGATTTCAGTAGTTTGCCTGCTGGCGGGGTCTTTGATTGCGTTGGGTCTGTATTTGATTAAAAAAGAGCCGGAGCAACGGGCCGAGTCGAAACCGACGGTCCTCGTTTCGGTCGAAGAAGTGCAGGCGTATTCGGGCTCTTTGTCCCTTGAAGTTACCGGGTTGGTGGTCCCCTTTCGCGAGATCAGCATTGTTTCTGAGGTGACGGGCCGAGTGGTTTTCAAGGCGGATGAATTCCGAGCCGGTCGTTACGTCAAGGCCGGGACGATGTTGATGCGAGTCGATCAAACCGACTACGACCTGGAAATTGGCCGGTTGGAAGCGGAATTGCGACAAACAAGCTCTTCTTTGGAGGAACTTGAAGTTGAAATTGCGGGAGCCAAGAAATTGGTTGGGATTGCCACCAACGACAAAGAGTTACAAGACGCTGATCTTAAACGCAAGCTCGATGCCGGGGCGGGATTCTCGAAGAGTGAACTGGACCAGGCACAACGAGCCGTGTTGGCCGCCGAGACCGCGCTGGCGACGCAAACCAGCCGTGTGAGCCTACTTGAACAAAGCCGCAATCGCTGGTTGGGTACCCAAGCCGTACGCCGGTCGGACTTGGAGCAGGCTCAAATTCGGCGAGCTCGTTGCATCATCGCGGCGCCGGCCGACGGGGTGATCATCAGCGAGAACGTCGAAATGGATGGGTTCGTGCAGCCGGGGGCAACGATCTTGGTGTTTGAGGACACGTCGCGGGCTGAAGTTCGCTGCAACTTGCGGCAAGATCAACTGGATTGGCTGTGGCAACATGCACCCCAGGCTGCGGCTCAAGCATCGGACAACGTTCAGGGGACCGAGATCGCCTACCGAATTCCGCGGGTACCGGTTCAAATCCGTCATGCCTCGGGCTCGGAACAATTGGAATGGACCGGCGTTTTGGATCGCTTTGATGGTTTGGGTGTCGACGAGCGAACCAAGACAATTCCGGTTCGCGTGAGTGTCGAACAGCCGATCACGGTGGGCAGTCGCGGCAATCGAGCTTTGATCCGAGGAATGTTTGTCAAGATGCGAATTGAATTGCCGACGGAACCACTGCGAGCACTCAATCGATTCTTTGTGGATTTGCCGAACCGAAGCCTGCTGCCGGGCAATCTCGTATGGTTGTATCGCGACGGCAAGTTGCTCATGCAACGGGTTGACGTGGTGAACACGTTCGAGTCAGCCAGCGGACGGCGCGTGGTTGTCCCATTGGTCGGAGATGGACTTTTGCTGACCGATCGCGTCGTTACCACGCCCGTCGGCACGTACACGTCCAGCATGGTGGTCGAAGTCGTTCCCAATCGCATTCCGACACCCGGGGGAGAACGCAATACAATAGATCCGGAACAAGCTCGTTTGACAAGCCAAGAATCAACGACGCCCGAAGGGGAATCTGAGAAAGTTCCCGCCCAAGAGCGAAGCAACTAAAGGTCACTTTTTGATGAAATCCGTCATTCGCTGGGCGATTGCCAATTCACCGGCCATGAACAGCTTTGTGATCTGCGGGGTCATCGTGGGAGCTGTCTGCCTGATCATCATGCGACGCGAAGTTTTCCCGAACTTCGAATTGGACGTTGCCTTGGTCACCGTTCCCTATCCGGGCGCTACGCCGACGGAGTGTGAAACCGGTATTTGCCAGGTGATCGAAGAGACCGTCAGTGGCGTGGACGGAATCAAGAAGGTCACTTCGGTCGCCAAGGAGGGGTTTGGCTATGTGATTATGGAGCTAGACCGAGGGGTCAATAAAGAGACGGTGCTCACGGATATTCGCGACCAAGTCAGCAACGTTCGGCGTCGATTTCCCGAGAACATCGAGGAACCGGAAGTTCGGACGATTACCTTTCGCACGACTGCGATTCGTTTGGCATTGATGGCGCCGGAGGGCGCCGAGGCGAGCATGCCACCGGACGTGCTGGAACTGCAGTTGCGAGGGCTGGCGGATCAAATTCGCGACGAGTTACTGGTCCAAAACGCCGCCCCAGCAGAGAATTTCTTTCGGGAATTATTCCGGGGTTGGATCGTCCCGGGTGGCAAACCTGTCATTTCGACCGTCGAAATTATGGGAGCCAAGCCTTACCAAATCAGTGTCGAGATCGAAGAAGACAAGCTGCGGCAATATGGTTTAACGCTCGAACAAGTCGCGGCCATCGTGCGGAACGAGAACCTGGAATTGCCTGCCGGCAAGATTCGATCGGACAGTCAAGAAGTTCTAATTCGTGGCGACAACAAACGCCGACTCGGTACTGAAATTGCCGAGCTTGAAATCCTGAACCGAGATACAGGCGACCCGGTGCGTTTGGGCGAACTCTCGACCATTGTCGACGGATTCGATGAGTTCTCCCTCCAGCAACATGTCAACGGACGACCGGCCGTCACTTTGAACATCAACCGTGCCTCGAACGAAGACCTGTTTACGGTCGTGAACGCGGTGCAGAAGTACGTGGCCGAAAAACAGTTGCCTGTCGGGTACCAACTGCATCAATGGGGCGACATGTCCATCGACGTGCGAGATCGAATTGATTTGTTGATCCGCAACGGACTGCAGGGACTCCTCTGCGTGTTTATTGTTTTGGCGCTGTTCTTGGAGTTGCGGTTGGCGTTTTGGGTCGCGTTGGGGATACCTATTTCGATGCTGGGGGCGGGAATCGTATTGTTGGGAGCCGACCAAACCCTCAACATGCTCTCCATGTTTTCGTTCCTCATGGCATTGGGAATCGTCGTGGACGACGCGATTGTGGTCGGTGAGAACGTCTATCACAAACGCGAAATGGGGATGGGGTACACGCAGGCTGCCGTAGAAGGAACGGCCGAAGTGGTTCCAGCGGTTACAGCCAGCATTGCGACCACCGTGATTGCGTTTGTACCCCTGATGTATGTATCCGGAGTGATGGGCAAATTTATTGCGGTGATGCCCTTGGCCGTGATCGCGATGCTTGTGATTTCGTTGGCGGAGAGCGTGCTTGTTCTGCCGTGTCACCTAGCCCATCGTCGCAATTTGTTTCTTTCGATGATCGGAACGGTCTTGTATGTGTTTCGCCCGATCACGATTTTGCTCGAAATGTTGCGGCACCGCTGCGATGCTGCATTGAAGTGGTTTGTCGAATACGTTTATTCCCCGATCTTGGTTCGTTGCCTGCACTACCCCGAAATTGCAATTTCTGCGGCCCTAGCACTACTGATTTTTATGGGCGGCCTCGTCGCTGGCGGACACATTCCGTTTACGGGTTTCCCGAACTTGGACTCGCAGATTGTCGAGGCTTCGGTCGCGTTTCCGGACGGCACCAGTGAAGATTATTCCCGTGTAGCTGCCGAAAAAATCGAAGCCGGTTTGCAAAGAGCGGTTTCGGAATTGGAGAAAGCGGGCAGCGGGACCATGGTGCGAACCGTCCTGCGACGTTTGGGTGAAACCGGAAACGAACTTCGCGGTCCAAATGGAATATCGGCTGGCAGCCACGTGGCGAATATCTTGGTCGAATTGACGCCGGTCGGCTCGCGTTCCAAATCAAGTGAAGATCTTATCAACGCGTGGCGCAAAGAAGTCGGCTCGATTTCCGGCGCCCAAGCGTTGCGATTTGGAGCTCAGTCGATGGGCCCTCCCGGCGACGCGATCGAATTCAAACTGTTGTGCAAATCGCAACATGCGGATTTGCTGACGAAGTACGCCGACCGCTGCAAAGAACATCTCAATACCTTTGAGGGCGTGTACGATGTGGACGATGATCAAAAGCCTGGCAAAGAAGAGATTCAATTCACGGTCAACGCCGTGGGCAAGTCGCTCGGTGTTTCCGAAAATTCTGTGTACACGGCGATCCGCAATGCCTACTACGGTGTGGAAGTCATGCGAATGCAGCGGGGACGTGATGAAGTTCGTCTGATGGTGAGATTGCCCGAAAACGAACGACGGACTTTTGCCAGCTTCGACGAATTGATGATCGCCGACGCCGAAGGCAATAAACGTCCGTTGACCGAAATTGCGGATGCCAAACTGTCGCGTAGTTCAGCGGAAATCAATCGAGTGAATCGGTTGCGGTCGATCACGTTGTCAGCATCCGTCGATGCGACGATGTCGGGATTGGCGACCAAAGTCACCACCGATTTGCAAGTACGGAACGGATTCCTGGATCAATTGAAAGCGGACTTTGAAGCGGAGACCGGCGAACAGTTGGTCGTCAGCTGGGAAGGCGCCCAACAACAGAACGCCGAATCCTTCACCAGCATGTTCTCAGGTCTGATCATTGCTCTGTTGGCGATGTACGCGCTATTGACCATGCAATTCAAGTCCTATTTGCAGCCCGCCATCATCATGGCCATTATCCCATTCGGCTATATCGGGGCTGTTTTTGGACATGGCATTTTGCAGATCGAATTGACACTATTTAGCTTTTTCGGACTGGTCGCGTTGACAGGAGTGATCGTCAACGATTCGATTGTGCTGGTGGACTTCATGAACCGCATCATTGCCGAAGGAGGTTCCCTCCATGATGCGGTGGTCGAAGCCGGCAAGCGACGCTTCCGAGCGGTGATGTTGACCTCCGCAACGACGATCGCGGGTTTGTCCCCCATGTTGTTCGAAACAAGTTTTCAAGCCCAGGTGCTGATCCCGATGGCAGCCAGTCTTTCCTTTGGCTTGTTGTTCGGAACATTCATGGTCTTGTTGCTGGTGCCGACTTTTTACATGCTATTGGCAAGGATGTTTGTCGAAACGGATTTGGACGACCTGCCTACGGTTCGTCTGGACGAGCCGCCAATGTTTCCGCCGCATGAAGTATCCCAACCGCCAATCGCGCCTGCCGCGTCGTAGTCGCGATGCGGACTTTCAGATCTCCCCTTGAAGGAACTTGACCATGTTGCGCTCGACGTTCTTGCGGTTGATGTTTGCCGGCCTGACCGTTGGCCCAAGTCTCCTGACGCCAACGGTTCGCTCGAGTCGTTCACCTGACGCCAAGAAGTTGGTTCTGATCGCCGGTCGGCCCAGTCACCCGAAGATGATGCATGAGTTTCGTGCCGGGACCATCTTGCTGGAAAAACGCCTCCAAGGAATTCCTGAGTTAACGGTCGAGCGACATGAAGACGGGTGGGTCGCCGACGAGTCGACTTTTGATGATGCTGATGCAATAGTCATCTTTTCCGATGGTGGTGGCGGCCATCCGGCCATTCAAGAAAATCGTCTACAAATGCTGGAAAAGCACATTGCACGCGGGATTGGCTTCGGCTGCATGCATTTTGGAGTGGAAGTTCCCAAAGACCGGGGGAGTGACGAGTTTAAGAATTGGATCGGTGGGCATTACGAACACGAGTGGTCGTGTAACCCGATTTGGGATGCGAAGTTTGAGAACTTTCCAACGCACCCGATTTGTCAAGGCGTTGAACCATTTGAAATCAAAGACGAATGGTATTTCAACATGCGTTTCCGAAATGGATTCGACGCGAATGGTTCCGCAGAAGTCGACGGGGTCAAGTTTACGCCGGTTTTGGTGGCCACGCCGTCCGATGCCGTGCGGAATGGGCCATACGTGTATCCCGCGGGCCCTTATAAACATATTCAAGAGGCCGTTGGTCGCAAGGAGGCCGTGATGTGGGCCGTTGATCGGCCCGATGGTGGTCGTGGCTTCGGCTTTACCGGCGGCCATTTCCACGTGAATTGGCAACACGACCAATTCCGCAAGGTGATTCTCAACTCTTTGTGTTGGATTTCCGGTGTGGCGGTACCCGAACTCGGGGTGAATTCGGACGCGGTCAGCGACGAGGAAATCCATCAAAACCTCGATCCCAAACGCGGTTGTTGATGGCGTGGGTGGTGGCGACTTCAAATTGCCCGCCAACTATGCGATACTTGGATCGCGGTGAGATTGGCTCCCGCCCGCGACTCTGATATTTCGTTTTGGGTTGGTTCCGTATGCGAACGCTTGCCTCGTGTTTTCGATCTTACTCGGTCAAAAATTTCACGATTGGTGCCGCGATTGTCGCGATGATGGGGTCGCTGGTTGGCAGCCATCCCGTCGTTGTGGCTCAGGACCAAGAACCTCCTTCGGTGGAGGCGACCGAAAACTCCACGCGAAAAATTCGTGTGAAGCCCAGCAAGATGGCGGCGAGAATTGGGACGGCTGTCGAGTGGCGACCTTCTGTTGCCGCAGCCATGGAAGAATCGCA
>JAUXWY010000288.1 GCA_030681235.1 Pirellulaceae bacterium | reverse complement strand
AATCCGATCTCCGCCGACCGTGGACTGGTGGAAAATCGATCGAGCAACAGACGGGCCGTCGCTTCGCTTTCAGCGGATGGTCGTGTTTGAAACTCGGCCCAGGCCAACCCACTGAGGGCTTGTTCGACAATGTCGTCGTCTGGTGCGTTCGCGGCAACGTCGTACCAAGAAACCGCTTGTGCGTAGTCGTGTCGATCGTACCAGTGATCGGCAACCGTAAGAGCCGTGGTGGTGAGCGCTTTCAAGAGCGGATCATCCGCAGGCGAACGTTGATCGGGCGCAGCGTCGCCGGCGGGATCGCTCGGCAATTTCAACCATATTTTTGCGGTCTCGGCCGCCATCGACCATTGGGCCCAATCTTGCATCGCCACAAGTGCACGCAGTCGATCCGCGAAAAGTTCGTTCCGAAACGAACCGCTTGGGTTATCACGCAGCAACTGCGATTGCGCTACCAGAGCTTCCCGCCATTTCCTTTGTCGCATGAAGACGCTGGCTCGCGCGAAGCCGGCCTGTTCACGAAGTTGTTCTTCACGCGAACGGACGGCCACATGCGAATCGTCGGTGGATTGCGTTCGCAGCCAAGCGTCCAGAGGCTCGGTGGAATCGCTCGGCTGTGCAGCCGGCAGCAACTTCAAACAGTCGTCGAGGGATTGCAGGCCTTGGTCCAAATTGTCCAAGCCGATCTGAGACAATGCCAACAAGTAATGCCAGGTCGCCCGGTCCAAAGCGTTGATCGTTGTCGTTGTCGACAACAGCGTTTGAAATTGTGTTTCGGATTGCGCATGGTCGCGCAGGTTCAATGCGCGGCGTCCCAATGTTTCGCGTACTTTGCTCGCCAAGGAGTGGCTTGGGAACCGCTTCAAAAACAATTCGGCATGGCTTGCGATATCGTCCGGGTTTTGCGATTTGACAGCGGCTTGCAACAGCAGGAATAGCGACTCGGCAGCCCAGTCGCCGGCGGGCCATTTCTCGGTCGATTGCTGCAGTAGTTGTTGGGCTTGACCCAAATCACCAGCCTGCCAAAAACAAATGGCGGCGTCGTACCACGCTGCTTGCTGCAATCTCGTGTCGGTCAATTGCGGGGCACTTTCCAGGATCAACGAACCCGCCTTTGCCCAATTCTTGACAGCCATCTCGGCTCGTCCGCGCCAGTATTTGGCCTTCGGCTGTTGATTGGGAGAGACGTTTGCCAACGCGGAGTCCGTCAAGGTCGCGAGTACTTCTTCCGGTTGGCCACGCTCGATCCAAAGTGCCGCCAAGATCAGTGACGACTCTTCAGCAATGGTCTGGTCCAAATTCTTTTGCAATTCGCGGAGCAGCGATTCTGCGGCTTCGGTCTCGCCCAGTTTCTGGTAGGCTTGCGCCAAACCGAGTTGGGAACGCGCCAGCAACGAAGAATCGGGATATTCTCGCAAGACGCGTTGCAGGTAGTCGCGAGCGTTCTGAATGCTGGCGGGCGATTCTTGCTTCAGCGACATCTCGCCCAAGTAGGCCAATGTAAACTCGGTGAACTGTTGATCTTTATCGTTGGCGAGCAGCGCCGATAGTTCACGAATACTCTCGTCGTCGCGTCCCAAGAGGTAGTAAGCCTCGCCCAGTCGAAATTTGGCTCGCGCGGTTAAGGAATGCTTCTTTTCTTGCTCCAAAAATTCTCGGAAATAGCCGAGGCATTCCTCGTATTGCTCCAATTGCACATGCGATTCGGCGAGGAAGAATTTCGCCATGGTCGATCGAGAATGGGTTGACTCGCGTTCTAAAAGCAAGCGGAACTGGCCAATCGCCTGTTGCCAACGCTGCTGTCGGTAATGCTGGGCCGCAATCGCGTATTGGTCCTCGCCCCAATCGGCCGCCGTCGGAATGGACGTCTGCGCGTAGGTACACATCGGCTGGCCCACGTGGAGACCGCTCGCGAAAAACATCCACAGGAAAACGTATCGACAGAACGGTGCCACGATCGGAATACGCCTCCTTGCGCATGAACGTCCGACGAACCTGACACGAGGGAATACCAAATTCCCTCAAGGAAGGCAAAGTCGATTCCGCATCAGTGCCTGCGTTGGGGGGAGGTCAGGCTTTGCTGGCCCTTGTACCTTCGGAATAAGGTCAATTAGGAGATGAACGACGGCTTGTGAGTAAAGCTGGGGGCTTTAGCCTGGACTTGAGAAGCGAAATTTTGACAGGAGAGTCCGCATGGATGTCCAAAACCAGGCATATTGTGGCAGAACAGGCCTCGTGATTCACCTTCGATACGACATCGCGGAGCCTATTAATTCGCCAGACATAAACAAAAAGGAAGGTGCTGGTGGAGTGTCGGCGAGTGGAAATCCAATAAATGACTTCCAACTTTCGAGTTGTTGCGGATCGAGTTCCTGTCCCAACTTTGCAAACAGCTCATTTTCAAAATCCCGTAATTCGGTGCTGAGCAATTCTGTAAGTTTGTCGCGAATCTTCTCAACTCGCTCCCGTTGAGGCGGTGAAACGTGCAGGCGTTTTCCTAAGTTCCCATACACGAGCGCATTCGACAAACCTAGCGCGCGAAGCTCATGGTTGAGTACAACGTCCTCAAATTGGCGCTGTTGCTGCGGGATTAGAAGTACATCCAATTTTTCGGAAACAGCTTTGTCAAATGGCTCGAGAAACTCAGTTTCAAATCGTTTCGTTGCCGCATGATATTGTTCGGTATCGCGCTTTATCTCATCAAGTGACAAGTTCGTTCGATCCTTTCTTTTGTACAACCGATCTAATTCGTCTTTTCGAAGTCTCGACAACTCTTCCCGAAACCAAAGTGTTATTTCATCCAGTTCTATTCGCTGGCTTTCGCTCAACTCCAGTCGACCATTTACTGCCAAATCACCGAGAAACTTCAATCGGGCGCCTCCAGTTCCTTGCCAATTCGTTGGCGAGGATAAGAGCACACCGCTTGGCAACAGTCTAAAGTACCTGGGAAATAACAATACACTAACCGGATCGTCTCGAATACCTTTTAGTCGGTCGTTGTCGCTCTCGTGCAATTGATTTTGATAGATGACCAATTCCAACGGTGGCTTGAATTCTTCAAAAAAAACACCACACAACTCATCAAACAACTGCATTTGTTCGGCGTTTAACACGGCAGTGACTTCAGACTTGATCAGCGTCCATTTCGATTCATGAATGGATGCCAGATGTTTCTGTTGTTCTGCAATGACTTCGTTAAGCTTCGCTACTTGTTGACTCTCAAGTGAAATCTTCTTTCGCAACCAATCGTTTTGTAGTACCGTTTGCAGCCCGAAGCTACGAATCAGAAATCTGTCATAGGCCGTACGAAAAGTCTTCGCTTGACTCTCCGAGAGTATTTGTTCCCATTCGTTCCGCCAGCCATCCAACCATCTCTCGCAATCTTGCACCTGAGATTCACTTGCGGTGCCAATCCGTCCGGACCGAGCCAGTAGAATCGTGAAGGCATCACGGTACCTTTGATGCAGATGACGAAGCGATTTCTCCTGAGTGCTACTTAACTTAAGTGCTTTTCGAAGATGTAAATCAGCCTCAA
>JAUXWY010000275.1 GCA_030681235.1 Pirellulaceae bacterium | reverse complement strand
GCATGGAACAAAAGCTGACACCTTTTTTGGGGCCAACACAACAGGAAGCTCCTCAATCGATGAACGAGTTGCGCCAATTTATTCGCGAACGCCGGAATTTTGTGAAGCAAGAACTTGCCAAAGGCCCAGCCTCGGTTCCGGATCGTCCCCGCAGCCCGGCGTATTTGGTGCCGATCGGCAACGTCACCGGAGAATTCGCTACGACTTGGGGACCAATAGCACCCGGCGACGAACGTGGTGAAGCCAAGTTGCAGGCCAACTTGGACGGAAAAGAAATCACCTTTGACAAAGTGAACGTTTCGATCAATGACTTTGTACCGCCTCGATTCGGTGGCGGATTCGGTGGGCCAACCGTCGCTTCGTATCAATCGGTATTCTTGGCGAATCGCGCGGACCAACCACCTCTAATGCTGACGGTGACGTGGCCTAAAGATCAAATGACGACCGGGAAACCGATCAAGATCAGCGGCCAACTAATGGAACTTCCTCCCCCCGGACCAAACGGCAACGCAGGACCAGGCGGTTTTGGTCCAGGTCGTGGTGGGCCAGGTGGTTTTGGCCCAGGTCGCGGTGGGCCAGGCGGTGGCGGTCCAGGTCGTGAAGGACCGGGCGCCGGTGGTCCGGGTCGAACTGGGCTAGGCGGTGGTGGTCCAGGTCGAGGAGGACCGGGAGGGCCGGGCGGGTTTGGACGGAATCGAACAATTCAGGGCACCATCCAGTTTCGTGAAGTGGACATGAAAGAAGGAGCGACGGTCGCGGGCATGATCCAACTTGAAGCGTTCGAGAGTCGCGGCGGTTTGTTTGGCGGCGGCGGATTCGGCGGACCGCCCCCCGCTCCACGGTAGTGCCTATTTAGACGAAAAACCCCAAAGTTCGGCGTAACTTGGAATCGTCAGGCTTGTTTGCCACGCAGAAGACGATGACACCCTCCAGGAACATCGGGACCAGGCCCCCGCATCATTCGCCGCACTTCCGGCGCCGTTAGCCATTTGGGAAATGCGACATCCATCTTATTTGCCGAGCAGTTGGCGATCTTCTGCCGATAAACGGGCGACTGGTACGTTCATGACCTTGCCGGCTTTATCTTCCAAGACGACATCGCCGCCACTGAATTTGACAAACTTTGCCTCGATGGAAAAGGATCCACTGCTGTCCTTCCAGGTCCGGAGTTCCGCGAGCGCTGGGTCGACTTTGCCGAACATCGCTTCGCGCAGTTCGGTTTCCGTGACAGTGTTTAGCACGGTCACACTACGTGTCCCCCGTGACGACAACATGGTTTCTGTACCGGCAACGAAGACGGGCGTCGGCTGAACGGTTTGACCGGAAGATAGACCCACCGTCGACTTGACCCACAACAAATATAACGCGTCATTGTAAACGACAATCACGTCATGTTCGTTGAAGGCTTCCAACACCACGGCTTCGTTCATAAAACCAATCTTTTTGGCATCCCGCGGGTCCAAGTAGGGCCCGCCGTGCATCAGGAGAGCAAAGACCGCGTCATCGCTGGCGACGGGCTTGAGCATCGCTTTGACTTCTTCCAGCTTGGAGACATAGCTCTGCTGTTCCGCAACTCGAGCCCGCTTCACTCCATCATTTCGGAAATAGTATCGTTCATTGGTATTTCGTCGTTCCAATACCACGTCCGCCGGTATATCGCCTCGGATCCCGATTTCGCCTTTCCGCATGGTTTCCAGTCGCTTCTTGGCGTCCGTGGCGATGGACCGCAAGTCTTTGGCCAAGTCTTTGTATTCGCGTCTTCCGCGAGCAATGTACTCTTCCAAGGCACTCGCCGGAATTTCGCCGCGAGTGATCATGCTCTTGGAAGTTTCGGGGCTGACCTCGGCCATTTCGACTTTGCCGACCCCATCTTTTAGCTCGACTAAACTAGCTGACTTCGCCAATCCGATCGCGCGCGAAATGTCTTCGTTGGAGATTCCAAAATTCAAGTTCTGGGCATCGCCGGTTGAACCCAGTGTGCTCATGGCGACCACTTGCCCTTCGGAGTTGATGAGTGGCCCACCGCTATTGCCTCCGGAAATCGACGCATCGACTTGAATCCAGGTTCCTTCGGCTTTCGGCCGTCCGACCATATCTCGGAATTCATCGCGGAGCCGAATCGCGCTGACGATCCCGCGCGTTGCCGAAAACGACAAACCTTGCGGACAGCCTAACGCAACGACTTGGTCGCCTTTTCGAGGTATTGCGGGGGCGATGGGAATGATCGGCAGGTTTGTGCCGTCGATTTTGGCCACGCAAATATCACGAGGAGCGTCGATAATATACGTGCCCTTGATCGGAAATTTTCGCCCGTCTTCAAACACGGCCACCGCAGAACTGGCGCCCGACATCACGTGCACGTTCGTCACCAACATGCCGTCAGCCGCGACAATAAACCCACTGCCGATCGAATTGCCTTGAGGACCGCTGACGTCGATCCGAACCACGCTCCGTTCGCCCCGAGAGATGACATCGGCGAGATTGTCTTGCGCCGACAACGGGGCGGTCAGGCCAAAACTAATCAATAGGACGACCAACATCCAACCGCAACGAATGGTTGAACGAATAAGTTTGCGATCCAACCCTAACACAACCGTTTTCATTTCAGCTACCCTCCGCGCGATAAAGGTAAAAATAATCGGCGATTTGCCTACAGACCCCATCTTCGTTCAGTCGGCAATATTTTACCTGAGGAAGTTCCAAAAAGAAACATGTTCGATTTCGGATCGGTCGGATCGGTCGGATCGGTCGGATCGGACGGATCTGTCGGATCGGTCGGATCTGTCGGATCGGACGGATCGGACGGATCCCAAGAAAACGATCGCGGTTGCGATCCACCAGGGTGTGTTGCCGATTTGCCACCACATTGGCGACCACGCCGATGGTCGCGGATAGACATCGGCCATCAACAGAGCGGCCGTTCGCTTCGGGGCTTCTTGAAGGATCTGTCCGTTGGGTGCAATTTCAGCGGAAATGCCAGTATTGCAGACGACCAAATGTGTGGTCCGATTTTCAACGGCGCGAAATACGTTGCAGGCCAAGTGCAGCTCCAAGGCGCTCGAGCCCCAAAACCAACCGTCGTTGCTGATGTTCAAGAGAGCATCGCATTTGGACCGAGCCGAGGTCGTTGGCTCGCCGGTCGAGTTTTCGGTAAGATACCGCCGGATCAAGCGACCGATGACGCTTTCGTAGCAAATGGTCGGGACCAACCGACAATCGTTCACTTGGAAAACGGTCACCCCGTGTCCTGGCGTCAAACCTCGCGACATCGGGGAAAAATTGTAGAACCAAGGAAATACTTCACCCAACGGCAAGAACTCGCCAAAGGGTACCAAGTGAGTCTTGAAGTACCGGCCGGCGGCCCGAGCATTCGGATCAAAGTAGACGGCGGCGTTGTAGTCCGCGTCGATCATCGGCTCAAGGCTTCGCATCCCGACGATTAGCGGGACGCTGGTTTGGTATGTGTAGATCCCAACCGGACCCGTGCCGGTGGTTTCGCGAACTTGGAATGGCAATTCATGTTGGACTTGCTCTAGAAGTCCGGGCGCGGACCGTTTCTGCCGCGACTCATTGGGCTCGTCGACTTCCTGCTCCCACAATGATTGGTATTTTTGCGCATCGAATGGCAAAACATCGGTCATGGGAAACATCGACTCGGCCCACACCACCAAACCCGCGTGAGCAGCTCGCGCGCGCATGGTCAGCATTTGGTGAGTACGAAAACTGGCGATTTCTTGTTTTTGGACTTCTTCCGGTTCCAGTCCAAACTGGACATCGCGTGCGCCCTGAACCAAACCCACTCGAACCAAACGTCCTTCCGATTTGGCGATCTCGAAGGCTTCGTACTTTAGGAAACCGTAGCCAATCATCGACCCCAAACTCAGGACGAGTGTGACCCTTGCCAGCGCCATATTCCGCCTAGTGCTCTTACTAAGAAACACGACGGCTAAAGAACTGCCAACCATTGCCATGAAGAAACTAACGGTCAGGTCGCCCGCCAAGTCGGCGGTTTGGATCCAAAATGGGAAGCGATAGAGGCTATGCCCCAATTGTCCCATCGGAAATCCAGTGAACAACGTGCTGCGCAATAACTCCAGGCTCACCCAAACGAGCGGTAGGACCAGGGCCGGCGGAAACTCACCGCGATGAATCAAACGACGGGAGACGGCCACCAACAGCACGTTGTAGCACGCAAAATACCCGCTGAGGATCGGCCAACCGAACCATCCAGCCCAATGTGGTAGGCGAATAAAATGAAACGTCACCATCCATTGAATCAGTCCCCACCAAAACACGATCCGCAGGTTCGCCGGTGATTTGGGAGGCAGGCACAGCAACAAGAAGACCGCAGGCGCGAAGAATCCGAGTGCCCCGAGCCCGATTGGAGGCAATGCGGCGGCCATCAAACCCGAGGCGATGGCCACCAAACACCAGCCGGGCAGAGTTCGATTCCCATCTCCCGAACGACAACTCGGCGATGGGTCAAACCCCAGCCAGTACGACACGCGATTGCGAAGCGAGTTTCGATTCAACGCCCAAAGTCCTATACCTTGGACTGGAACATGGCGCTAATCGAACGATGTTGGTGAATGCGACGAATCGCTTCGCCCAACAAATTCGATACCGTCAGGACTCGCAGTCCGTTGATTCTGTTCGGCTCACGTACGGGAACTGTATCGGTAATCACAACGCTATCGATTCCAGCGTCATTCAATCGCTGAACCGCATTGCCAGCAAACAATCCGTGAGTGGCTGCCACATGAACTTCACGTGCTCCGCGCTGCTTGACCAACCGCACGGCACCCGCAATCGAACTGGCGGTTGAAATCATGTCGTCAAACATCAGGCAGACCTTGCCTTCGACCGAGGCACCGATCAAATTTTCTTGCGTGGTCTCCAAGGCACTGGTTCGCCGTTTATCGATGATCGCAATCGAACCCCCCAACCTCTTTGCATGGCCAACCGCTCGCTTGATGCTGCCTTCATCCGGCGAAACAATCACCAAATCTGCCGAAGGAATTTGCATTTCGCGAAAATGTTCAGTCAGCACGTTCGAGGCATAGAGGTGGTCCACCGGGACATCGAAGAAGCCCTGGATCTGAGCCGCATGCAGATCCATCGCCAGAACCCGATCCGCCCCCGCGCGGGTGACCAAATTTGCGACCAACTTGGCGGTAATTGGGACTCGCCCTTCGTCCTTGCGATCTTGTCGAGCATATCCGAAATAGGGAATCACCGCCGTGACTTGTTTGGCGCTGGCTCGTTTGCAGGTATCAATCATGATCAACAACTCCATCAAGGTGTCATTGACCGGAGGGCAAGTCGGCTGAATCAAAAACACATCACGACCACGAACGTCTTCGATCTTGCAATGGAATTCACCGTCCGGAAACGTCGATAGTGTGCAATCGCCCAACATGATGTTGAGCGATTGGCAGATGTCCAGAGCCAACTGGGGGTTGGCCCGACCTGAGAATATTTTCAACTCTTCCATGTGGTTTTCTATCTACGCGGTGTGTTGCTGCATGGCCGCTTCGACAGCCGTCAATTGTTCCATCGTGTTGATGCTCAATGCTTCAATTGGCTGAAGTACAGGTAACGCGTCGACCGGCCAGTTCCGTTCCAACATTTTGGTTGGATAATCGGTTAGGTAGTATTCCTGTTGCCGATTGCGATTGTCGATCGCATCGAGCACTTCGAACAATTTTTCAGTATCGAACACATACGTGCTCATGTTGACTTCTGTGATTTTGCGTTGTTGTTCCGTGGCATCCTTTTCCTCGACAATGCCGACGAACTTGCCGTTGGGGTCGCGAACGATCCGCCCTAGTCCCGTCGGGTCAGGGCTGTGCAGGGTTCCCAATAGGCAGGCCAACTTGTCGCGCCGGGCCGTATCGAGCAGTTTGGTGATCGAGGCCGATTGCAGCATGGGAGAATCTCCCGCCACGATCACCACCGGACCGCGATGCGGCTCAAGTGTTTTTCGACAGCACATCACCGCGTGTCCGGTACCCAGCTGTTGGGTTTGTTCGGCATAATCCAGATCGGCGTAACTTGCCAGCGCTTCTCGCACCAGTTCCTGTCGGTAGCCAACAACCACCGTAATGCGGCCGACGCCCGCCCTGCGCAAGCTATCCAGAACGTAGGTGATGATCGGACGTCCCAACGCCGGGACGAGGACTTTCGGCAGATCGGTTTTCATCCGAGTTCCCTTCCCAG